>JAJCXP010000231.1 GCA_029263375.1 Acidobacteriota bacterium | reverse complement strand
CGGCGTCGAGAGCCTGGCGGAACTCGGTGTTGTCGGTTTTGAGCTCGGTGGCCAGCATGGTGGGATCGAACTGCATGCTCGCGGTTGTCAGCTTCGGCACGATGAAGTTGGGGGCCTCGAGCCGCTGGATGGTGTCCTTGGCCTGGCGCCAGAGGCGCTCACCCTCGCTGACCGGGGCGGTGAGACCGGGGGCGCCCAGCACCTTGGCGCTGTGCTCGGGACCGAAGAGGCCGGCGGCGATCCGGCGGACCTCGACCAGCTTGTCGTGGACCCGCTCGCCCGCCTCGTCGCGGCGCCGGCGGAGCTCGGCAGCGCCCGCGAGCTCTGCCTCATGGGCTTCCTCAGCCGCCAGGAGCCCCATCGTCCCGCCGACCTGGACGCGCCCCAGGAGCGCGGCCAGCAGTGGGATGTCGGGCAGGGATTCCTCGCCGGCCAGGACCTCGCGCAACCGGTCTTCGACCTTCGGCAACGCGTCTCGAATATGGGATTGTTCGACCGACTGCAAGACGGTGGACGCCTTCTGACGGACGATGCTTGGTACGGATGGCATGATTCTTCTTCCTCCTTGGTGATCGGTGATGGATAGGTTCGCGGTCTACATCCGGGGTGCTACATCGGAACCTCCTTTCTGGGCTACCGTTCCTGTCTGGGCGACCGTTCCTTTCTGGGCTACCGTCCCCGCGACGTTATGCGGCGGAGCTTCTCGGCCAGGTCCGACCGGCCGACGAGCTGTAGCCATCCGCCGAGCAGGCGGACGACGCCTTGGACGGCGCGCCAGAGCTCCGCCGACGCGCGATCCCTGGCGGCGAGTCGAGCCGCGCTCACCTGGCAAATCTCGTCGAGATGGTCGCAGGCCTGGCGGCAAGCGGCGGCGAGCGGCTCGAGGGCAGCGGCCGTCGCGACGGGGTCAAGGTAATGGTCGGCACGCGTCAACGCCAGTCGCCGCGGATCGCCGAGCAGGCACAGAAAGGCGGTGGTCTGCGACAGCAGAAGCGCCGGTTGCGCAGCTCGGGCGGTCTTGCCCGCAAGGCCGAGAAGCTTGGCGGCGTGCCGTGGACCGAGCACCGAGGTCAGGAGCCGGCGGCTCTCGACCAGTTTCCGGCGCAGCGCCGTCGCCGCCTGATCGCGCTGGAAGCGGGCCTCGCCCTCGAGCCTCCTGGCCTCCTCGAGCTCCCTCCGATCATCGCGCAGACTCTGCCCGGCGTGCCGGATCATCCGCGCCGGTAGCTCCAGCACCAGCGAGAAGTCGGGCAGGGTCTCGTCGTCCCGCAGCCAGGGACGCAGCCACTCGCCGAGTTGGCGGCCGGCGTCCCGCCCGTGGGCGTCGATCAATGTGCCGAGGCGTGCCGCGGCCTCGATGGCGAAGTTCATTCCGATGGTTGGCATGGCTCATGTCTCCTCGAGTTGTGGCCGAGGAAGGACCGCAGAAGACTGCGGCCTGCGACGACCTGGTGGCGAATCTCTTCGCGTCGTCCGTTGGCGATCAGAACAATCGCCTGGCGGACGATCTCCGCGGCTCGCCGCGCGACGGTGAAACGCCGGCCGCGGGCGAGCAGCGCGCCGGCACAGGTCAACTTGGCTCGTAAGGCGAGCGGGCCGTCGGCGTCAACGTCGACGCTCTCGCCGCCCTCACCGATCGAGGCCGCGGCCTCCTCCAGCAGGATCAGCGGAAAGCCCAGGTCGTCTCGGGAGAGGCGCCCCAGGTCCAGCTCCTCGTCGCGGCGTCCCGCCGGCAGAATCGTCCGGGTCGCCCGCCGGCGCGGCCGCCCCCGTTGCCGGTCCTGCCGCGCCACGGCGGCGATCGCGGCCGGGCTGTCGACCCTACGTTCGACTTCCAGAGACGCGTCCTCCCGCTTCTCCTCCCCGGCCTCCCTGTCCTCCCCGGCGAACAGGATCAGCACCCCTTCGTCGTGCTCTTCGGCCGCCTCGCAGTCGGCGCTGGCGACCTCCAGAATGCCGGCTCGGAAGTAGGCCGGATCGGCCTCCAGGGCCTCTCGCTTGAACGTCAGGAGCTGCGGGCTCAGCCCGGCGACAACCGCGGCAACCGCGTCGTCGCCCGCGTCCTCCGGAGCGAACCCTTGATCGATCTTCTCGAGGTTCCTCAACAGCGCGGTGCTGGCGCGGCTGACCTGCGATCCGACAGTGCCGACCGGGATCTCGAGGGCCCGGGCGATCTCCTCATAACTGGCGCCTTGCAGCCGCAGCAGCAGGGACTGGCGTGTCGTCGGCGCCAGCCGGGTGGCCTGCAACAGCTGGCGCAGCACAACCCGCCGCCGGTCCACCGTCTCGCTCACCGTCAACTTCGCCTCCGGGTTCGGCTCGAACGTGCCCCGCACCCAGAACGTGCCCGACTCGCTGTCCTTTCGCGCCAGCTCCGCGAAACCCTCGAGCGCGTCACTATCGCGGGCTCCGTCGCGCAGGAAGTTGCGGAAATAGTTGCCGGCCATCTTGAACAGCCAGAAATGAAAGCTCGCCGCGTCCTTCAAGGTTGCGATCTGTTCCAGCATCTGGATAAAAACGGTCTGCGTCAGGTCGTCCGCTTCGAGGTCGCCACAGCCTTGGCGCCTGAAGTAGGCGCTGAGCTGCGGTTCGAAGATCGCGAACAGGTGCCGGGTGCTGTCTTCGACCTCTCCACCCTGCAGCGCGCGGACCGCCGCCAGCGTTTCGGGCGCGAGCTCGGGATTATTCCGGGCAGGCGGCGTCCATTCCGATATCCAGTCGGTCTCCATGCGTGTCCTCCGATCTTTCTGGAAATCCCGTCTGCAACCCGGCAGCCGTCACCCTGGGGCAGCCTTCGCCGCGGCGACCGACACCCCTGCCCGACAGAGACCGGCCCGGCAGAGACCGAGCTCGCGCTCCCCGGGTGTGGAACCGAGTCATGGCCGCGCGGTGTCGACACGGCAAAGCGTCACGGCTTCGGGAGCCGTGACGGTAAGCGACCGGGTGTCTGCAATCAGTGGCAGCCCGCCGAACGCGGAAGAGCTCACAGCGACGGCGCAAGGTAGGCCAGACCCCAAAAGGCCGGACCGTGGGAGGCCGGACCCCAGACCATCGAGCCCAGGGCCAACAGGCGTGCTTACGGCAGAAGGTTCCGGGGCGCCGCCGCCGAGGGTTCCTGGTGGCGGCATGAAACCACCTGACCAGGCGCTATTTCGTGACCCTCTACTAATAAAGACACCACACAGCCCAAGAATATTGCACTTTGCGGCAAAGTTTTTTTCCATGGCAGGCGAAACGGTACCATGTCGCCGACCGCACCGGGAGCACGCGTTGGTGCCGGGGGAAGACTCGATGTCTCGGTGGAACCCCCTCCGTTGGTACCGGGGGAAGACTCGATATCCAGCAAAATCCCTTTGTTAGTACCGGCCGCGGACTCGGCATCCGGCGAAATCCCTTCGATGGGAGGTGGGGATCACCGATGTCCCACAAATCTAACCTGTTCCCGAGGGGAACACCGTCAAGTCCGGCACAACATCACGTGATCCCCCGGTACCAACGCGTGCCCCCGGCGGTACCGCGGCTGATCCCCACCCAAGAACGGGCTGTTGCATTTGCAGAACGCTTAGTTGGGTCCTTGGAACGGGTTTTTTCGTTTGCCGAGGCCTTAGAAGGGTCCTTGGAATGGGATTCTTCGTCCATCGAGCCCGTAGAAGGGACCTTGGAGCGAGCCGATCCGCCCGCGCACTGGACTCGCGTCGCCCGCGTGCCTTGGATCATGACCGGGGGCGTCCAGATGGGTCGAGATCGTTGGCATCGAACGGCCCCGCCCAGAAGTTGGGCAGAGCCAAGGTGTTACTCGGCCTTTTCCTCGAGGTAGGGCGGCAGCTCCAGGGCCTTCATATCGACT
>JAJCXP010000230.1 GCA_029263375.1 Acidobacteriota bacterium | reverse complement strand
GCGTCGCAGAAGGTGAGATCGCACCCGGGGAAGCGGCAGGTGTTGTCTCGATGCTTGAGCGCGCGGCGCAGGGCGGCTGAAATGACCCGCGTCTTGCGGCCGACGTCGAGCACCCGGCCCCTGGAGTCTTGGGTCATGGTGACGGTTGAGCTGTCGCAAGCGAGGCGGCGGGACGTTTCCGCGGGAACGTCTCCGGTGTCCTCGATCTCGGAAAGGCCAGGCGCTTCGGGGTCTTCGAGAGCCTCCGTGTCGACATGCACGACGACCTGGAAGCGGTCGGCGCGCGTGTCGAGAGAGGCCTCATCGCCGAGCCCGGAGGCGAGTGCCGCCTCCGCCAGGAGGCCAGCGGCATCCGCGCGGCGCTGTGTGCTGGTGGGTGCATCGGTCGCCGGACGTTGGCCCAGGCGCTGCTTGCCGTACAAGACCTCGCCGGCGGCATCGAGGGCACGCCTCAGGACCGCGCCCGCCTCAGGCTCGAGCCGGCCGTGCACGACCACCATGCCGGAGTCGTCGGTGTAGATCTCGAGGTACCGGCTCTCGTGGCGCTTGGTTTCGCGTTCCCTCACAGCCTCGGCCTCAACGCCACGATCCACTTGCCTCCAGGCCCGGACGAAGCGCTCGACCTGGGATGCCGTCGCGTGCATCGCAAACTCGAGCAGGCGCTCTTCACTGTCTGGGCTGGCAACGCGCGTCAGGGCCCGGACCTTGGAGTAGGAGATCTCGGCGGAGCGCATGGCCCGGGAAATCGTCGGCAGCTCTGCCAGCGCCCGCGCGACGCGCACCTTCTCGCGCGCGGCGCCCATCGCGACGCCCGTGCGCCAGCTCAGCCAGTGGGCACAGCTCCGGAAGCCGCAGGCCCAGCCGTCGCGCTGGTCGAACTCGTGAATCAAGAGCAGTAGCTGGTAGGTCGCGGCCGAGATCTGCGCCGCGAGCTCGGCGATCCGCTCGCCGAGTCGTTCCGTGTCGGCGCGCCGGTCGAGGCGCTCCTCCGGGGAGGGGTAGCGCTCGACAGTCGTCGGGAGCGGTGTCGAACTGGGGGTCGAAGGTACGAGAGCGGTGGATTCCATGGGGCCCTCCGAATGGGTTCGAAGAGCACTGTAACCCCTGGTTTTTCAGCGCTTTAGGCTGGCGCATACGGCGCGATCGGAGGGCAATCTGGCGTTCTTGTCGAGATGTCCAGGATCTCGTCTCTCACGCGAACCTCGGGCGGGAGCGGCCGGTCTGATTCGCGGTCTGGAGGGTGCTCCGGGCGGGGCTCGAAAATGCTGTCAAGCAGAATCTCGAGTTTCTTGCCCGCGATCCGAGCCGATGGGTTCGACCGGCCTTGCTCCCGACCCAAGAGCGCGAGATAGCCGAGGTTGAGTGAAGGTCACGGTCCGAGACCCCTCAAACCCGCCCTCGAAAGCTCTTCCGATAGTCGGACGGCGCCGTCCCCACGACCCGCTTGAAGTGAAGCCGAAGGAGCTGCGAGTCACCGAACCCCGAGCTCTCGGCGATTCTGTCCAGGGGCAGCGCCGTGGTCTCCAGGAGCTCCTGGGCGAGCCGGGCGCGTTCGCGTTGAAGCCAGCGGTGGGGGGTCGTGCCGGTGGCCGCTTTGAACCGTCGGGCGAAGGTGCGGGTCGACATGTTGGAGCTCGTCGCCATGCTGTCGACGGTGTGGGGATCGGACAGGGTCTCGCGTAGGCGGTCGAGGAGGCCGGCCAGGGGGGCTTCGCCTTCGGATCTCGCCACCGGGGTGTCGATGAACTGCTTCTGGCCGCCCTCGCGATGAGGGGGCACGACCAACCGGCGGGCGACGCTGTTCGCTACGGTCGCGCCGAAGTCTCGGTGAATCAGGTGCAGCCCCATGTCGATGCCGGCGGCACTCCCGGCGGAGGTAATGATGTTGCCTTCATCGACGTAGAGGACGTCCTTGTCGATCGAGATGGCCGCGTAGCGCTGCGCCAGGGCGGCGGCGTATCGCCAGTGGGTCGCCGCCCGCTTGCCATCGAGGAGGCCGGCCGCAGCGAGGACGAAGACACCGCTGCAGACCGAGACGATGCGAGCGCCCTCGCGGCTGGCCTTCTGCAACTTGCGAACGAGCGCCCCCGGAACCGGCGCGTCGGGCGAGCGCCAACCCGGCACGATGATGGTCCCGGCGCGGTCGAGGATCCTGAGAGAGAACGGCACCTCGACGCAGATCCCACCCGTCGCTTTCAACGGACCCTCGTCGACACCGGCCACCCGGAGTCGATACCAGGGGTCGAGCTCCGGCCGATGCAACCCGAAGAGCTCGATGATGATCCCGAACTCGAAGGTGCAGAGCCCTTCGTAGGCGATGACGACGACGTCGAGAGGGTCTCTACGCATGGCGGTATTTTACGCATCATTGCCTTTTCTGCCAATTGCGAGCCTAGGTCTCCCTCCTCGATACTGATCTCGAAGCGGATCGCCCGACGAACCGATACACCCCCGAGGAGAAACCATGAGAGTCCAGCTCAAGAATCTGGTAGTCGAAGTGCCCACAGTCCCGCCCGACGAAGCTGCCGCCCATTTCAAGGCCCGTTTCGCCTTCGAGACCGACTGCTGGGACGTGCACGCCACGGAAGCCCTGGACGATCGGGGCTTCGTCCTGGTCGACGTCCGTTCGCCCGAAGCCTACGCGTCCGGGCATCTCCCCGGCGCGATCAACCTCCCGTACCAGACGCTCACCGACGAGCGCCTCGCCCAGTATCCGGCGGACACCCTCTTCGTGGTCTATTGCGCGGGGCCGCACTGCAACGGCTCCACTCGCGGAGCGGCTCGGATCGCCGGGCTCGGACGACCGGTCAAGGAGATGATCGGCGGCACCGCCGGCTGGCGGGACGAGGGCTTCGAGCTGGAATCCTCTTGATCGACGAAGTCCGGATTCGCCCGCTCGAGCGGGGTGATCTTCCCGAGCTCGTGACGCTCTGTCGGGAGCACGCCGACTTCGAGCGGGCGAGCTGGTCGGATCACGAGCGCGAGCCCGAGCTGAAGACCCTGCTGCTCGACTCCGATGACGCGCACTGTCTGGTCGTCGAAGCGCCCGGCGAGCTGGCCGGCTTCGCGAGCGCGAGCCTCGAGCTCTCCACCTGGGATGCGCGACGCTACCTGCACCTCGACTGCCTCTACCTGCGCGCGCCCTATCGCAGCCAGGGGCTCGGTCGGACGTTGGTCGAGCACGTGGCACGGCTCGCCCTCGCTCTCGGCGCCGTGAATCTCCAGTGGCAGACGCCGATCTGGAACGACGACGCGGCGCGCTTCTACGAACGGCTCGGCGCGCGCTCGACCCAGAAGCTGCGCTTCACCCTGGACCGGGCGTCGTGTTCGCGCCTTCTCGGCGGCGAGAGCCGATAGGATCGACCGGCATTGATCACGATCCACGAGCGCGAATCGGCCGATCTCGCGGACCTGCGAAGAGACTGCCTGGCGTCCATGGCGGCGCCTCTCGACGGCATGTGGGAAGCGTTCGTCGCGATGAGCCGGCAGATGGAGATCCGCGCCGACGGGGAACGGGCGGGCTACTTCTGTGTTGACAGTGAGGGGCAGCTGCTTCAGTTCTTCGTCGTGGCACCGCTGGAGCAGCGCGCCGGGGAGCTCTTTGGCGAAGTGATCGCTCGCGACGACGTGACGAGCGCGATTGTGAGCACGGCCGACCAGCTGTTCCTCGGGCTGTGCCTCGACGCTCAGAAGGGCCTCACTGTGCACAGCTTCCTCTTTCACGACCAACGTCGCAGGGAGCTGAGCACCGCGAAGCTCGACGGAGCATCGCTCGACCTCGTTGAGACCGGCGAGCTCGACACCATCGGCGAGCTGCAACGCGCGAGTCTCGATGCCGATCCGGGGGAGTGGCTCGACGGCTACCTCGAGAATCTCGTCGGTCGCCGGGAGCTCTACGCCCTACGGCTCGGCGAGGAGATCCTGGCGACCGGCGAGGCGCGGGTGAGCGAGAGTCAGTCGCCGTTCGTGGACCTGGGAGTGATCACGATGCGCAGTCATCGTGGCCGGGGGGTCGCCACTCACACTCTGAGGCGGCTCAAGCAGCTCTGCTACGACCGCGAGCTGGTGCCGATCTGCTCCACCACGGTCGACAACCAGGCGGCTCGGCGGGCGATCGAAAAGGCCGGGTTCGTGAGCCGGCACCGGATCTTGAAGGTCGTTCTTTGAGGACGCTGGTCTAAGATCCACCGCGATGAGCAACTGGAACGATCACAAGGAGGCCCGGGCGCTGCTGGTCGAAGGCCGCGCCGGTGTCCTGTCCACGCACTCGGCGGAAGTGCCCGGCTATCCGTTCGGCTCGGTGACGCCCTACTGCCTCGACCGCGCCGGCCGCCCGGTACTGCTGATCAGCTCGATCGCGCAGCACACGAAGAACATCGTCGTCGATCCGCGCGTCTCGCTGACTGTGCTCGCGGCCGGCGCGACCGATGTCCAGGCCGCCGGCCGGCTGACCTACCTGGCCGACGTCGCTCCCCTCGCCGGCGACGAGGCCGACGTCCCGGAGCGCTACTACCGCTACTTCCCCGCCTCCCGCGGCTACCACGGGACGCACGACTTCTCGTTCTACGTTCTCGAGCCGGTCCGCCTGCGCTACATCGGCGGCTTCGGCAATATCCGCTGGATCGCCCCGGACGAGTTCCTCGAGGCGAACCCGTTCGATTCCAAGGCCGAGGCTGCGATCCTCGAGCACATGAACGAGGACCACGGAGACGCCCTGCGGCACTACTGCCGGTCGGGACTCGGCATCGACCCACAGTCGGACGACGACGTGACGATGGTGGGCATCGACGGTGAAGGGTTCGACGTGCGGGTCGGTGAGACGATCCACCGCCTGAGCTTCGAAGGCCCGGTCACCAACGCCGGAGAGGCGCGCGCGGCCCTGGTGGCGATGGCGCACTGAGGCGACGCGCGCGGCTTGCCCGCGATGTCGCCGCGTTCAGTGCCACCCCACCTTCCCCCGCACCGACTCCTTGAGCGTGGTTGGCGACCTACTTCACCTTGGCTTTGAGCAGCACGTCGACTCTGCGGTTCAGGCGCCGGCTGCTCTCCGTGTCGTTCGAAGCCACTGGATAGCCTTTGCCGTAGCCGACGGCAGTGATGCGACCGGCGTCCACGCCGGCGCCGATCAGCAGTCCGCGCACGGCCCCGGCGCGACGCTCGGAGAGGTCCTGATTGTGCTGCTCGCTGCCGGTCGCGTCGGTGTGTCCCTGGACGATGACGGCGGTCTTCCGATACTCGGCCAGCACGCTCGCGACCCGGTCGACCGACGCGCGACCGGCGCCGCCGACAATCGCGGAGTCGACACTGAAGAGCACGTTCGAGTCGAATCGAACCAGCAGCAGGTTCTTGTCGATCCGCTCCACGGTCGTGCCCGGAATGCGCGCCAACGCCTCCTCCTGCCGATCCATGTAGACGCCCACCCCGGTGCCGATGGCGGCGCCGATGGCTGCGCCGGCGAGGATCTCGTCGGCCTCACGCTCGCCCTTGAGGATGGCCGCGGCAGCTCCGGAAGCAGCGCCGACCGCGGCGCCCTTTTTCGTCTTGTCGCGCTTGGTGGCGTAGGGATCGGTGACGCTGGCGCAGCCCGTCACCAGCAGCAGCGCGAGCAGCGGCAGGGCCGCTACGGCTATCCGAAAACGACCGGTGAGTATGTTCTCTGTCCTGGACATTTTTCGATCTCCTGGTAACCCTTCCCTCCTGGACAAAGCGAGGATCGTGCCAATCAGCGTTCCATGGCTGGATTCCGCTAGATTCCCCCGGAACCACCCGCTAGGCTGAACCCATGCTCGACGCAAGTGTCTGCTACAGGGCCTTGCTCGCGAGAGACTCGCGATTCGACGGCCTGTTCTTCGTCGGCGTCTCAACGACAGGCGTCTACTGCCGGTCGGTTTGCCCGGCGAGGAAGCCGCGCGCCAGCAGCTGCTCGTACCACCCGTCGGCGGCGGCGGCCGAGAGCGCCGGCTTCCGACCCTGTCTCCGCTGTCGACCGGAGCTCGCTCCGGCCGCGCCTGCCGGCCAGGAGCCATCTGCCCTCGCGGGCGGCATCGTCGCACGGATCCAGGCGGGCTACCTGAGCGACGGCCAGAAGCTCGGCGACCTCGCCACTTCCTTCGGCATCAGCGAGCGGCACCTTCGACGGCTCGTGAAAGAGGCGACGGGGGTGACTCCGATCGCCCTGGCGCAAACCGCCAGGCTCCTGATCGCCAAACAGCTACTCACCGAGACCGACTTCTCGATTCTCCGGGTTGCACTGGACAGCGGGTTCTCCAGCCTGCGCCGGTTCAACGAGCTGTTCGCGAACAGATACGGGATCTGCCCCCGAGACTTCAGACGCCGCCGTACGCCGGCACGGCGGCTCCCGATCCTCGAACTCCGCCTGGACTACCGGCCGCCGCTCGCCTGGCCGCAGCTCCTCGGTTTCTTGTCTGCCCGCGCCATTCCGCATGTCGAGAGCGCCCGAGATGGCGCCTACTACCGGACGGTCTCCATCAGTGGCACCCACGGCTGGATTCGACTCGACGGCCCCGCGGGGCGGCCCGAGATACGGGTCCGCGTTTCCGAGTCGCTTTCCCCGCACCTGCAGGCACTGCTTGCCCGCGTGCGGGACCTGCTCGACCTGAACGCGACGCCGGACCTGGTCGATCGGGTCCTGGGGCAGGATCCAAACCTGGCGCCAGGTGTGGCGGCCTTTCCCGGTCTGCGGGTTCCCGGGGCGTTCGACGGCTTCGAGCTCGCATGGCGGGCGATCCTCGGCCAGCAGGTCTCCGTGGCCGGCGCGTCGACCCTCGCGGGTCGGCTCGCCGAGCGCTTCGGGTCTCCTACCGAGGCCCCCGAGAGCGACCTGCGCCGTCTGACGCCCACCTCCGCGGACCTCGCGCAGCAGTCGGTCGACGCCATCGCTTCGATCGGCATTCCGAAGTCACGTGCCGCCTCGATCCTCGCCGTGGCGCGGCTGGATCAGGAGAAGCCCGAGCTGCTCTCGCCGGGGTCCTCGGCGAACGTCGCGCGGCAGCAGTTGACGGCGTTGCCGGGCATCGGCCCGTGGACGGCCGAGTACATCGCGATGCGCGCCCTGCACTGGCCGGACGCCTTTCCGGACACCGACCTCGCTCTGCGCGCCGCCGCGGCCCGCCTGGGTCTGCGCGACCTGCGTGAGTCGTCGATGCGGTGGCGCCCCTGGAGGTCGTACGCTGCCATGCACCTCTGGCTCTCGGACAGCTGGCTTCCCGAGAGGGGGCTCTCGAACGACCGCCATCGCCGCAGCACTGTCTAACGAATCTCAAGCCTGGAGATCGCCAAATGCCCGCCAGCCTCAGCTACCTTCTATCGGCCGCACTCGTGCTGCTGGGGGCCAGTGGATGTCAGGAGGCTTCCGACCTTCGTCCGCCCGACACCAGCGAGACCGAGCGGATCATCGAGATGGCGCTGGCGGCCTACGGCGCCGAAGGCCTGGCGGTGGCCGTCGTCTGGGAGCAGGAGGTCGTCCTGGCGCGGGGTTTCGGCACACAGGCCGGGGGTGGAGGCCCGTACAATGAGAGCACGAGCCTCGGTCTCTACTCTGCCACCAAGGCGCTGACATCCGTCACCTATGCTTCGCTCGTCGAGGACGGGCTGTTCGATCTCGACCAGCCCCTGGGAGCGCTCCTCGCGGATGCTCCGCCGTCCTGGGTCTCGATTCCGTTCTGGCGGTTGCTCAACCACTCTTCGGGCATCACGATGATCGTGAACCGTCCCGAATTCGAGCGCCTCGCATCCGACCCGAGCTCCGGCAACCGCGATATCTACGAGTTCGTACGAGCGCTGCCGCTCGACTACGAGCCCGGCGCGGCGTCGCGGTATCGCCAGAGTGGGTACGGGGTCGCCGAGATGGTGATCGCAGACGTGCTTGGCAGGTCGTGGCCCGAGCTTGTAGCCGAGCACGTCACCGACCCAGCAGGCATGACGGCGACCTCCTACGCCGACATGGCCTCGGGTCAACGAACCTCGCCGCTTCTAGCCTCTGCCGGCGGCTACCAGACCACGGCGACCGACATGGCCGCGCTGTTTCTCGCCTTGAACGACGGCCGGATCGTCGCGCCCGACTTCCTGTCCGATCTTCTGTACCGCGATGCCTACGACTTCGATGGCTATAGCCTCGGTAGCATTCTGGAGGTGGTTGACGGAGTCAGGACGCTCGGCCATCAGGGCGGCGGCGCTCGCGCGACCGTGCGCTACGTTCCGAGCAAGCGGGTGGGGGTGGCCGTGCTGACCGACGACACCTCGACCAAGGATCTGGCCCTCGACCTGGCTGCGATGCTGGTCCGCGAGTTTGCACTTGGAGAGCAGGCGAAGACTCCGATCCTCGTTCCGCTCGTGTCGTTGGCGGAGTCGGGATCCGCCGATCTGATCTCGTTCTATCGGAGCGAATCGAGACGATCGGATTCCGCGTACGACTTCAGCCGCTCGGAGGCGGTGCTCAACCGGCTCGGATACGAAATGCTCGGCGCTCGGCGGTTCGAGGACGCGATCGCAGTCTTCGCCTTGAACGCCAGCGAGTTCCCGAGCTCGGCGAATACCCACGACAGCCTGGGTGAGGCGTACTTTGCCGCGGGTGAAACGGAGAGCGCGCTCGCCAGCTACCGCCGCGTCCTGGAGCTGGCACCGGCCAACGAACACGCCTCGGAGATGATCAGGCGGATCCAGGGAGAGCCGCAGACCGGCGTCGAGGAATGAGCGCGCTATCGAATTGGGATTTGTGACCGGTTGAGTGCGAGGCGATTGGTGGAGCCGAACGGGATCTTCCGACCGAGGATTCGCCTCGACATCGTCGAGCCACATCCGAACCGCCAGCTCCGATCCAACACCGCTAGAGTTCCGGTAACCCCTCAACCATATAGATCGCCCGCACCTGCTCGAGCGTCGACAACAGGATCCGCTTCCCATCCGGCGAGATGCCGAACGATTCGTGGACCCCGCTGCCATCGAAGCCGATCAGCCGGCGTCGCGTCGCAGCCGTATCGTGCTCGGTACTGAAATCCTGGACCCACAGCCCCGTGCGACCCTGCTCATCCAGCCCGACGTAGGCGATCGCCGAACCGTCGGGCATCCAACGCGCGCGTCCATAGCTCACGCTTTGCGAACGGAGATGGTAGATCACCTCGAACGTGAACGGCGTCGTCTCGCCGCTGGCCAGATCCACCACCGCACCCACGCTGCGCAGGGTCGCCTCGTCGGTGCGGAGGTAGAAGGCGAAGCGCCCGTCCGGTGAGACCTCGCCGTTGGTCCAGTCACCGGTTGCCAGCTGCTGGCGGTCGCTGCCGTCCGCACGGATCTTGACAATCCCCGGATGCTCGATGTTGGCGCTGGTGTAGACGATCCACTGGCCGTCGGCGGTCATCGTCGGGTTCTCGGCCCCGACGCCGTCGCGGGTGATCTGCCGTGGGTTCGATCCATCCAGCGTCGCCGTCCAGATCTCCAGATTGCCGCCGCGCTCGGAGCTCCACAGGATCGATTTGCCGTCCGGGGTGTAGGCGCCGTCCCAGTCGCTGGCAGGATGGTCGGTCAGTTGCAGCAGTTCGCCGGTAGCGAACTCGTAGGAGAACAGATCGACGTTGCCGGTACGGCTGGAGGTAAACAACATTCGACTTCCGTCGGGATGGTAGGCCGGCTGTCGATCGATCGAGACGCCGCCGAGTAGCTCGCGGGCCGTCTCGCCCTCGATGTCGATCTCATACAGCGACTGCCCCCGCTGGGCGCTGTCATAGACCAGGCTCGTCTCGTCGAGCTTCGCGAGCCGCGTCGTCTCGGTCACCGATCCACTGAACGGAAACAGGTACGGCGCCCAGAACAGCGTTTGCTCGCGACCGGTTCGCAGATCATGGCGCACGACGCGATTCGGCAGCGCCGATCCGCTGACGGTCGACTCCGAGACCGCGACAAACAGCGAGGACGCATCGGCCCACGCCGCGCTCGAGACCAGCCCCAGGTTGTCGCCGATCGTGAGCTCCTCGACGGTGCCGCTTGCCGGATCCAGCATCAGCACGCGCCAGCTACCCGTCCCGGACTGAACGCCGGCCTGACTGACCGAAAGCCGTGTCCCGTCCGGCGACCAGCCCAGCCCGAACAGCGCCTTGTTCTCCTGCGTATGAACGATGCGCTGCTCGCCGCTTTCGACGTCGAACAATCCGATCTCGGATCTCACGATGCCGTCCACGCCCTTCGGAACGCGCACAAATGCTAGCTGCCGACCGTCCGGCGACCAATCCACCGCGCTCACGTCGTCGATCAACCTGCGCGGCTGCCCCCCGACCACCGGTACGCGATAGGCCGCATAACTGTCGCCGTCACTGCGAATGAACGTCACCGTCGTCCCGTCCGCCGAAAAGCGCGGCCGAAAATCCGGCCCCTCGGTCAACGGCTGCTCTCCGCCGCCGTGCACCTGTCGCAACCAAATGCGCGACGCGCCGGTGCGCGAGGAGGTGAAGGCGATCAGTCGGCCGTCGGGGGAGACGCTTGGCGAGTGGTCCTTGCCGGAGAAGGTCAGCTGGGTGATCCGTGGCGGCTCGGTAGGCGGTGGAGCTGGACGCATCAGCCAACCGGCAGCGAAGAACAGCGCCACCGCTGCGAACATGCCGATCCGGGGCCAGAGGCTCTTGCCTTGCGGCCGGGCGGGCGGCTCCGCGCCGACAATGCTGCTGCCGGATTTCATGGATGCGTTGCCCAGCGCAAAGGCCAGGTCGCTCGCGTTCTGGAAGCGCTCGTCGGGGGACTTCTCCAGGCAGCGTGAGATCAGCCCGGCGATCGCGGGCGGCGCCGGCTTGCCGACCAACGTGATCTCGGGGGCGTCCTCGCGCAGCACCGCCGTCATCGTCTCGGCCGCCGTCGAGCGTTCGAAAGGCTTCTGACCGGTGAGCATCTCTTGCAGCATCGTGCCCAGCGCGAAGATGTCGGTGCGCGAGTCGGCCGGAGCGCCCTGCACCTGCTCGGGCGACATGTAGTTGGTAGTGCCCATGACGGCGCCCGGATTGGTCAGGCTGGTGGCCGTGGCCAGTTGCGTGCCTTCATGGCCGCCCACGCCCGCGACCGCGGCCAACCCGAAATCGAGAATGCGCGCGCGCCCGTCCGGGGAAAGGAAGACATTGGCCGGCTTCAGGTCGCGATGCACGATGCCCTTGGCGTGCGCGGCGGCCAGGCCGGTGGCGACCTGGCGGGCGATCTCGAGCGCCTTGCGCGGCGGCAGCGGGCCGTCTTCGAGATGGCTGTCGAGAGCCCGTCCCTCGAGCAGTTCGATGGCAGCGTAGGCGTTCCCCTCGTGCGTGCCGAAGCCGTGGATGGCGACGATGTTGGGATGCGAGAGGGCGGCGACCGCCTTGGCCTCGCGCTCGAAGCGGGCCAGGCGCTCGGGGTCCGCGCTGAACTCCGGGGGCAGGACCTTGATGGCCACGTCGCGGTCGAGGGTGGTGTCCCGGGCTTTCCAGACGGTGCCCATGCCGCCCTCGCCGATGATCTCGGTGAGGGTGTAGTGGTCCAGGCGGTCGTTGGGGGCTAGGGGCAAATTTGGGACCTTATGGAGGTGCAGTCTCTACCAGTCGTACACGATCCGCATCTCCGGGCGCGACCTTCCAGCTTCGCCGGGCTGGAGCACGAGGAACCGCTCGCCATCCGGACTGACGGCCCAACGTCGACCCATCGCGCCGCGGACACCTGAAACCTCGAACATCACGCGCTGTTTCCCGACCAGGAACTTCCCACCCGTCACCTCGTATTCAACCGCGACGATTTGATTGCCACGGAAGTAGAACAATTCGTCCTTGACCGGGGAAAAGAGCGGGTCGCTCCCACCTCGAGGCGAAACGCGCGTCCGGGCGGCCGAGCCATCGGTGCGCTGGACATACACTTCGCCGACTCCCGACTGACCGGCGCTCAGCGCGAACCACGCATCGTCGCGCGATATGTCGATTATCTTTTTCGAAAGTTCTCCGCCGCCCAGAGTCTTGATCGGGCCGTGCTCTCGATCGATCTCCTCGATGGACCAGCTTTGTTGACCGCTCAGAAGTGCCAGAAAGCGCCGGCCATCGGAGAACCAATCCAGAACCTCCTCATCCAGATCTCGTTCAAGCAAGGCCTGCTCATCCGATCCGTCGAGTCGCGACATGAAGACATCGAAGCTGCCACGCCGAAGCGCCGCGTAGCTCAGATGCGTTCCATCAGGCCGCCAGCGCGCATGAAAGTTGCTTCCTTCCAGGCGAAGCTGTTCGCGCGTCCGTCCTCGTAGATCGTTGAGAAACAGCGTGAAGCGGCCCGATTCGAACTCTGTAGTGACCAGTTGCCGTCCATCCGGAGAGAGATCCAGCGACTCGATCGCCCGATCGTTGCCAAGGATCGGAGTCCGCGTGCCGTCGCGATCAAACCAGACAAGGCTCCGCAGCGGAAACAGACTCTCGTCGGCGATGTACACGAGCATGTTGCCCGGTCCCAGAGCGAAAGTCTGACGCTGACTGGCAAGCGGGTACTGTTTCTCGATCGGATATCGCACCGGAGTCGGCTCGCTAAGAATCTCGAGCGAGTTCGGATCGATTCGCGCCTCCAGGTAGTTGCCCGCGCGATAGAACAGAACTCGATCCGGGGCGGCGAAGGCGGCGCGCGCTCCGGAGAAAAGTGTCGACCACGAGTTGTCCTGGAGATCGAGTACCGCGATCATGGCATCGTTGATTCCGCTCCCCTCCGGCCATATCGTGAACAGGACATGGCGGCCGCCGGGTAGGGGCTGCGGCCACCAATGAGCGGTTTCTCCTCTCGTGGCGTCGGGGATCGTGACAACTTCGGGCGGGCCGCCGTCGGAAGAGACTCGCGAAAATCCGGTCAACCAGCCGGAGTAGAGGATGCTCCCGTCTTCGAGCCACGCAGCCCCCGGATTGTTACCCAGGACTCCATCGAGAATGCTCAGAGGATCGCCTCCGATCATGGCGACCTTCTGCAACCCACCATCGTTGAAGAATCCCAGCCAGCGACCGTCGGGAGAAAAGAACGGATTGGTGCTGCCGCCGGTGCCCGGAATCTTCTCGGTCTCTCCGGACGCCAGGCCGCGCCGATAGAGAAAAACTTCATCGGATCCCATGCCGAGATAGACGACGACTTTTCCATCCGGGGAAACAACGGGGTTTCGAGCACCCTGGAGCGTCTGTGGAAGGTCGATCGAGAGAGCCAACGCAGCGGGCTGTGTAGGTTCGGAACCCGAGGGCGAGAAGAGCCTTGTGATTCCAAAGCCGAGTAGAGCTCCGCCAAGCAGTGCGATCGCGATCCATCGCCCGGCTTTCGACGTCGTCGCGGGTGACGCTTCGGCTCCAGCTTCTTCGTCTCCACGGAGGAGGCCTTCCAGGGCGACACGAGCTTCGCCCATGTCACGCAGCCTGGCGCGGGGCTCCTTGATGAGGCAGCGTCGGATCAAGCGCTCGAGGGCGGCCGGTGTGTCCGATGGCAAGCGCTCCCATTCCGGCTCCTTCAGCAGCACTGCTGCCAGGGCTTCGGAAACGGTCGGCTCGTCATACATGCGAGTGCCGCTGAGCATCTCGAAGAGCAGGACACCGAAGGCCCAGATGTCCGCGCGGCGGTCGACGAGAAGTCCCTTGGCCTGCTCGGGCGCCATGTATCCAGCGGTTCCCATGATGGCACCGGCCATCGTGCCCGTGCTGGTCAACGTCGGTGAGTTCGTGAGGTCGACTTCCCCAGCGGAGGCTCCGAAGGATTTTGCCAACCCGAAGTCCAAGACCTTCACGGAGCCCTCGGGCGTGACGATGACATTGGCCGGCTTGAGATCCCGATGAACTACGCCCTGCTCGTGTGCGGCCTCCAGAGCATCGGCGATCGGAAGCGCGATCTTCAAGACGTCTTCGAGTGACAGTCGTCCGCGGCCAAGTCGAATCTCCAGATCCTCGCCGGGAACCAGTTCCATCGCGAGGCATCGTGTGTCCTCGATCTCGTGCAGGCCATGAACCACGGCAATGTTGGGATGGCTGATCGATGCCAGGAGCTTGGCCTCGCGCTCGAAGCGGGCCAGGCGCTCGGGGTCCGCGCTGAACTCCGGGGGCAGGACCTTGATGGCCACGTCGCGGTCGAGGGTGGTGTCGCGGGCTTTCCAGACGGTGCCCATGCCGCCTTCGCCGATGATCTCGGTGAGGGTGTAGTGGTCCAGGCGGTGGTTTGGGGACAGGGGCAAGATTGGGGCCTCATGGAGGTGCCGCATCTCAGGGCGCGAGCTTCCGGCTTCGCCGGGCTGTTCGCTCCTGAGCGGTCAGGCCGGATCGTCGGCTACGGGGCGAGGCCCGCGGGCCAGTTCAGAATCACGTGCAGGGGCTCGCTGGGCATCTTATCCCGCGTGGCGAACAGAAAACGCTGGTGGTCGCCGGTGATGTCTCCGGTGACAATCCGGCGTTCGAGGGCGAACAGTTCGCGTGGCGTGCCGAGCGCGAGTCGGTTCTGTTCCACGTCAACCGCGACAGCCATCAACCGCTGATCGGGATCCATATAGATGATTTCGCGGCCGTCGTCCCGCCAGTGCGGTCGCTCGCCGCCCGTCGTCGATACACGGAGTCGCGCGCCGCCTTGCATGCCCCCCGGGCCCCGGCCGGCGCCCTCGCGACCGAGCGCTTGCACGAAGACCTCGAGATCGCCGGAATCGTCGGAGGCGTAGGCGATCCATCGCCCATCGGGCGAAAAACGTGCGTCTGTATAGGTCGGCTCACCGTCGATCAGGAGCTCCGCCGACTGTTCCTCCATCGAGTAGATCCAGAGGTCCGACGTACCGGAGCCGGCGCCGATCGGCCAGTACACGAGGTACTTTCCGTCACGCGACCAGTCGAACAGGACCTTGTCCGACCCGTCGACCAGCACCGGCTGCTCAACCCCCGAGCCGTCAGCGAACCGTGAATAGAAATCCACACCCGCCACCTGCTGGGAACCGTACATCACCCGGTCGTTCTTTGCGGACCAAACCGGGTAGTCATAGGTCCACGACGCGGAGGCCAGGCGCGTCGACACATCACGAGCCAGGTCGAGGACCCAGATTTCGTTGTCGCCGCTGGTGCCGGTTATCGCTGCCGCCGCACGAGCCGCATCCGGCGCCAGTCTCAGGGACTCGTACGCCGCCGGCGCTAACGAAGCAGCGGTTTCGTTTCCGGCACGGTCGTACCAGTTCACCGTCGCGTCCAGAAAAGCCTCGCCACTGACATAGACCAGGGTCCCGTCGCTCGACGCGGAGAACGCGCCGTTCGCATTCGACCGGTCGTAGAGCACGCCGGTTGCGATGACGATGGCCTCCCCGGCCACCCGTTTCGTGCGCGTGTCGAAGGGAGTGGCCATCAGGTTGCCGTCGCGCACCACCAGCAGGTAGCCCGGCGAGGCGTAGGCCACACTGGATGCGTCGGGCACGATCCGCACCGGTTTCTCGCCGCCGGACAGTGACGTCAGGTATACGCCGCCATGGCTCTCACGAGCCTGGACATCGTTGGTCCAAAGGACGTACAGGAAATGGTCGCCGTCGGGTAGGAACCACGGCCAGCGATGGCTACTGTCCGGCACGTCCGGATCGGGTGTGGTCAGCTGCCGCGGCTCTCCGCCCTCGGCGTCGATAACGTGGATACCGGCATTGGAGTTCGGAGCGAAGATGATCTGCCCGTTCGCGTTCCACGAACCGCCTCGGGGATAGGTCGAACCGGCGCCACCGATCGGCCGAACGCGGCCGGTCGCGAGCTCGAGGCGCCGGAGCTTGCCGCCGCGGAAAAAGCCGACGTGTCGGCTGTCTGGCGACCAGAAGGCCCACTCCGCGCCCTCGGTGTCGGCAAGCGGGCGCGCGACAGAATCGTTGAGTGGTCGCAGCCAGAGCCGATACCCGCCGTAGCCTTCGTTGGCACCGAATACCACGAGACGGCCGTCGGGCGACACCGCTGGGGGAGACCCATGGTCGTCACCGAAAACGGTCGAACCCGGTATCGGGATCATCAGGTGGCGCGTGTCGGTGCCTTCGGACGTCGAAGCCGGCGGGCGCAGCGCGAAGAACGCGGCCAGCAGCGTCGCGGCTGCGGCCAGGGCCCATGAAAGCCATGCAACGCCACGACCACGCCGTTGTGCCGCCGTAGACGCCTCGACGGGAGCCAGTCCGAGCGACTCGGCTCGTGGATCCTCGATCGCCTGCTGCAGCTCGATGCGCGCGTCGCCCGCGTCCTGCAGCCGTTGTGCCGGATCCCGGGTCAGACAGCGACGCAGGAGTAGCCGCACCAGCGGCGGCGTGTCTTCCGGCAACAGCGACCAGTCAGGGCCCTTGCGCAGGATGGCCGCCATCGAATCCGACGCGGTCTCGCCGCGAAACAGCTGCTCGCCGGTGAGACACTCGTACATCAAGCAACCGAACGACCACAGATCGGTTCGCCGATCCACCGGCATGCCCCGCGCCTGTTCCGGCGACATGTACGCCGCGGTTCCCAGGATCATGCCGGCGACGGTTCCCGCTGAGGTCATGGTCGGCGACAGCGACAGGTGGCCGGAGGCCGACGCAGCGTCCGGTTCCACCGCCTTGGCCAGGCCGAAGTCCAGCACCTTGGCCTGGCCCTCGCGGGTCAACACCACGTTGGCGGGCTTGAGATCGCGGTGCACAACCCCCTTGGAGTGCGCGGCTTCCAGCGCGGCAGCGATCTGCATCCCGACGGCCAGCGTCTCGTCAACGGGAAGCGGGCCGCGCGACAGTCGCGAAGCCAGGTCTTCCCCGTCGGCCATCTCCATGGCCAGAAGGCGCAGCCCGCCCTGACCTGAGTCCGTCGAGGGGGCGGCTTCGTGCAACCCATGCACCGTGGCGATGTTCGGGTGGTTCAGCGAGGCCAGCAGCTTGGCCTCGCGCTCGAATCGGGCCAGGCGCTCAGGGTCTTGCGAGAACACCTCGGGCAGCACCTTGATCGCGATCTCGCGATCCAGCGTGGTGTCGACGGCCTTCCACACCTCCCCCATCCCACCCTCGCCTAGCTTGTCGACGATGCGATAGTGCAGCAGGGTCTGGCCAGGCTGGATGGTCACTCGGGGCAGCTCACGGCGCCGATTGTAGTGCAGGCGACAGTTTGAAAGCGGAGTGACCTCCTCTCATCCGCCAATGCCCAGGCCCCCCCAGCCGTTCGTGCTCAGAGCCGGTTGACGCTACGGGCCTACTGATAGCCTCGCGCACCCATGCGAGCCCGTAAAGACTTGCTGCACTACCACCTCACCGAGAAATTAGGTGAGGGCGGTATGGGCGTCGTCTGGCAGGCGACCGACGCCACGCTTGGCCGTGAAGTCGCGATCAAGATCCTGCCCCCGGACTTTGCCGCCGACGAGGAACGGCTGGCTCGCTTCGATCGCGAAGCCCGCGTGCTGGCCTCGCTGAACCATCCCAACATCGCCGGCATCTTTGGCATCCACAAGGCCCCGGCGGCGGAAGGCCAGCCCGCAACGCATTTTCTAGCGATGGAGCTGGTCCCCGGCGAAGACCTCTCCCAACGCCTGCTCAAAGGGCCGCTTCCCCTGGAGCAGGCCTTTCGCACCGCCCTCGACATAGCCACCGGCCTGGAAGCCGCCCACGAGAACGGCGTCGTCCACCGCGACCTCAAACCCGCCAACGTCAAACTCACGAGGGACGGCCAGGCCAAGGTCCTCGATTTTGGCCTCGCCAAGGCTGCAGACGCCGCCAGGGCCGTCTCGGGTGCATCGCCGTCGTCCCCGACGATGACCTCCGCCGGGACGCAGGCCGGCATGATCATCGGCACCGCCTCGTACATGAGCCCCGAACAAGCTGCGGGCCAACCGACCGACCGCCGCTGCGACATCTGGTCCTTCGGTGTCGTGCTGCACGAGCTGCTGACCGGAAAGCGGATGTTTGAGGGCGAGACGGTCTCGCACACGTTGGCCGCCGTGCTCCGCGCGGACGTCGATCTCAGCAGCCTCCCCGGCCAGACACCGAAGCAGGTCGAACACCTCATCCAACGCTGCCTCGAGCGCAACCCCGCGCGTCGCCTCCGCGACATCGGCGAGGCCCGTATCCTGCTGGACGATGTGCTGAGCGGGCGCGCCGACCCACCTCAAGCTGGCGACGGCGCTCCGCCCGTTGCTGCCGCGGGCAAGGGACGCTTCATCTGGATGGCGGTGGCGCTGGTCTCGCTTGTGGTCACGCTCGCCCTGGCCGCGGTGACCCTCCGGCCGGGCACGACGGCTCGGGCGTCGCTGGTCCAATCCACAGTCATGCCCCCCGAAGATTGGGACTTCGCCCCGAGCTCCCCGTTTGCCGTCAGCCCGGACGGTGGCCGGATCGCCTTCGTGGCTCGTCCCAGACCGGACAGCGAGGGAGTCGTCGCGGAATCGATCGCTCTCTGGGTCCATGATCTGTCCAGTGGTGAGTCCCGTCGACTGACCAATCACGGCGTGGTCGCGGGGTGGAACGAGGCCGGGTCGTATCCCTTTTGGTCACCCGACGGCCGCTGGATCGGTTTTTTCGCAGGCGGCAAGCTGAACAAGATCGAAGCGAGCGGCGGACCGGTCATTCCGATCTGTCCGGTTGCGGATAGCGGTCGCGGCGGTAGCTGGAACCAGACCGGTACGATCATCTTCCAGCGAGCATGGAACGAGGGGTTGATGCAGGTCCCGGCAGGCGGCGGCACGCCGACGCCGTTGACGACCCTGGACACCGAGCGTCGCCACGTCGCCCACCGCTGGCCCTCCTTCCTGCCCGATGGCCGGCACTTCCTGTTCTACGTCGTCAGCACGACCGATCCGTTGAGCGAGTACAGCGGGATCTACGTCGGCTCTCTGGACTCGGACGAGACGCGGTTCCTGCTGCAGTCCGAGTCCCGTGCAATCTACACCCTTGGTCAGTTGCTCTACCGCGCCGGGTCGGTCCTGATGGCGCGTCCGTTGGACCTGGCCTCCTTCGAGTTCACCGGCGATCGTGTCCCCATCGGAACCGAGGTCCCCGGCGGCGCCATCTCTTGGGGCGGCGCGATGTTCGGTGCCTCCGATGCCGATGTGCTGGTCCACCTCCGTGGCGCGGACGCGAATCAAAGCGTGCTCACGTGGCGCGACCGCGACGGTCAGGTGCTCGGGACCATCGGCGAGCCCGACGACTACTTCGAGCCGGCACTCTCCCATGACGGCCGCCGGCTGGCCGTGGCCGTCGGGTCGAACTCCAGCGACATCTGGATCTACGACCTGGCGCGCGATTCACGGACGCGCCTCACGTTCGACGCCGCCGACGACCGGCAACCCGTGTGGTCCCCGGATGACCGTCGACTTGCGTACGTATCGGCGCAGGAGGCAGAGGGTGAGATATGGATCCGGCCCAGTTCGGGGCAGGGCGAGGCCGAACTCGTCTTCACCGCGGGCACCCACATCTTTCTGACGGACTGGTCGCGCGACGGGAACTTCATCTTCTTCAACTATCAGCAGAGCGCTGGCGAAGACGCCGAGGATATCTGGATCCTCGACACGCGGACGTCCGAGGCGCGGGCCTACCTTTCCGGTAGGTTCACGCAGCGGGATGGCCAGCTTTCCCCAGACGGCAAGTGGCTCATGTTTCGATCCGACGAGTCCGGCAAGGCCGAGATCTACGTGCAAGGCTTCCCGGAAGCAGGCAGCCGCCACCGGGTCTCCGACGATGCGGGAGCCCAGTGGGCCACCGCAGCGGTCTGGAGCGACGACGGCCGCGCGCTGTTCTACCTGAGAGCCAACTCGGTGATGATGGTCCCGGTGACGTCAGACCCGGGATTCAGCGCCGGCAAACCGCAAGCCCTCTTCTCCGTGGCGATCAAGTCGAACCTCGAAGGACGCCTGGTGACCGCGGACAACGGACAACGCATCCTCTCCAACGAACTCCCACCGACCGATCCCAGCAACTCGGGCGCCCGACTGATCCAGAACTGGTCGACGAAGCTCGGGAGCGGGGCCCGACCCTGAACCCCGATCAACAACTACTCCATTACCGCCTCACCGAGCAGATCGGCGAGGGTGGCATGGGCGTGGTCTGGAAAGCTATCGACACCACTCTCGATCGCACCGTCGCCATCAAGTTGCTACCCGATGCCTTCGGTGAGCACCCGGAACGCCTCGCTCGGTTCGAGCATGAGGCCAAGTCTCTGGCCGCGCTCAATCATCCGAATGTCGCGTCCTTGTTCGGCCTTCACGAGGCCGACGGCATACGGTTTCTCAGCATGGAGTTCGTCGAGGGCGAGGATCTGGCCAAGCGCATTCAACGCGGGGTGATTCCCGTGGAGGAAGCGATCCCGATCGCGATCGGCATCGCCGAGGCACTATCGGCAGCACACGCGCAGGGCATCGTGCACCGCGACCTGAAACCGGCCAACGTGTTGCTGGACGCCGAGGGCACTCCCAAGGTTCTGGACTTCGGGCTGGCGAAGACAGTGCTCCCGGACATGATGAGCTCCGGAAGTAGCGGTTCCAGCGCCTCGCCGACCGTGACGTCCTTCGGCACGGTCGAGGGGATGTTGATGGGCACGGCGGCGTACATGTCTCCCGAGCAGGCACGCGGGAAACCCGTGGACAAGCGTGCCGACACCTGGGCGCTGGGCTGCATCCTGTTCGAGATGCTGAGCGGCACGGCGCCTTTTGCGGGCGAGACGGTTTCGGACACGCTGGCCGGCGTGCTCAGGGCCGAGCCGGACTGGAGCGCGCTGCCGTCGTCCGTTTCGCCGACGGTGGTACGCATCCTCCAGCGCGGACTGACCAAGAACCTGCGCGACCGCTGGCAGGATGCCGGGGACCTGCGGCACGAGCTCGAGCGGGCGCTCGACGCACCGGGAGACGAGTCGATCCCTGTCGTTTCCGGCGTTGGCCGGAAACTCACGCCGATAGCGATCGGCTTGCTGCTGGCCGGCCTGGTCCTGGGCGCTGGGTTCAACGGCCGGCGCTTTCTCATCGTGACGCGGCTCGACCCCGAGATCGATCGAGCGATTCTCGTAGACGACTGGAACTGACCCGGACTATGACCCTCGAGTCCGGACAGCAACTGCTCCACTACCGCCTCACCGACAAGATCGGCGAAGGCGGGATGGGTGTGGTCTGGAAGGCGGTCGACACGACCCTCGATCGCGAAGTGGCGATCAAGATTCTTCCAGAGAGCTTTGCCGCCGACCCCGAACGGCTGGCCCGCTTCGGGCGCGAGGCCAAGTTGCTGGCCTCGCTGAATCATCCCAACATCGCGGCGATCTACGGCATCCACAAGCACGCGGGGACGACGCACTTCCTGGCCATGGAGCTGATCGATGGCGAGGACCTGCAGCAATGTATGTCGCGCGGTGCGCTCCCCATCGAGGAAGCCCTGCGTATCGCGCTCGAGATCGCTCACGGATTCGAGGCGGCCCACGCCCGTGGGATCGTCCACCGCGACCTCAAGCCGGCCAACGTCAGGCTCTCGCAGGGTGGCGCCGTCAAGGTACTCGACTTCGGGCTGGCCAAGGCGATGACGCCGGACGACGGTGTCGATTCCGCCGCGCCGTCGATGTCGCCGACGATGACATCTGCGGGAACCGTCGCCGGCATGATCCTCGGAACAGCGTCGTACATGAGCCCCGAGCAAGCCAAGGGCATGGTGGTCGACCGTCGCGCCGACATCTGGTCGTTCGGCGTTGTGCTGTTCGAACTCATCTCGGGGCGCCGGTTGTTCGACGGCGAGTCGATCTCCGACACGCTCGCCGCCGTCCTGATGAAAGATCCCGACTGGAACGCACTGCCCGCGAACACCCCGGTCAAGGTGCGACGGCTGTTGCAGCGCTGCCTCACGCGTGATCCGACGAATCGTCTCCAGGACATCGGTGAAGCACGTATCGCCCTGCAGGAAGTGCCGGCGGGAGACGCGGACGTCGCGGAACTCGAAACGACCGGAGCGACAGCGAGTCGCAGCCGGCGCGGCTATGTCCTGCTCTCGCTCTTCGCACTGCTGGCTGTTGCGGCAACCTGGTACTTCCGCCCCGTGCCCGAGCTCGTTCACCCCGTCAGACGATTCGCCGTCGAGCTTCCGCCGGACGCACCCATCTCTATCGACAACTACCCTGGCCATGCCCTCGCGATCTCGCGGGACGGATCAACGATCGCCTATTGCGGCACCGGAGACGATTCCGGTTTGTGGTTGAGGCGGCTCGACGACCTCGAGATCCGATCGATCGGCGGGAAGTGCCAGACCTCGGGCCAACCCTTCTTCTCGCCGGACGGCAACTGGGTCGGCACGTTCGGTCGAGAACTCGTGAAGGTGCCGCTGAGAGGCGGGCAACCCGTCACGCTTGCCCGTGACCTGGCCGGCGGCTGGTTTCGCGGAAGCTGGAGCGATGACGACCGGATCGTCTACGACACCTGGAACGGCGGACTGCGGGTCGTCTCTGCCGATGGAGGGCCGTCCGCAGTGCTGACGCAGCCGACCGACGAGTGGCATCTGGGTCCACAGATGCTTCCGGGCTCCACGACGTTTTTCTTCGTGGTCCAGACCGGGACGACCTACCGCATCGAGTCGATGTCCCTCGACGGAAGCGCACGCAAGCGCGTCCTGGACAACGCCAGCCACCCGGTCTACCTCGCATCCGGCCACCTGCAGTTCGTCCGCGATGGAAGTCAGATGGTGGCCCCGTTCGACGTTGACGCGCTGGAATTGACGGGGTCGCCCGTTCCCCTCGACCTCGATGTGATGATGGATAACGTCAACGGCGGTGCGCCCCTTCCGCAACTCGCCGTCTCGCTCGACGGCACGCTGGTTTACGCTCCGAGATCAACGGGCTCCGGGACGGAGCGAACGCTCGTCTGGGTCGACCTCGAGGGGAACACCGAAGAGTTCACGACGGTTCCCTTCGCCCGTCCTCACTTCCAGCTCTCCCGCGACGGATCTCGCTTGGCGCTTAGCGGGCGGAGGGGCGCCGACGTGCACTACGAGATCCTGGACGTCGCGCGCAAGACAATGACCACATTGCGCAAGGAGACCCTCGACTACTCGAGCGCACCGATCTGGTCGAACGACGGGAGCCGGATCTACTTCCCCCGCTTCGGGACCCACGAGTCGCAGCTCTTCTCCCAGGTTATCGACAGCGGGGAGCCGGAAAGCCTGTTGAGCATCGAGGGAACCTGGCTCGGCCCCATTGGGACCACTCCCGACGAACGCTACGTCCTGTTCTCCATCTACCACCCGGTCACAACAGGCGACATCTGGTATCTGGATCGGGAGGCCAAGGAGGATGAGGATGCGCTCAGGCCGTTCCTCGCTGACACGAACTACTACCAACGCGCAGTACTTTCCCCGGACGGTCGGTGGCTGGCCTACGTCGGAAGGCAGAACGGGAAACTGGAGGTTCTTGTCAGGCAATTTCCCAGTGGCGAATCGGAGACCCGTGTGTCGTCAGCCGGCGGCTACGGTGCGCTCTGGGCACCCGACGGCGGCGAGCTGTACTACCGCACGAACAACGGCGCGGACATCCTGGCCGTCACCTTCGAGGACGAACCGACGCTCCGGCTCGGTGTTCCGCGCCTGCTGTTCTCGGGCGACTTTCAGAAGGACGCGGATGTCGGTCTCAGCTGGGCCATTCACCCGGACGGTGAGCGCTTTCTGATGGTCGTTCAGGATGAGGACCCGATGAGGTCGTCGCAATTGATCGTCGTCGAGAACTGGTTCGCGGAGATCGAGAAGCTGGTGGGACGGTAGACAAACTGACGTAGGCAACCGAAATCAGCGAAGGAAGACCCGCCACCGTAGCGTGGCCTCCCGCTCCTGTTGGCCTGAGCGGCACGAGCCCTGACGGTGTCGGCCTCGCCACAGGCCTCGTCGGCGTCGGCGATCGCGCACGCCGTCGGGAAGTCCGAAACGATCCGCACGCCCCCGGGCGTCGTCTTGTCGATCGGCGCAAACCGGCACGCCTCCTGCCAAAAGAACTGGTTCGCGGAGATCGAGAAGCCTGTCTGAAGTGCACTTTCTGAAGTGCCACACGAATCCTGCCTAGGGGCGACAGAGGAGGGGCGGCTCTGGCCGCAGTTGTGGTATTCTCCTACCATGAAAACTACCATCGACAAGGCCGGCCGCGTTGTCGTACCCAAGGCGCTCAGAGACATCCTTGGCTTGAGCGCCGGCGAGGCCCTCGAGATCCGTGAGGCCGACGGGCGGATCGAGATCGAGCCCGTGTCGACGAAGATCCGGCTCGAGGATCGGCCGGAGGGGCTGGTCGGCGTCGCCGAGGAGGAGCTCCCGCCGCTCTCGGACGACATCGTTCGGGCAACACTCGAGCGCTCTCGACGTTGATCGCCCTCGACACCAGCGTTGTCGTCGCGCTGCTCGCGACATGGCACGAGGGCCACCCGGTGGCCGCCGCGGCCCTTCGTGACGAGAAGGATGTCCGCCTGCCAGGACACGTGGCCTTGGAAGCCTATTCTGTTCTCACGAGGCTGCCTCCGCCGCACCGACTCTCACCTGCACCGGTACTCGAATTCCTGAACCGGCGATTCGATCTTCCGTGGTTGGCGCTCGACTCGGATGGTCAAAGGGAGCTACTGCGGGAGGCCAGCGATCTCCGGCTGGCCGGTGGCGCGATCTACGACGCGCTGGTGGCCGCCACCGCACGCAGCGCCGGGGCGCTGCTGTTGAGCCGCGACCAACGGGCTGCGCCCGTGTACCGTGCACTAGGCGTAGATCACCGCTTGCTGTTCTGATCCTGGCTGGCACGCGGCAGCGCCCAGGCTTGTGGATTCGATCGCCTCGTGCCTTGCCTCAGGGAGCGCGCAGCGGGAACCACCCAGGCGAATTCATTTGCCGGGTGCCGGCTCCAATAGCCGGCGAACCCGAAGCCGAGGAAGATTGGTGGAGCCGAACGGGATCGAACCGTCGACCTCCTGAATGCCATTCAGGCGCTCTCCCAACTGAGCTACGGCCCCACAGGTGCTGCTTGGGAGCGGACCGGACGGCCCGCGGGCAAGGCGGGAAGTCTAGCCCTCGCTCTGCGAGGGTGTCAACGACCGCCAGGAGGTCGCTACGAGAACTCTCGAAGCGGAAATCGCGCGGCGAGGCGGGTTCCACCCTCGGGACGCCGTCCGATCTCGACCGTACCGTCGAACGTGCCGGCGCGCTCGCGAATGCCGATCAATCCGCTCGACCCGGCATTCCAGATCGAGGCTTCGGGGATCCCCAGACCGTCGTCGAGGACTTCGAGCTCGAGCGTCGTTCTCGATCGGCGCAGGCGGATGGTGACCTGGCTGGCCTCGGAGTGCCGAACGATATTCGTCAGCGCCTCCTGGACGATCCGGAAGACGGCGGTCGCGAGATCGGGATCGAGCGACAGTTTCCGTTCGTCGAGGTCGGAGTCGACCGAGCAGCTGACGCCCGAGCGCTCGATGAACCGCTCCGCTTCCCACTCGAGTGCCGCGGTCAGGCCGAGCGTGTCGAGCACGTGCGGCCGCAGGCGCGCCGACAGGTTTCGCACGACGCCGATCATGTGATCGATGTGGCCGATCATGGTGGCGACATCTCCGCGCGCGGCGTCCTCTCCGCTCGCCTGCGTTCGCGAAAGGTCCAGTCGGAGCGCGGTCAGGGTCTGCCCGAGCTCGTCGTGCACCAACCTCGAGATGCTCTTGCGCTCCTCCTCGCGCACGGCTTCGAGTCGGTCCGCGAGATGGCGCAGACGCTCGCGGGAGGCCCGGGCCAGAGCCTCGCTCTCGCTGACTTCTTCGAGGGCCGAGCGGATCCGCCGCAGTCCGATGATCAACAGGATGCTCGCGGCGCCGAGCGAGCCGGTGAAGCCCAACCAGACGCGCCACCACAAGATCGGACGGGTGGCGAAGGTGATGAGGCCGGCCTCCTGCAACCAACCGACCGCCAGCCCGATCAGCGCGTACGTGACCGCCATGGCCACCGCGGCCCGCTCGCTCCAGACGAAGCCGGTGATGATGACCACGGTCACCGAGATGACCATGACATGGCTGATCAGCGTGCCGTACGTCACCATGGTGGCGATCGTGACCAGCCAGCCGCCCAGCGAGTAGACGATGCCCGCGGCGCGCACCCGACCACTGCGCAGGAGGATGCCCGAGATGAGCGTCATGCCCAGCAGGAGGCAGTAGATCGGCAGGACGAGCCACAGCGACTCGGCCCGGGACATGGCCAACAAGGATGTGAGCGCCACTACCGCGAGGACGAACGTGAGCACCAGCACCGGCCCCAAGCTCCGCGCGCGGGCCTCCTCCAGCTTGCTGCCGAACCTCTCCGGGCGAAGGAAGTTCGGCAGGGTTATGAAGTGTCGTCGGTAGTCCGCGACTGGGCGGCGCCGTCTTCCCTTGCCCTTGGGCATCCTAGAAGCTGTAGTCCACAGCCAGGACCGGGATCAGATCCTCGTCCTCGAGCCCATCGTTCGAGAGCGAGCTCACGATGTTGAGCGAGACGAGGAGATTCCCGGTCGGGTTGAACCGGACGCCGAACGCGCCGAGCAGAACGTCTATGTCGTCGGTGGTCGCCTGAAGGTTGGGCAGAAAGACCGGCAGCCCACCGCTCCGATCGTCGGGCGAGCCCTGATTCAGATTGAAGTTCTCGATGCCGGGCACGAACGACGGCGCGTCGAGCAGCTGGCGGCCGACGAAGTCTGCGCCGATGGTGACCCGCGGCGTCGCGGCGTAGAGCATGCCGAAGCTGTAGTTGATCTCGTCGGAAAGCGCCGTGATCAGATCGCCGCCGGCGTTCGAGAAGGTGTAGCCGAGGTTGAAGTGAGGCGACAACTTGTCCCACTCGCGCGAGCCGACGAGAAACAGTCTTGTCGAGGTACCGCCCGTGCCAATCAGCTCCTCCTCTTCACCGGTGGCGAGTCGCAGGTCGACACCGAAGGCCATGCCACCGCCGGGAGCATCGCGAAACCGGTACTTGCCGCGCACCACGATGTCGCCGATCCCGGAGGCGCTCCCGCCGCGGGCGACGAACGCCGTCGCGTCGCCCGTTCTCACCAGATCGGGGCTGCTCAGCGGGAACCGGTGGGTGCAGTTCTCCTCGCCCGCCAGCTCCGGATTGGCACACTCCGACTCGAGGCGCAGGATCTCCAGATCGGCGCGTGCGACCATGTCGACCGAGACGAACGGCACCGCCACCGAAACGTCGAACTTGTCGCTGATGCCGTAGGTGAAGAACAACACCGTGGTCTCGGTCGAGAGCTCGATCGCCAGCGCCGCCCCGATCACGTCCTCCTCGAGCTCGGGGTTGCCGAACTCGGCGATCGGCGCGACGTCCTGATGACGCAGCTGGAAGCGGATGTCGCCGTTGCCGAGCTGAAAGTCGCCGAAGCTGTCGTACTCCGCCGACTGAAAGCTGATGCCCGCGTTCCATTTCGAGCGCCCGACGGTCAACGCGCGCTCCGAGTAGATCGAACCGAACACCTCGCTCGAGCGCAGGAAAGCTCCGGTCCGCTCATCGAACGTGAAGCTGAGCCCGCCGCCCGGAGAGCCCAGAGGCACGGTGGCGAGCTGCGGGCCGACGGCGGCGATGAAAGCGCCGCTCAGCGCATCGAGCTGCTCACCACCGATGAAATGAGCCTCATGGGTGGTGTTGTCGAGCTCGATCACCGAGAGCAGGTCGCGGAGCAGCAAGGCGAGCCCGCCGCGCTGCTGCGCGCTCAGCAGGGTCGGCAGGAGTACGAGAACGGTGAGGCACGTTGACACGAGATGCAGGGTCCGTTTCATCAGGTGTAGTCCTCGATCTGCCAACGGTCGCTGACCTTGGCGAGTTGCAGGGTCACCTCACGCTCGATCGACTGGCGCGTGCCGCGCTTCGGTCGATAGCTCTGGGTAAGGGCGCAGCGCGCGACCGCGGTGGTGCCGGTCGCCTGAACAACACACTCCGAGATCTTCATCTCGATCTCGCGCGCGCCCTCGAACGAATCGGTCAGCGCGCGCAGTCGGCCGCCGCGGAGCGCAGGCCAGAGCGCGCGTACCGCGCCGATGTCGAGCGCCCCGTGAGCGCGAGCGAAGGCGTCGATCAGCTCCAGAATCGCCGGGACCTCGTCCACCGGCGCCCGCGGAGTCGGCGGCGGCACCTGCGCTCGGCTCTGACGCTCGCGCTCCGTTTGCGCCGCACGCTCGGCGACCGCCCGTCGATCCGCCTCTTCCTGAGCGGCCGCGGCGGTCTCCCGAAGAACCGCCTCCTCGGCGGCGCGGCCCGCCTCGGCGAACAGCTCGGTGCTCGACCAGAACCCCTCGATCGCGCGCTCGAGACGGCCGGCGGCGAGATGCTCGGCGGCGCTGCCTTGCGCGCCGATGGCGCGAGAGAGCTCCGCGACCGCTCGACCCGGCACGGCGGCCGTCTCTGCTCCCCGGCGGGCGCGGGCGGCCTTGCTCTCGGCGCTCCGGGCGAGCTCGCCCAGGAGCCGTAGACCAGCTTCGTCACTGGGCGCCAGCGCGAACGCGGCCCGCAGGCGCTCCAGGGTCTCGCGGTCCTTGCCCTGCCGGTAGAAGGCTCGAGCCTCACTAACGAGCGTGCCGGCGCGCAACTCCGCCGCCGAAGGCTGGGCGGGAGCCCGAGGTACGGGACGAGTGGGCTCGGCGGCCGGAGCGGCGGGCTCGACTGTCGTAACCGGAGGATCCTCGGCGGGCAAGTCGATGCTCCGATCCGACAGATCTTCGGCCGCCGGCGCGACCACTTCGAGAGCCGCCCTCGACTCGAGTGAGTCTTCGACGCTCGGTTCGGCCGACTCGGCCAGCTCGGCCGGCTCGCGTAGAACCAGGTACGCGATCAATCCCACCAACGCGACGAAGATCGTCGCGAGGACGATTCGGGTAGGTCCGCTGCCCGGACCGAACGCCGGCGCCGCGGTCGCGACGGTCACGTCGTCGTCACCGGCGCGGCTCACGACCCTTACCCCGGCGACCGGCGGCGGCGTGACGTCGGGGGCGAACTGGTAGTCGAGCCGGCGCTGGGTCGACAGGTCTGCCGACCCGCCGTCGCCACCGATCTCGGTGGTCTGGAGATCGATGAAGGAGTCCTCGCCCTGATCCTCCCAGTCTTGCTGAATGTCGCGCAGCGTCTGGCCGAACTCGGCGGCGGTCTGGAAGCGGTCGTCCGGCGTCTTCTCCATCGCCCTGAGGAGCGACGACCGCAGTGCCTCGGGCAGCCTGCCGTCGGCATCGGTCTCATCGAACCCACGCGGCGGGTGAAAGAGGTGCCCGCCGACGATCTCGCGCTCGTTGTCGCCGGGAATGGGGTGCACGCCGGTCAGGACCTCGTAGAGCGCCACGCCGAGCGAGTAGAGATCGGTGCGCTGATCGACCTCGAGCCCCGCGCCACCGAACTGCTCGGGCGCACCGTACTTGAACTTGCCGATGAACATGCCGTCGCGGGTCAGCTCCTCGGAGCCTTCGAGCGACTTGGCGACGCCGAGATCGATCAGCTTGACCAGCAGCCTCTCTTCCGGATCGCGGCAGAGCATCAGGTTGTCGGGCGAGATGTCGCGATGAATGAAATTCTGCGTGTGCAGATACTGGAGGGCGCGTAGGGTCTGAACACCGACCTCGAGACCCAGGCCGATCGGCAGCCGTTCGTGCCGTGCGACCACTCGCTTCAGGTCTTCGCCGTTGATGAACTCCATCACCATGAAGGCGACGCCTTCGTCGTCGATCGTGAAGTCGTGCAGGGTGGCGATGTTCGGGTGGCGCAACCGAACCGCCGAGCGCGCCTCGCGCAGGAAGCGGTCGCGCAGCTTGGCGTCGCCCTCCAGCTGTGGGCGGATGACCTTCACCACGCGCAGCTCGTCGAGCAAGCGGTGACGGACCCGGTAGACCGCGCCCATCCCGCCCTCACTCAGCTTGTCGAGGATCTCGTACTTACCCTCGATACGCTCGAAATCAGGGACCGCCATGGGCAGGCAGCCAGTCTAGCGCAGCGCGCTCCAGGCGACGCACAGGCGCCGCGACCACCGCTCGCGCGGGCTCGGCCGCGACTATCGCTCGCGCAAGATCAGATAATGCGAGGCGCCCCAGAACAGACCCGGATCGCGGATCATCAGAAAGACGTCCTCACCCTTCTTCTCGATCCAGAAGTTCTGCCCCTGCTCGCGGTGCGGAGACAGGATCTCGAGCTTCTCGCTGACCTGGCCGAGACGGATCTCGCGCGCAACGACCGAGACCACCTTGAAGTGCTCGGCGGCGGACTCGTTCGACTCCAGAGCCGAGCCCGCGACCACCAGCTTGCCGCGGTCCTGCAGGATGTCGACCTTCTTGAGCTCCTTGATCCGCTTCTTGTCGCCGACCAGAACGAACCCCTTGCCGACGTCGCCCTCGAGCGCGTCGAACTCGGAGCGCAGCGCCTCGTGATCGCCCGCGAGCGCCTCGAGCTGGCTCTCGGCGATCAGCTTCTCTTCCTCTACCTGATTCTTCTCGGCCAACAGAACCGCTGATCGCGCCTCGAGCCGATCGGCGTCCAACCGCAGGTCCTTGATCGCAAGCTCCTGCGAGTCGATCATCTTCTCGAGCTGAACGATGCGCGCCGTCTGCCGGCTGCCGGCACCTTCGAGCTTCGCCACCTGCTCGGTGAGCTCGGCGAGACGCTCGCGGTTCTCTGCCAGCTCGACATCGAGCCAGGCGATCTCCTCGAGGATCGTGTCGCGGACGGTCGACACCTCGCCCGAGGAGCCCGACTCGGCCTCGTGCGCCTGCACCCGAAGCTTGCCCTGACGGGCGGTGATCTCGGTCACCCGGGTCAGCACGTCGTCGACCGCGTTGGCGATCTCGATCGCGTGCTGATCCTGATCGCTGACGAACTGTTGGAGCTCGTCGCGCTCCTGCTCGAGCTGCGCGACCTTGTTCTCCAGCTCGGCGACCTTCTTGCCGCAGCCGGTGGTGACGACTAGGGTAGCGGCGAGGGCGATCGCCACGGCGAGGGCGGGGGTCGACGACGGTCTTCTGGCCACGGTCATGGCTCCGCATTCTGTCAGAGACGGGTCACATTTCGTCGTGCTAGGCTGCCCGCCGCATGTCGACAGCAGGAGCTGATTGGGGCACCGTGTGACGCGAAAGCTCGAGGCGCAATCCGGCGGATCGTCAACCGCCACCTACCTGAAGCTCGCAGCGCTCGTGGCGCTGCTGCTGGGGTTCTTTCTCGGGCTCGACCTGATGGGCCTGGCGTTCAAGCTGTTCGGCAAGGGGTTTGCCGAGACGCTGATCGAGCGCACCTCGAACCCGTTCGTCGGCCTGTTCATCGGCATCCTGGCCACCACCCTGGTCCAGAGCTCTTCCACCACGACCTCGATGACGGTCGGCCTGGTCGCCGCCGGCGCGCTCACCATCGACGGCGCGATCCCGATCATCATGGGCGCCAACATCGGCACCTCGGTGACCAATACGATCGTCTCGCTGGCTCACGTCTCGCGCCGCGAGGAGTTCCAGCGCGCTTTCGCCGGGGCGACCGTCCACGACTTCTTCAACTGGATGGGTGTGCTCATCCTGTTGCCGCTCGAGATCACCACCGGCTTCCTGGCCAAGACAGCCGGCCGGTTGGAGCAGCTGCTCGAGGGCACCGGCGGCATCAACCTGCTCAACCCGATCAAGGAGTTGGTGCGACCGGTGGCCGAGTGGATCGTCGGCCTGACCGGCGAGTCCGGCACGATAACCCTGGCGCTCGGCATCGTTCTGCTCATCATCTGCTTGAAGCTCCTGGTCGACGTCTTGAAGGGCCTCGCCGGCGGTCGCTCCGAGCAGACCCTCCACCGGACGCTGTTCCGCTCACCGATAGTCGCGATCCTGGCGGGCCTGGCGATGACCGTGATGGTTCAGAGCAGCTCGATCACGACCTCGGTGATGGTGCCGCTGGTCGGCGCCGGCGTGGTCACGCTCGAGCGCGCCTTTCCGTTCACGGTCGGCGCCAACATCGGCACCACGATCACGGCCATGTTCGCCGCGTTGGCGACCGGGGAGCCCGCCGCGCTCACCGTGGCGCTCGCGCACCTGATATTCAACCTGACCGCGACGCTGTTGATCTACGTCCCGCCGCCGATGCGGGCGATCCCGCTGGCGCTGGCACGCGCCCTGGGTCGCCTCGGCGCCCGGAACCGGGTGCTTGCCGGGATCTATATTGTGATGTTCTTCTACGGACTACCGATTCTGCTCCTCTTCGTTTCGGGAGTTCTCTAATAGGAAGCTGGAGGCCCAAGCGATGTTCAAGGAACTCTTTGGAAGCGGCAGCAGCTCGACTCTGCTCGAGTCGGCCTTCGGCGACGTGACCACCATGCTCCAGCAGTCGGCGCGCATGCTCGATCATGCGCTGGCTTCGTTGCTCGACAACCAACCGCTCGAGGTGGATCTGGAGAGCATGGACGACGTGGTCGACAACAGCGAGCGCATGGTCCGGCGCACGGTGCTCGAGCACATGACGGTCAACCCGAAGCAGGACCTGGTGGCGAGCCTTATCCTGGTCAGCATCGTTCAGGACGGCGAGCGGATCGGCGACTTCGCGCGCGGCCTCAGCGAGCTGATTCCGCTGGCGAAGAGCCCCCGGGAGGGCGTACCGGCCGACGAGCTCAAGGAGCTGGCGAGCCGCGTCCGACCCAACTTCGAGCTCTGCGAGCGCGCGTTTCGCAAGGACGAGGCGGAGGGCGCGAGCGCGGTGGTCGCCGGTCACGCGGCGGTCAAGCCGCAGCTCAGCGCCTACATCGCGCGCCTCTGCGACAGCGATCTCAGCCCGGACATGGCGATCGTCTACGCTTCGGCCGCCCGCATCCTGCGCCGGATCAGCGCCCACCTGAGCAACATCGCCTCGACGGTGACGCAGCCTTACGACCGGATCCGTCACGGCGACGAAGACCCCTAGAACCCCGGGAGCCCGGGAGCCCGGAGTCCGAGTCAGTCTGAGAGCGGCTCGATCACGAGGTGGCGCAGCTCGCCTCCGGCGGAGAGAAACACCCGGAAGAAGTACTTGTCGCGACGCGGCAACGAGATCGTCGACTCCGGGCCGAGCTCGATCTCCGCGACCTCCTCGTTATCGCGCGTCACCAGATAGAGCCAGGCGGTCACGCCGGCGGGCTGGGGGTTGACCCGGACCCGGTAGTCGCCGGCTTCGAAGTGCTGCTTGAAGAGCACCGACAACCCGCGCCGCGTGAAGCTCACCGGCGCCTGCGGTTGCCGCGGCCGCAGGGCGGGATCCGAGTACCAGGTCACATCAGCGACCCCGAAGCGGCGTGAGGTCGCGTATTCGATCGCCTCGGGCTCGAGCCGGTAGATCAACAGGTCGGGCCCCGAGCGCAGCATTCCCGGCTGGAAGCGCTGCACCAGCTCGAGCTCGAACAGGCGCTCGTAGCGACCGGCGATGACCTCGTGATGCGGCTGGAAGCGGCGCTCCGGATCCAGGAAACGCTGGTGCGCGTTGCGCGCCAGCAGCAGGTAGTCCCAGCGCGGATCGAGAATCCGCTCGAGCTCGAGACGGGCGACATAGCGAACCTGTTGCCAGACGAAGCGACGCGCATGGAGCTGGGGCGTGTAGGCCTCTTTGACGAACCCCGAGCCCTCGGGAACGTTGGCGTCGATCCACTCGAGCGCCAGCTCGCGGGTGCCGGGACGGACGCGGCTGATGTCCCAGGCCACCGACAGCACCGCCGGCGGGACCAGGCAGATCGCCACCAGCAGCGCGACCCAGACACGGCCGGCGCCAAGACGCCGCTCCAGGACTGCCGGCCAGGCGCTGATGCCGACCCCGAGGACGACGGCGACTGCGGGCAGCACCGGCTGGAGGTTGCGTTTGACCACCATGCTCATCGAGATCAGCAGGGTCAGAAAGAGCACAGGGTAGACCAGCAGGGCGAGGCTCCGCGTTCGCTCGCGCGGCGCAAGAAAGAAGATTCCCGCCAGGCCCGCCACCAGCGCCGGCAGCCCGAGCCCGCTCGCGAGACCGCGCAGGTAGTAGGCGGTGTTACTCCCCTTGACGACGCCGATCCAGCCGTACTGCGCGTACTGCCGGAATCCGAACAGGATGTCCGGCGCCCCCTGGCCGACCACCACCGACTCGGAGCGCAGCCAGAGCGCCGGCATCACCGCCAGCACGGTGGCGATCGAAGCGAGCCCCGACCAGACCAGCAACGGGTTCAGATCGCGCCGACGGAGGCGCCAGTAGGTCCAGACGGCGACGATCGCCAGCGCCGACATCCCGGCCGGATACTTGCTGGCCGCCGCCAGACCGGCGGCGACGCCCGCCAGCAGGTAGCCAGAGAGGCTCTCGCGCTCGAGCAGGTGCGCCGCCAGCATCACGGTCAGGGCCGCGAAGAAACCCGCCGGGACGTCGCTGATCGCCAGGTGAGCGACCTCGTTGTAGACCGGCGACAGCGTGATCAGCGCGCCCGCCAGGATGCCCGCCGTCAGGCCCGCTGCGCGCCGTGCGGCGAAGAACACCGGCACCGTGGTCAGAGCGCCGAGGCTCGCGGCCAGCAGACGCAGGGTCAGGGGGTCGAGCCCGTCCAACCCAACTCCGAGGAGGCTCGAGCCGAGGCCGCCGAGGACCGCAGGAAACAGACCCTGGATCCAGAGTGCCAAGGCGCTCAGGTAATAGAGCAGGTGCGGATAGTGGAAGTGCACGGGCAGGGGGTCGCCGCCGTTGATCTCCCGCGCGGTCTCGAGAAAGACCCCCTCGTCGTTGTGGAAGTGGTCGGTCAGCTCGAAGCCGAGGCCGGTCAGCCGTAGGGCGATCGAGACGCCGACCAGGGCCAACAGGGCGTAGCCGGCCAGGCGACGCTCACGGTCTTCCGAACGCAGCGCGGCCGCGGTGCGCACGATCACAACCGCCAGCGCGGCGCCCAGAGCGGTGAGCACCGCCACCTGCGCGAGCGGCCTCGGGACGTTGATTCCAGCAACGGCGAGCGCCCAGCTCACGAGCACGGCCGCCGCGCTCGTGACGAGCAGGATCCTCAGACCCCGAGCTCGATCAGGCACCGCCGTTGAGCCGCGCGCGAATCTCGTGGCGGAGGTCGGCGATCCCAGAGCCGTCGAGAGCCGACACCCAGACAGCGGCGGCGCCGTCTCCCTCGGCCTCCGCCGCCGGCCGGTCGCCGTTCAATAGATCGAACTTGTTGAACACGGTGACCACCCGATCGCGCTCGACGCCGAGATCGGCGAGCACCTCGTTGGCGATCTCCATCTGCTCCTCCCAGCGCGCGTTCGAACGATCCACCACGTGCAGGACGACATCGGCGTGGGTGATCTCCTCGAGCGTCGAGCGGAACGACGCCACCAGGTGATGCGGCAGCTTGCGGATGAAGCCGACCGTGTCCGAGAACACCGCGGTCTGCCCATCGTGGTCGAGCGCTCCACGGCGCAGCTTCGAGTCGAGGGTGGCGAACAGCTTGTTCTCGACCTTGGCGCCGGCGCGGGTGAGCTGGTTGAAGAGCGTCGACTTGCCGGCGTTGGTATAGCCGGCGAGCGCCACCACCCGCGCATTGCGGCGACCACGGCGCTGCACGGCGCGGCTGCGCTCGATTCGCTTCAGGTCCCTCTTCAACTGCTGGATGCGCGTGCGCAGCATCCGCCGGTCGGCCTCGAGCTGACTCTCACCCTCGCCACCGCGCACGCCGATGCCGCCGGCCTGGCGCGAGAGATGGGTCCAGCGACGGGTGAGCCGCGGCAGCAGGTACTCGAGCTGCGCCAGCTCGACCTGCGTGCGCGCCTCGTTGGTGCGCGCACGCTGCACGAAGATCTCGAGGATCAGGGCGCTGCGGTCGATGACCTGGCGGTCGAGGATTTTCTCGAGGTTCTTGACCTGCCCCGGTGACAGATCGTCGTCGAAGATCACCAGATCAGCGTTGACGTGGCCCGCGGCGGTGGCAATCTCCTCCGCCTTGCCCTTGCCGATGAAGGTGCGCGCGTCGGGCCCCTTGCGCCGCTGAAGCGTGCGTCCTGCGACCGAGAGATCGTTCGCCCGCGCGAGCTCGGCGAGCTCGTCGAGATGCTCCTCGACCACGAACACCGGCTGGCCGGGCAGTGAGACTCCGACGAGAAAGGCGCGGCGTGTGAGGGATTCGGGATCCGGTGGAGTGTGATGCAAAGCGAGCTGTTCCCGCTCCGATACTAGCGCAGCAGGCGCTGCGCTCGCATAACATCGGCGGCGATGAGATCGGTAGTAGCTATCATCCTGACGGCGCTGACGCTCGCGTGCGACCGGGCGCCGGCTCCCGCCGTCCCCGCTTCCGACAACGAACAGGTGGTCGGCCGCGGCCAGGGCAAGGACGAATGGTGGCACTCCCTACCGCGCGCCGCCTGGGCCGAGCTGACGCCGATCGCCCAGAGCTTCGCCTGGTTCGAGGTGTTCGAGGTCCGCCCCGGCGTGCTCGCGATCTACGAGCCGGGTCAGTTCGAGGAGGTGATCTCGTACCTGATCCTCGGCGGCGAACGAGCTCTGCTGTTCGACACCGGACTCGGCATCGGCGATATGCGGGGCGTGGTGAGCGAGCTGACCGATCTGCCGATCGTGGTGATCAACTCGCACACCCACTACGACCACGTCGGCGGCAACCACGCGTTCGACTCGATCTACGGCACCGACCTCCAATACACCCGCGACCACGAGCGCGGCCGCGGTCACGACGAGGTCTCCGAGTTCGTCAGCGAGGGCTGGATCTGGAAGGAGACGCCCCCCGGTTTTTCCCGAGACGCCTTCGTGTCGCGGCCGTTCACGGTCTCGCAGCGACTCGTGGACGGGCAGCTTCTGTCGCTGGGTGGCGTCGAGCTCGAGGTGCTGCTCACGCCCGGCCACGCACCCGACTCGCTCTGCCTGCTCGACCGGCGGCGCCGGCTGCTGTTCACCGGCGACACCTTCTACCCGGCGACGCTCTACGCTCACCTGCCGGGATCCACCTTCGACGACTACGAGCGCACTGCCGAGCGCCTGGCCAGCCTGGCGGACTCGGTCGACGTGGTACTGCCGGCTCACAACGAGCCGACGATGCCGGCCGACGAACTGCTCGCCTTCCGGGACGCGTTTCGCGCGATGCGCGGCGGCGAGGCCGAGTACGTGCTCACCGACGGCGACCGAGAGTACGACTTCGGCCGATTTTCCGTACTGGTCGCCGATCCGCCGCCCTGGCGAGCGCGGTAGAAAGCTCGCGGATCGGCTATTTGAAGTAGCCGACCACGCCGATCAGAGCGCTGCCGAAGAACTGCGCCTCGCCGCTCGGCAGCGAGTGCCCGGCGAACTCGACGATGACGCCGAATCGGTCGGTCAGGTCGAACTCGCCGGTGGCGCCGAGCGTCAGTCCGACCCGGGTCTCGTCCGACTGCAGGCCGGTCAACTGATGGATGCCGTCGAGCTTGTAGAAGCCCAGGCCAACGAAGAGCGTCGACACGTAGCCGGTCTCGCCGAACCCGTACTCGCCGGCGATCGTCGCGTAGGTCAGATCGGCGTCGAGGAGCCGACCCAACGCTCGGTCGGAGCCGAAATCCATCGTCCCGAAGCGCACACTGACCTCGACGTTGCCCTCCATGACCACCGAGCCGCCCACCTGGAGGGTCGCGTTGTCAAAGCCGGGCCCGTCTTCGTCGAACGAGCCGCCGAGGCCGCCCATCAGGCTGACGCTGAAGGTGTGATTCGTGGCCGCAGAGGCCTGTGCCGACGCCACGCCGGGGAGCGCGACGAGCGCAACGGCAACAACGAGGGCGAGAAGGACGGGTTTCGAGATCAGCAAGGGATGGAGCTCCTCTGAGAAGTCGCCAGTATAGCGCCCCACCTTCCGTCTCTACAGGGGCGGCTCGAGTGTCGCGGATCGACCCGCGTCACCCAAGAATAAGAATACGGATGGAACCCCTTGACCGTCACAGACCTGCTGTTCGAGAAGCTCCTGCCGATCCTGCTGCCGTTGTCCTGCCTGGCGTGCGATCGCCTGATCGACGGCGGGCGCCACTCCCTCGGCCTCTGCGTTCGCTGTCGAGGCAGATTGATGCCCCTCGGCGCCGATCGCTGCGCCGGTTGCGGTCGGCCACTGCGCGGCTTCGACCTGCCGGCGAGTTTCCGCTGCGGGTCGTGCCGGCGCCGGCCGCGGGCCTACGACCGACTGATCGCGCTGTGGGCCTTCCGGCCGCCGCTCGACGCCGTGATTTACGGCTTGAAGTTCCAGCGGCTCGAATCTCTCGGCCTCCACCTGGCGCGGGAGATGGCGCGGGAGATGGCCGACCGCCTGCGCTCCGAGCTAGCCGGCCTCGACCTCGTGGTCTGGGTGCCGCTGCACTGGCGCCGCCACCTGGGTCGCGGCTACAACCAGGCCGAACGCATCGCGCGCCCCCTGGCCCGGGAACTCGGTGCTCCGTGCCGCCGCGTATTGGTCAGAGCCCGGGCGACGCCTGCCCAGACCGGTCTCGTGCGCGCCCGGCGAGCCGCCAATCTGCACGGCGCCATCCGGACACGGCGGGGAGACTGGATCGCGGGGCGACGGATCCTGCTGGTCGACGACGTGACCACGACCGGGGCGACTCTGGATGCCGCGGCGACCGCGCTACGCGCCGCGGGAGCCGCCGAGATCACGGCGATCGCGGCCGCCCGAACCCCCGGAATCGGTGAGCCCAGCGCTCGAAAAACCGTAATCTGGTAGAATTCATGGCCGGGAAGCTGAATTCCGGTGTCCCGGTGAGGGATCGAGAGCGAGAAGATCAGTAGTGACGTGGCACAGGTCGTGCTTCAAAGAGCAGCGTGGCACAAACTTCTTTTGACTAGATAGGTGCATCTTCCTATACTGCCGATACGTACTGTAATCGTAATGTCTAGGCTCCGGATTTCTGCATCCATTCTTTTGGTTCTGGCCCTCGTCGGCACGACGGCGGTCACGGCCAGCGAGCGCCTAGCCGCGAGCGTGGACGGAAGGGTCAGCAGCCAGTCCGCACCTCTCAGAGCCGCCTCGGTCTATGCCTACCAACTGGCGGACCTGAGCCTCGAGAAGGTCACGACCGGTACCGAGGGCGAATTCTCGTTCGCTTCGTTGCCGGTGGGTCTCTACAAGATCATCGCCTTCAAGCCCGGCTTCGTGCCGACGGTGGTCATGCTCAGTCGCCTGGCCGCTGACGCTCGGCAGTTCCTCGATCTCGAGCTGAACCCGCACACAGAAATCGTCGACTCCCGGGGAAGCTTCTGGGAGCTGCGCGAGAAGATTCCATCCGACGTCCTACGTGACATCCAGATAGCGGCGGCCGGGAACGAATTCGGGATCCGCTCCTACTCTGATCTGGCTGGCAGTCCGTTCTCGGCGAAGATGCAGGCGAGCACCGGACATCGCGAGAGTCTGAACTACGGTGAGGCGACCGTCGCCGGCGGCCAGCTGGACATCGAGGGTAAGTTCCGCGACTTCCTGGTAGGAATCAGCGGCAACTTCTCGCAGCTCGAGCCCGAGACCGCATTCGGTCAGGACTCGGCCACCGGGCGCACTCAGCAGGTGGCTCTCGACCTGGTCAATCCGGACCGCTCCCGCTTGAAGCTCTCGTCGCTCAGCAACTCGCTGACGACGTTCGATCACGGCGCCGATTCCATCGACTTCCAGCATCACATGGTGAGCTGGATGCAGCCGATCGGCCGCGACTCCCGCTCGGAGATCAAGGCCCAGTACACCGAAGAGAACAACTTCTACAACCAGGGACCGATCGACGCCCTCGGCCTCCCCGATTCCTCGCGGGCACTGCGAGTAGAGGGCTCCTACACGACGCCCCTGACCCAGCGCGCGACGATCCAGGCCGGCTTCCGCTACCGGGATCTTCAGAGCGAGTACGCAGTCGCCCCCATCGACACCTTCTCGGTTCTGCCGCAGGAGACGATGGAGCTGTTCAGCCGTGGCGGCGTCCGGCTCAAGCCGGCGGTGGTGGTCGAGTACGGGCTGTTCTCGACTCTCAGGGACGGCAGCCTGTCGCTGGTCCCTCAGGGCGGCGTGATCGTCAATCTGACCGACAAGTGGCGTGCGTCGACCTCGGCCAGCCATCGGATCGATCAGACCAACGACTTCTCCTACAACGATTTCACGCCGGCGTTCTTCAACGACGGCGATGCCTGCGAGACCGCGGCCGAGTACTGCTACAAGCTGATGCTGTCGCGGGTCTGGGGCGCGGACCAGAGCATGAGTCTGGGCGCGGTGCACCGCAAGTACTCCGACACGATGAGGATGTATTTCGACCGGGACTTCTACGACCGGCTCGAAAGCCTCTTCTTCGTGCCGGGTGACTCGATGCCTGAAGTGCAGTTCGAGCTCACCCGGCGGCTGACCCCAGACATCCTGACCAGGCTCGAGTCCAACGTCGCCTCCGGCGGCGGCGGCGTCCTGGTCGGCGGCAACCAGACCAACTACGAGAACAGCGTGAGCTACATGGTCACGTCGCTCGATACGCAGTTCGAAGGAACCGCCACCGGCGTCTTCATCGCCTTCCACCACCTGCAGCAGAACCTCGACCCGCTCGCCGGCCAACCGATCCTTCCGGCCGTCGAGCAGATCCCGAGCTTCTCGTTCGGTGGCTACGTGAACACGCCCCTCGCGGTAAACCTGAGCAGCTTCGACGACGCGGCGGCAGCCGTGAACGGGGTCGGCAAACAGCTCGAGCTGCAGCGCCTCCAGCTGATGCTCAGCCAGGACTTGAGCATTCTCCACCACCTGGCGGCCGACTGGGCCGTGCACGTCAACATGGAGCTGAGCCGCGGCTCGACTCCCGACAGTGCGCTGTACGACGAGCACGACCTGCGCAAGCGGCTTACCGGCGGCATCGCCGTCAAGTTCTAGGCGCGACCGGGCTCCGGCCGGCCCCCGGCTGAGCACCCCGGATACCGCGATCCTCCGCGGACAGCGGCCTACCGTCGGAAGGGCGCATCAAGAACCGGAATCCAAGCCTCCGGAGAAGCTTCAAATTTCTGGATGCTTCGCGCTAAACTCTTCGGTTCAGGGCCCTTTGGGCCGGTCCAAGGAACCGTTTTAGTGGCATGGATCGTGCTTTCTGTCCAGATAGAGTAAACCAGGGCCAGATGGGAGAATTGGGTCCAGAGCGATGAGCGAGCACAAGGCAAAAGTCGGGTCCTTCTTCGTCGTGGCGCTCGTGCTCGCCGCTCTCGTCCTTGCCCTGGGCTCGATCACCTCCTACCGCCGCATTCAGTCGTTCCAGCCGCTCGGCTTTCAGGCGGTGGCCGACGGTGGCCAGTGGCTGGTGGTCGAGGTCGACGATCCGACCACCGGCGTCCTGCCCGGCGATCAGATCCTGCTGGTCAACGGCGAGACCTACGGCCAGGTCAGCAGCCTCGCGGAAGCGCTTCGTCAGCGCGCCTCGAGCGACCTGCTGCTGTTTCGCACCGGCGAGGCCGAGCCCAAGACCATCAGCTACAGCCTGCCGCCGCTCCAGATCGACTTCCCGTACCTGATCCTGGCGCTGATCGGGCTCGGTTACCTGGCAATCGGCATCTACACCCTGTTCCGGGATCACCGGCGGCCGGCAGCGGTCTTTTTTCTCTGGTGCCTGACCACCACGGCGGTCTACCTGATCTCAGCGGTCGCACCGTTCGACGCCATCGGACGGGCGGGCTACGTGGTCGAGGAGCTGGCGCGCATTCTCCTGGCGCCGCTCACGTTGCACTTCTTCGTGGTGTTCCCCACGTTCCTCGCGCGGAGTGATCGCGCCGAGCGCGTGGTCCCGTTCCTCTACATTCCGGCCGCCTTCCTGCTCGCGCTCCAGGCCGACCTGGTCTTCTTCGACGGCAACTGGCTGTTCGACGGCTCGGCCGCCAGCGCGCTCGCGATCCTGGACAATCTCGAGCTGTTCCACATCATCCTGTTCGCGCTGGCCTCGGCCTCGGTGCTGGTCTGGCGGCTACTCAATACCGAGGAGCTGGAGCAGCATCGGCAGGCGACCTGGATCGCGATCGGGATGGTCGCGGGCTATCTGCCCTTCCTCGGGCTCTACATGCTGCCCAACCTGGTCGGCCTCGAGCTACCGCGGCTCGTGACCTCGCTCGCGGTCCTGCCGCTCAGCCTGGTGCCGCTCACCTTCGCCTACGCGATCCTGCGCTACAAGCTGTGGGACATCGGCGTCATCGTCCGGAGCACGATCACGGCCAGCCTGACGGTGCTGATCGGCGTGATCGGCTTCTCGGTCGCCAATCTGACAATCAATCGGCTGGTGCCGGCGGATCTCGCGCTCGGCCGCAACCTGTTGACCTTCGCGACCGGTCTGATCATCGCCGGAACGCTGCTGCCGACCCGGCGCGTGCTCTCCGGTTCGTTCGAGCGCTTCCAGTATCGCGGCACCTGGGGCCGCCGGCGCGCGCTGGCCGACTTCGGCCGCGAGCTGCTGACCGAGCGCAATCTGGAGCGGCTGTGCAAGTCGCTCTCACAGCAGCTCGAGCTGAGCCTCGGACTCCAGCAGACCGGCTTCTACATCGCCCACGGCACGTCGCTGCTGTCGGTGCGCGGCGAGCCCGAATTGCCCGACATGATCGGGTTCGAGAAGTTCGACTCCGACTTCTGGACCAGCGACTTCGAAAGCCTGCACGGCGTCGAGATGCCCACCGGCGAACCGACCATCCTGCAGCGCTTCTACGAGTTGGGTTACCGGTACGGCTTCCCACTCCGGGTACGCGGCACCTCGCTCGGATTCGTGCTCACCGGATATCGAGACGGCGACCTACCGTTCTCGAGCGATGACCTGCAGCTGGTCCGCAATCTCCTGAACCAGGCGGCGCTCGCGATCGAGAACGCTCAGCTCCTCCACCAGCTCGAGCAGCAGCTCGAAGAGGTTCTCCGGTTGCAGCAGTTCACCGAGGGCATCGTCGAATCGTCCCCGGCGGGGATCGCCGTGGTCGACTCCGACGATCTGGTGCTGTCGGCCAACCTGGCCTTCAGCGATCTGACCGAGATCAGCCCGTCCGCGGCTCGTGGCCGCGAGCTGTTCGAGCTGTTGCCGGTCTCGCCGTTGCCAAAGCCCGGCGAGGGACTGCAGGAGGCGAGCTTCACGGCCCCCGACGGCAGCGAGCGCTACATTCAACTGAGCGTCGCGGAGCTCGGCCAGGCCGAAGGAGAGCCGCATCGGGTGGTCGTCGTTCAGGACGTCACCGAGCGCGTCTCGATGGAGAACGAGCTCAAGGAGAAGGACCGTCTGGCATCTCTCGGCATGCTGGCGGCAGGGGTCGCGCACGAGGTCAACACGCCGATCACCGGAATCTCGAGCTACGCTCAGATGCTGCTCGCATCGACTCCGGAAGAGGACCCCAGGCATCGGGTCCTGAAGAAGATGGAGCGCCAGACGTTCCGCGCGGCGCAGATCGTCCACAACCTGCTCGAGTTCGCACGCAACCGCGAGCCCGATCGAGGCGCGGTCGAGCTGGTGCCGCTGATCAACGAGAGTCTCGACCTGCTCGCAGAGCGCTTCGAGGAGTACGACATCGAGCTCAACTGGAAGCCGCTGGCGAACGGCACGCCACGGGTTGACGGCAACGGCGGCGAGCTGCAGCAGGTGTTCACGAACCTGATCTTGAACGCGCTCGACGCCATGGGCACCGAGGGCGGCAAGCTGACGGTCGAGTTGGAAAACGACGACCGCTGGGTTTGGGCCAGCGTGGAGGATTCGGGACCCGGGATCTCGCCGGACAAGCTGGACAAGATCTTCCAGCCGTTCTTCTCGAGCAAGTTGAAGACCGGTGGCACCGGCCTGGGTCTGGCGATCACCTACAACATCGTTCGCCGTCACGGCGGCGACATTCGTGTGATCAGCCACCCCGGCGACGGGTGTCGTTTCGTGGTCGAGCTGCCGCTTCACAACAGGGCAGCGAGTCCCAACTAGCCGGCCCGTGCGGGCTGGCTGCCATTTGCGCAGTCGAGTATCGACTGAAGAGGGGTTTTGAGCCGCAATCGGATCCTGATCATCGACGACGAGGAGGTCCTGCAGGATGTCCTCACCGACCTGCTGACGCAGGAGGGGTTCGAGACGATCAGCGCGCAGACCGGCGAGGAGGGTCTGGAGATCCTCGAGCGCGAGGAGGCGGACCTCGTCCTACTCGATCTGATGCTGCCGGGCATCCACGGCCTCGAGGTGCTCAAGCGCATCCGCGCCGAGGATCCGGACCAGGTGGTGGTCGTGATCACCGCGTACTCGTCGATCGAGGGCGCGATCGAGGCGATGCGCGAGGGCGCCTTCCACTACATCCCGAAGCCGTTCAAGAACGAAGAGGTGCTGCTCAATGTCCGGCAGGGGTTGAAGCAGCGCCGGCTGACGGCAGAGAACCGCCGACTGCGCGAGGAGCTCCAGCAGCGCTACGCATTCGACAACATCATCGGCAAGAGCAAGCCGATGCGCAAGGTGTTCGAGCTCATCCAGCTCGCGGCGCCAGCCAAGAGCAACATCCTGGTGCTCGGCGAGAGCGGCACCGGCAAGGAGCTGGTCGCCAAGTCGATCCACCACCACTCGCGCCGGTCAGGCGGTCCGTTCGTGACCGTCAACTCGGGCTCGATGCCACCGGATCTACTCGAGAGCAACCTCTTTGGCCACGTCAAGGGCGCCTTCACCGGCGCGGTGGCGAGCAAGAAGGGCCTGTTCGAGATGGCCAACGGTGGGTCGATCTTCTTCGACGAGATCGGCAACATCCCGCTGGACACGCAGGCCAAGCTTCTACGTGTGATTCAGGAGCGGGAGTTCATGCGCCTGGGCGGCGTCGACGTGCTCAAGGCCGACGTGCGGCTGATCGCCGCCACCAATGCCGACCTCGAGGAGGCGGTCCGGAACAACGAGTTCCGCGAGGATCTCTTCTACCGGCTCAACGTGATCACGGTCGGGCTGCCGCCGCTGCGGCAACGACCGGAAGACATCCCGCTCCTGGCGCGCGCCTTTCTCAAGACCTACGCCGAGGAGAACGAAAAGGAGCTGGTGGACATCGCGCCGGAGGCGATGGAGCTGCTGCTCGACCACCACTGGCCCGGCAACGTGCGTGAGCTCGAGAACGCGATCGAGCGGGCAGTCGTACTCTCGCGCGAAACGGTGCTGGGCGTCGACCTGCTGCCGCCGTCGGTGCGCCAGCCGAGCTCCGCGCCGGCCCCCGCCATGCCGCTACCGACCAACGGCATGTCGTTCAAGGAAGCGATCGGCGCCTACGAACGCCAGCTGATCGTCAAAGCGCTCCAGACCTCGGGCGGCGTTCAAAAGAAGGCCGCCGAGATCCTCAAAGTCAAGCCGACCACGCTCCACGAGATGATGAAGCGCCTGAACATCTCGGTCGACGCCCTCGTGATCCACTAGGTCGGGGGACACAATACGTAATCCGCGGCGAAACGCGGAGTCGCCCCCTTCCCCGCGCACTCGGGGGGCGCGACACGCGGCTCGCGGGGACAAGCTGATCCGGCCGTGCGTCCGGGGATGGCGCCTTATGTCGCGCATTACGTATTGTGTCCCCCGGGAATCCACTAGAATCCCCGTTCACCGGCAACCGTTCCCCGGGAGGATCCCTTGAGAGCTACCTCTATCGCACTCGCGCTGCTGCTCGCTCTGCTGGCGCCGACCGCGCCCGTTCGTGGCGCGGGCGAGATCATCGAGCCCCTCAGCGACGGCGCAGAGCTCGATCTGCCCCCGTTCTTGACCACGGTCACCAAGCCGACCGATTTCCTCGGCTACCGGCTCGGTGATCGTTTTACGCACCATGAGCGCATCGTCGCCTACATGGACGAGCTCTTCGAGACCTCAGATCGCGTCTCGATCAAGCAGTACGGCCAGACCTATGAAGGTCGGCCGCTCCTGTTGATGGCGATCAGCAGCGCGGAGAACATCGCCCGCCTCGACGAGATCCGTCTGCGGCATCTCAAGCTCGCCGATCCCCGACAGAGCGACGCCGCCGAGCTCGAGCAGATCGCCGCCGAGGACCCGGTGGTCGTCTGGCTCAGCTACGGCGTTCACGGCAACGAATCCTCGTCCGCCGAGGCGGCGCTCCTGACGTCGTACGTGCTGGCCGCGGGCGAGACCGGCTGGGCGGAGATGCTCGAGAACGTCGTCGTCCTGATCGATCCGTTGGTGAACCCGGACGGTCGCGAGCGCTACGTGCACTTCTTCGAGACCCAGCGCGGCAAACGTGCCGACCCTTCGCCCCTCGCTTCGGAGCACTGGGAGCCCTGGCCGGGCGGCCGCCAGAACCACTACCTGGTGGATCTCAATCGGGACTGGGCGTGGGCGACGCAGATCGAGACCCGCACCCGGCTCTCGGCCTACCGTCAGTGGGAGCCTCAGGTGTTCGTCGACTTCCATGAGATGTCGGCCGAATCGACCTATTTCTTTCCGCCGGCGGCCGACCCGATCTCGCCCCTGATCCCGTCGACCACAATCAACTGGCTGGACACGTTCGGGCGCGCCAACGCCACCTCGTTCGATCAGCAGGGGTGGACCTACTACGTCGGCCAACGGTTCGACCTGTTCTACCCCGGCTACGGCGACTCCTACCCCGGCCTACGCGGTGCGGTGGGGATGACCTACGAGATGGCCGGCCACGGGCGTGCCGGATCGGCTATCGAACGCTCCGACGGTGAGCTCCTGACCCTGACCGACCGCCTGGCTCGGCACTACACCACCTCGATGGCCACCATCCAGGCGGCGATCGACAATCGCACGGCGCTGCTGCGCGACTTCGCAGCCAGCCGCCGTGCGGCGATCGAGGCGCCACCCACCAGCTACCTCTGGAAGGCCGACGATCATGAGGCGCACGCCGCGGCGACGCTGCTCGAAGCGCACGGAGCGGTCGTCGAGACGCTGCCCGAGGCGCGGCGCATCAACGCACGCTCGCATGCGGGCGGCGACGTTGCCCAGCAGAACCTCCCCGCCGGCACCTACGTGGTCAGCACGCGCCAACCGCTCGGAGCGCTGGTGCGCGCGCTCATGGCGCCCGACGTGCCGATGGAGGAATCGTTTCTCGACAAGCAGCGGGGTCGACTCGAGCGCAACCAGAGGCCGGAGTTCTACGACATCACCGCCTGGTCGGTGCCGCTGGCCTACAACCTCGAAGCGTGGGTCTCCGAGGGCGACGTGCGCGGCCATGCGATGCACATGCACCACGACAGCCAGGTAGGGGGAGAGGGCGAGCTCGGCTACCTGATCGCTCCCCAGGGCCTGAACAGCTACCGCGCCGCGGCGATGCTCCAGGACAGCGACCTGCGCTTCCGGATGACGATCGACAGTCTGGCCAAGGGCGGCAAGGAGTACCCCGCTGGAACCCTGTTCGTGCCCCGTCGCGGCAATCCCGACACCCTCGACCAGACGATCGAGGAGATTAGCTACCTGGTCAAGGTAGACCGCGCCGGGACCGGCCTGTCCGACGACGGCGTGTCGCTCGGCGCCGACGAGGTGATCCCGATCCGCACGCCCCGCATCGGCCTGGTGAGCGGCGAAGGAGTGAGTGCCACTTCGTTCGGCTATCTCTGGCACCTGCTCGATCAACAGGCCTCCGCTGCGCATCATCGGGTCGACGTTCGATCCCTGAGCCGCACCGACCTATCAAAGTTCGACGTGCTGGTGCTGCCGCACGGCCACGGCTACGATCGCGAGATCGACAAGGAGACCGCCGAGAGCGTGTCGAGCTGGGTGAGCCAGGGCGGCCTGCTGGTCGCGGTCGGCGGCGCGGTCGACTGGGTAGCGGACCAGGAGATGGTCGAGGTCGAGCGCTGGAAGGCGCCGGAGTCCGAAACCGAGGACAACGAAGTCGTCGAGCTGACGCCGGCGAACCGCCCGCTCTACACCCCCGGCGCCGCCCTCGCGACCCGGTTGCGCGACGGCCACCCACTCGCGAGCGGCCTGCGATCAGCGCCGGCGGTGATCTTCCAGGGCTCGACGATCCTGCTGCCGAGCGGCGACCCGCGCGAGGACCTGCTGCTGGCCGTCGACGGCGATCCGGTGATCGCCGGCTTCGCCTGGCCCGAGGCGAAGGGACGATTGGCGGGCTCGCTGCTGGTCGGCGTCCGCTCGCACGGCCGGGGCGGAGTCGTGCTGTTCGCTCAGGAGCCGGCGTACCGGCTGTTCTGGCGCAGCACCGCACCGATCTTCCTGAACGCCGTTATGTACGGGCCCAGTCTGCTCGAGCGCGGCAACCTGCTCGAGTAGCGCCGCCGAACGAGCTAGAGATTCCAGGCGTAGCCGATCTTGAGGAACAGACTCCGGTCGCTCTGGGTCAGGTCGACCCGGGTCTGCTCCTCGACGTACCCCTCGCGAGTGTCGGAGTAGCCGAAGAACAGCACCGTGCGCGGGTTGAGCTTGTACGAGAAGAGGAGCTGGCTGAACAGATCCTTGTTCTCGCGATCGACCTCGTCCACGTAGAGCAGCGGATTGCGCTCGATCTGCTGGTACTGAAAGATGCCGCGCACGAACATGCGGATGTTGAACTGGTAGACCAGTCGAAGCTGGCTCAGGTTGACCTTGAACAGCCGCCCCTCGTCCACGTCCAACTCCTGGTAGGTGTGGTCGAGAGTGGCGCGGATGTGCTTGCCGATGTTGTAGCGCACGCTTGGCTCGAGCACGAGAGTCTCGGCCGGGCGGACGTTGGCGAAGTCGATATCGTCGCCGATCCGGTACCAGAACCCGAGCCACACCTTGCCGCTCGGCTGGAACTCCTGCCAGCCCTGGATGGTGAACTGATCCGGAAAGTCGACGCCCTCGAAGTACCGGTCGCGATCGACCACGGAGAGGAAGATGTTCGACTGCTTCGGCCCGTCGATGCTGATCCAGGCCTCGGCCTCGCGCTCGAGTAGCTGGCCGCTCTGGTCCTCGGTCAGATCCCAGTCGCCGCCGACGCTCAACTTGTTGTACCAGTCGCCGTCCTCACCGGTCCAGGTCTTGCGCCCGCCGGCCAGCACGAAGGTGTAGTCGACCCGCGGCATGAAGCCCATGTCGGCGCGGAAGTCACGGCCGATGTCGGTGTACTGGGCATAGGCGCCCCAATCGCGCTCGTTGTGGTTGTAGCGGAGGGTGTAGGCCAGGTCGCTGATGTTGCCCGTGGGCTGTTCGAAGTCTTCTGCGATCTGGGCCGGGTACTCGGTGCGGGAGCCCAGGAACTGGAAGCGGATCGAGTCCTTGTCGTTCATCCGGTAGCGACCGTCGAAGCCGCCCAGATAGCTCGAAAAGTCGCCACCGTCGCGACCGGTGAAGACGCCGCCGACCGATGACGAGTTGCCGAAGTCGCGCCGGTAGCGCAGCGCCGTATCGGTAGTCTCGAAGGCGAACGTATCGGCGTCCGACCCCTGACTGCCCGGAAAGATCAGGCTGGTGAGCGAGTCCTGCGCCGCGAACACGCCGACGCCGTTCTTGCCGTCTTTGCCGGTGAGCTTGACGCCCCAGTCCGGGTCCGAGACGTTGCGGGTGAAGACGGCATCCAACAGGGTGTCGAAGAAGTCGGCGCCCTCGAGGAAGAAGGGCCGCTTCTCCGGGAAGAACAGGGTGAACTGGTTGTTGACGTCGAGCTGAGCGACGTCCGCCTCGACCTGGGAGAAGTCGGGGTTGAGCGTGCCGCTCAGGGAGAGGTTCGGGGTCACGCCCCAGACCACGGTCAAGCCGGGATCGGTGTCGACGCCGCCATCCTGGAAGTCGCCGGTCGGAAAGTCGCTGCGCGTGTCGGTGCGCCCCGACACCAGGGTCGGGTTGATCTCCAGATTGCGGCCCGGGCTGATGCCGGCAAAGCCCTCCATCTTCGAGATCTGGCACAGGTAGCAGCTGACGTCACGATCCATCGGTTGCGAGGCGATCCGGTGGCGATCGTTGCGTGGATAGTTGCGCACGAAGTCGACGCCCCAGATCTGCTGCTGAGCACCGCTCGGGAAGCGCAGCTGGTGAAACGGAATCGCCATCTCCACCTCGTAGCCCGACTCGGTGATCCTCCCGGCCGAGTCCCAGATCGCGTCCCAGGAATCGGACTCGTTGTCGTTGACGTCGTCGTTGAACAGGTCCATCTGAACGCCGTACGGGTTGGCGAAGAACTCGACCGCCCGGCGCTCGTCGTTGAAGGTGTCGAGGACGACGCCGACCCAGTCGTCGTTCCAGGCGGTGTCGCGATCCGTCAGGTGGGCGCGGATGGCCTTCGGGTTCGGATCGCGAGCCCTGAATCCGACGTAGAGGTAGCTCGTGTCGTAGAAGACCAACGCCTCGGTCTCGACCGGGGCGGGCTGATTCTCCGCCGGTCGGGTCTCGTAGGGCAGCGAAACCACGGCGGCGGCCCGCCAGTGGCCCTCGTCGAGCTTGCCGTCGATCACCACCTCGACCCCCTCCGAGCGCGGGATCTGGTAGGGCCGCGGGGTCACCCCTCGCGGGTCGCCCTGGTCGATCGGGTCGGCAATCTGCGCCGCGTCCGCCGCGCTCGCCGGCTCGGTGATGGCGGCAACGATCGGCGCCCACGAAGCCGCCAAGAGCAGCAGGGTCGCGGTCAGAAAGAACCGGATCGGCGCGCGGGGCGACTGTCTGCGACGGTGCATGGAAGCTACTTCCGAGTGACTGGTTCCGTCCATAGGTACGCTCGGCGGGCCTGCGGGT
>JAJCXP010000229.1 GCA_029263375.1 Acidobacteriota bacterium | reverse complement strand
GCGGGCGTGACCCACCACTGAGTCGCTCTCCGGCGCCGCGACGATCGGCGTGTCCTTGTAGACCTCCCAGTCGCCGAACCCACACATCTCTCCTGGGCAGGATGGGCGCGCGACGAACGGGTTGGGAGGCCGCTGTCCGGTCGGCATCCGCTCCAGCAGGCGCCTGGCTTCGGTGCGACGTTGCCGGCTCGGCGCGAGCAGGCGGTCGATCCGCTGGAACAGCTCGGAGTCTCGATACAGGCCGCTGTCGAGCAGCGGCTCGAAGTGAGGCGAGCGGAGGAATCCGGTCCCCAGGAGCCGGAGAAGCACCTCGTCGGCGTCCAGTTCCAGGGCGTACTCGAGATACGAGACGGCCGCCGGCAGCCGGTCCACGCGGACGTGCAGCTCGGCCAACTCGATCCACGGGAGCACGGCGTCGCACAGACGCGACACGACGCGCTTCTGACTGAGAATGGCCGTGACGTAGTCGCCGTTCTGCTCGGCTTCCCAACCGGCGACCGAATCGTCCGTCCACGCGGACTGGTCATCTCGACAGGGCTGACCGATGAGTTCCTCGGCCCGCTGCCGGTTGGCGGCGGCTTGGGCCGGCGCGCCTACGGCCAGTAGGGCGCAGGTGACAAGGCCAGCCGGTCGAGATACGAACCGCAACCATAGTCGGAGCGAGCGCTGATCAGACATCCGAGGAAGATAGCAAACGAGAGCTCAGCGCTTGACCGAAACGCTGACACGTTGCCGTCCCGAGCTGTGACCTTGTTGGTACGGAGACGAAGCTGCCGCGGTTCGGGCCCCGCTGGGCCGGCCTAGGAGCCTTCCGCCTGCGGCTCGACGATCTTCACCGAGCCCGAGGTCGCCAGCCCGCGCGTCACGGTCTGCTTCTCGCCGCTCGGCCACTCGACTTCGACTCGTTCGACCTTGGTCGCGTCGCCGAGCCCGAAGTACATCGGCAGCGAGCAGTGCGAGAGGTACCCCGAGGTCGAGTCCTGGTAGCGGGTGTAGGAGCCCTTGTCGGTGACCACGGTTACGGTCGCGCCGATGCCGTCGCGATTCGACCGCGTTCCGACCAGGCTCACCGACAGGTGCTTCGGCTTTGCCGTCTGCGCCAGGTTGCTGACCAGGACCTGCGGGCCGTCGTTGAACTCGTTGGTGACGATGTCGAGATCACCGTCGCCGTCGAGGTCGAAGATGATCGACGAGCGCGTGCCCAGGGCGCCGACGATGGTGATTCGCTCGTCCCAGCCCTGGCAGCGCTCGTGCTCCTGGTCGGTGCCGCCGCACTCGAGCTCGAACACCGGTGCGTGGGTGCGGCCGTCGCGTCGCGGCTCGACGCCGAGCAGGAACTCCGCGTCGAGGAACTCCTTACCCGCGTTGTTCACGAACACCGAGTTGATGCCGTAGCGGAACGGGTAGTTCATGCTCGAGGCCAGGAACACGTCTTCGAAGCCGTCCGCATTGAGGTCGGCGACGCTGATGCCCCAGGGCCAGTAGTTCTCGGCGCCGAGCTTGTCGGAGAGCTCCTGATACGAGCCGTCCTCCTGCCGCACCCAGAACGAGTTACCCGGGATGTTGTTCTCGCCGCCCGCGACCATGACGCCGAACAGCTTGTTCTTCTCGGCCAGCGGCTCGAAGCCCTTCTCGTCCATGTCCGAGTGCATGTCGGTGACCAGGAGATCGGTGCGCGCGTCGTTGTCGAAGTCGAAGAACTTGACGCCCATCGCCCCCCACGAGGTCTTGGGGAAGTGGGCCGCGGTGCGCTCGACGAAGCGCTTGCCGGCCTGGTTCTCGTAGTAGTGATCGTCACCCTGCATGTTGAGAACGTAGAGGTCGGGATAGCCGTCGCGGTTCAGGTCGGCGATCGTGGCGTCGCCGCTCCAGCTGGTGTCGACCAGCCCGGTCTTCTCCGAGACGTCCTCGAAGCGGTTGCCGCCGAGATTCCGGTAGAGGATGCTGCGCTCCGAGCGTTCGGGGTAGAGGTGCCCTTCGAACGCGTCGGCCATGCCGACGTAGGCGCCGCCGCGCCCCTTCTCGTCGAACGTATAGCGGCCGACGTTGGCGACGAACAGGTCGAGCCGGCCGTCGAGGTCGTAGTCGAAGAACACCGCGCCGGAGGAGTGCCCCGAATAGTCCAGGCCGGCGGCGGCGCTGATGTCTTTGAACCTGCCCTTGCCGTCGTTCTCGAACAGGACGTTGCCGTAGCGCACGGTGGTCACGAACAGATCCTGGTCGCCGTCGTTGTCGACATCGGCGAACGAGGCGGTGACGCCGACGCGATCGGCGAGCGCCACGCCGGCCGCCTCGGTGACGTCCGCGAAACGTCCGCCGCCGAGGTTCTTCCAGAGCTGGTTGCCGCCCAGCTGCGTGACGAAGTAGAGATCGAGCAGTTCGTCGCCATCGACGTCCGCGGCGACCACGCCGTTGCCGTGATCGTAGTGGACCGGCTTCCAGTACTTGGACGAGTCGTCGACCGACTCGTGTCGGAAGTCGATGCCGCTGTCACGCACCTGGTCGCTGAACTTGAATCCGATCGGCACGGTGAAGCGCTCGCGCGTCGCCTCCTGGTTCTTTTGGCGAATGGACATGAAGTTGGCGCCCACGTCGACCGTCGGCACACGCACCGTGCGCCGGCCGTCGTCCTGGGGAAGCGCCGCTGTCGGGCCGGTCAGGCAGAGGGCCAGTGCCGCGAGAGCCATTCGGGAGTAGTTCGGCATGGTCGTCATTCCGAAGCCTCGGCCTCGGCCTCCTCGGTGATCGTCAGGGTTGAGTTGATCGAGATGCCCTCGGTGATGGTCTGGGTGATGCCGGACGGCCAGCTGACCTCGACTCGCTCGACGCCGGTCGCGCGGCCGAGCCCGAAGTAGAGCGGCATGCGGCTGTGCGAGAGGTAGCCGGACACCCCGTCGTGAACCTTGGTGTGGGTCGAGCCCGCCGCGGTCACCCGGACGACGGCGCCCAGGCCGTCGCGATTGGAACGTGTGCCGACCAGCACGACCTTCAGGTGGCGGATCGGTACGCGTGGCGCCAGATCGTTGATCAGGACCAGCGGCTCCGAGTTGAACTCGTTGGTGATGATGTCGAGATCGCCGTCGTCGTCGAGGTCGAAGATCGCCGACGATCGGGTGCCGAGAGTGCCGAGCAGCTCGAAGCGGCCGCTGCGCCCCTGGCACTCCTGGCGCGCGCTGTCGGCGCCGTCGCAGTCCATCGTGAACCACGGCTTCATCGCCGCGCCGCCACGCCGGGGCTCGACGCCGAGGATGTACTCGCTGGCCAGCAGCTTCGTGCCCCGGTTGTTGAGCAGCACCGAGTTGATGCCGTAGCGCCAGGGAAAGTTCATGCTCGAGGCGATGAACACGTCCTCCCAGCCGTCGGCGTTCAGGTCGCCGGTGGAGAGGCCCCAGGGCCAGTAGTTCTCGGCGCCGATCGCGTCCGAGATCTCCTCGAACTTGCCGTTGGCCGTTTGCCGGTAGAACGCGTTGCCGAAGATGTTGTCGGCGCCCCCCTGCAGGAACGCGTCCGGCCACTGCATGTCCGACTTGAGCCGCTCCTCGGCGATGCCGACCTCCTTGCTCATGTCGGAGTGCATGTCGGTCAGGAGAAGATCCTGGCGGCCGTCGTTGTTCTGATCGAAGAACTTGACCCCCATCGAGCCCCACGGCGTGCGCGAGAAGTAGTCCGCGGTCTTGTCCACGAAGCGCTTGCCCTCGACGTTCTCCCAGTAGTGGTCGTCGCCCTGCATGTTGAGCACGTAGAGGTCCGGATAGCGATCGCCGTTGAGGTCGGCGGGACTGGCGTCGCCGCTCCAACCGGTATCGACCAGGCCGACCTTCTCGGTCACGTCCTCGAAGTGGCCGTTGCCGAGATTCCGGTAGAGCAGGCTGCGCTCGAACCGATCGGGCGTCAGATGGCCACTGAACGCGTCAGATCGTCCGTCCTCGAGCACGTCGAACCCCACGTAGTAGCCGCCGGGGCCGAGCTTGTCGGTCGTGTAGACGCCGACGTTGGCGACGAACAGGTCGAGGTGGCCGTCGAGGTCGTAGTCGAAGAAGGTCGCGCCGGACGAGTGTCCGGTGTGGGCGAGTCCGGCGCTCGCGGTCACGTCGGTGAAGCGGCCCTTGCCGTCGTTCTGGAACAGCGCGTTGCCGAACTTGACGCTGGTCGTGTAGAGATCGGCGTCGCCGTCATTGTCGTAGTCGGCGAAGCTGGCCGAGGCGCCAACGCGGTCGGCGAGGGCGACGCCCGCGGTGGTGGTGATGTTCTCGAACCGGCCGCCGCCGGCGTTGCGCCACAGCTCGTTCGAGCCGAGCTGGCTGACGAAGTAGACGTCGAGCCGGCCGTCGCCGTCGACATCGGCGACCGCGATGCCGTTGCCGTGATCGTAGTGGTTCGGCTTGTAGGACCTGCCCGAATCGTCGGTGATCCGATGGCTGAAAGTGATGCCGCTCTCCGGCTGCCGGTCGCGTAGGGTGAATTCGTGGAAGACCTCGAACTGGCCGAGCGTCTGAAGCTGCTCCTGGCGGCGCAGTCGGGCGTCCATCGCCGGGTCGCTGGTCTGGCCGATCGGCACCTGGCGCGGGGGCTCGGCCGGTGCGCTCTGAGCGAAGCCGGGAGCGGCGATCGCCAGGGCTGCGACCAGAACGCCTCCCGGGCCCAGGCACCGGCCGCGGCTCGGCCATCTTCGGAACACTCGGACTTGCATGTATTTTCCTCCGTCTCCGGTCGGGGAGAGGTTACGCGGCGGGTTACCAGAGTACCGTACTCTGGCGGACCCTAGAAGGTCAGAGGGGCTGTTCTCATCGACGTGGGGTGCCGCTCGGGCGCTACTGGCCCGTCCGGACGGCACGGCTGAGCCGTATGTCGCTACTTCTAGCATGAAACGGGCCAGCCGCGCGGACACTCCGCCGGCCTCTGATCCGGATCGCGCCCGGTCGGTCGCCGATTGCCGGTATATTCGCGGCGATGAGCAAGCCCTGTGTCGTGCCGGTCGCCGCCCTGCTCGGGCTGGCGATGTCGGCGGCGGCGCCGGCGCAGAGCCCGATCCGCTTTCGCGAGGTTGCACGCGACTGGGGGCTCGAGTTCAAGCATCACAACGGCGGCTCGGGCAAGCGCTACTACCCGGAGACCGACGGCTCCGGGGTGGTGATCTTCGACTACGACCACGATGGCGACCCGGACGTGCTGTTCATCGACAGCGCGGAGCTTCCCGGCTACCAGGGTGAGTCGCCACGCTCGATCCTCTACCGCAACGATGGCCCCGGCCGCTTCGTCGACGTCACCGACCGGGCGCGGCTCTCGGTGACCGGCTACGGCATGGGCGGTAGCTCGGCGGACTACGACGGCGACGGCGACCTCGACCTCTACGTCACGCACTTCCGCGAGAACCAGCTGTTCCGCAACAACGGGGACGGAACGTTCAGCGACGTGACAGCCGCCGCCGGCGTCGGCGATCCGCGCTGGAGCATGTCGGCGGCGTTCGCCGATCTCGACCGCGACGGCGATCTCGATCTCTACGTCACCAACTACATCGACTACTCGCTCGACAAGCCGACGCTCTGCTACAACGAGATGCTCGGCGTCGGCGCCTTCTGCCACCCCGAGCTCTTCGACGCGCTGCCGGATCGGTACTACCGGAACCGGGGCGACGGCAGCTTCGTCGAGCGCACGGCCGAGGCCGGGTTCGCGATCGGCGCCGGCAAGGCGATGGGGGTGGTGATCACCGATCTCGACAACGACGACTGGCTCGATGTGTATGTCGCCAACGACACGACCCCGAACTCCTTCTTCCGCAGTCGCGGCGACGGCACCTTCGATGATGCATCGCTGGTGTCCGGCACCGCATTCGGCGACACCGGGCTGGCCGAGGCCGGCATGGGAGTGGCGGCGGCCGACGTCGACGAGGACGGCCTGGTCGATCTCTACGTGACCAATTTCGCGCTCGAGACCAACGCTCTCTACCGCAACCTCGGCAATGGGGTGTTCGTCGATGCGCGCACCGCCCTGGGCGTGGCGCAGCCGTCGCTGGTACTGCTCGGCTTCGGCACTCTGTTCGCGGACTTCGATCTCGACGGCGATGTCGATCTGGCGGTGGCCAACGGACACATCCTCGACAACGTCGAGCTGATGGAGGAGCGTGCCGACCTCACCTACCGGCAGCCGAACCAGATTCTGGAGAACCTGGGCGGCGGCCGCTTCCGCGAGCTCACCGACAGCGGCTTGGATGTGATCGCGGCGAGTCGCGGCATGGCGTCGGCAGATCTGGACGCTGACGGCGACGTCGATCTGGTGATCACGAACTCGAACGATGTCGCGGAGGTCTACGAGAACGTCTCGACCCCCGGCGGAGGCTGGCTGGCTGTGGACCTCGGCCCGGCGCCGGGTAGTGCGCTCGCGATCGGTAGCCGACTCGAGCTGCTCAGCGGCGGCACCCGTCAGTCACGCGACGTGATGCCGGTCGATTCCTATCTTTCGCAGAGCTGCCAGACCGCCCGCTTCGGTGTCATCGCGATCGATTCCGGTCTCGAGCTGCGGGTGCGCTGGTCGGACGCTCGGAGGACGAGGTACACGGATCTGCCGGCGGGCCGCCGGGTGCGGCTCTGGAGGCGCGAACCGACTGAGAAGCGGGCCCGAGAAAACCGGTGAAAGTGCCGTGGTTGACAAGCTTGTCCGCGGGAATCCCGAAGCGGCCAGGCGGCCTCGCGATCGGGCACTCCGATGCGACCGGCTCCACGCCGGATCCTCACGGCGCGCCGGCAGGCTCCGTCGGGTCCAGGTAGGACAGGTCAGCCCGCGATCCATGGCGTACCTGAATCCCGCCAGCGGCCGTGGGCGCTCGCCCGGTCGTCGGTCTGCCGAGCGATTGAGGGCACGCTCGCGGTTGCATGGCCGCCCAGCATCTGTGAGATCTGATGACCAGCGTTTTGAGAAGTTGTAACTATCCGGCGGCCAGCTGGCGTAGGTCGCGGTCGTTCGGGAAGAGCTGCCGCGCCACGTTCAGCAGCGCTCCGGCCGAGCGCAGATCGCCCATCGCCCGGAGGGCGCGCACGGCTTCGCCGTAGGCCTTGGCGGTCGGGTTGGTCTCGACCATCTGCCGCAAGGTGGCTCCGGCCTGGCCGCTGTCGCCGAGCAGGGCGTAAAGGTACGCGAGATGGGTGTACGGGGCGAGCTGGGCGGGCGATACCTGGATCTCCAGCTGGAACGCCTGACTGGCCAGCTCGGCCTCGCCGAGTTGCGCGAAGGCGCGCCCACGAATGAAATGGAGGCCGCGCAGCTTGTCGGTGTCGGTTCGATCGCCGAACTCCTCGAGCACCTGATCGGTGAACTCGATGGCGCTCTCGAAGTTCTCCTGCTTCAGGTGCAGGTCGGCGAGTGTGATCAGCGGCGCGAGGCGCGCGCCACGGGTGGCGATCGCCTCCTCGGCGAGGCGGGCGGCCTTCTCGAGGTCACCCTTGCGCAACGCGACCTGGGCCAGGACGTCGCGGGCCAGTTCGTGCACGGTCAGCCCGATCTCGGCGTGCGCCTCCGCTTCGTCGAGCCGGCCGAGACGCAACAGAACGTCGGCCATCGCCAGGGCGACCTGAGGCGCGCCTCCCGAGAGCCTCATCGCCTCCTCGAGTGCCTCGACCGCCTCGTCCGCCCGGCCGGTCTCGAGCAGGGCGAGCCCGAGCTTCTCCCAGGCATCGACCATGCCCGGCTCTTCCGCTAGCACCTTGCGGTATGCGGGGATGGCCGCCTCGAAGTCGCCCTCGGTCGAGTAGTCGAGCGCCGTGCGCATCAGGTCGAGGACCCAGAGGCGGCTCTTGGGGTCGGGGAGGGGACCCTCGGTTTCAGTCGACCGGCTACCGAGGTAGCCGAGCGCGGCGAGGCGTCGCATGGTCTCGGGGTCCTCTTCACTCGGCGCTGCGAGCGTGCGATCGAACGTGTCGAGGAGATCGTCGAGACGAGCCGCCACCCGCCGCTCCCGGCGCAGGACGCTGGTCAGCTCCCCCGGGTCGTTCTCGAGGTCGTAGAGCTCGGGGTCCGGCCCGTCGATGTAGTGGTAGGGGTACTCGATCAGTGAAGCGAGGTCGCTCCAGCCGAAGTGAACCCGTCCAAAGACGGTCTCGGAATAGATCTGCCGGACCGGCGCGTCGGCCGCCTCGAGACTCAACAGTGAGCGTCCGTCGAGCCCAGCGGGCGCCTCCTGGCCGGTCAGCGCCAGCACGGTGGGGAAGATGTCCGCGAGCTGGGCGGGCGCCGAGACCGAGCTGCCGCCGCGCTTGCTGCCCGGCAGCTTGAGCATCAAGGGCACCTGCAGCACCTCGCGGTAGATCAGGGGTCCGTGCTCGTAGTGGCCGTGGTCGCCCAGGCCCTCGCCATGATCCGACATCAGGAAGATCAGCGCGCGATCGTAGAGCCCCAGCCGTTCGAGCTCGCTCAGGAACTTGCCCACGATGGCATCCGCGTGGGCGACGTCGCCGTCGTACGGAGACGCGTAGCGGGAGGCGTAGGGCTCCGGAGGCCTGTGAGGCGTGTGGGGCTCGTAGATGTGGAAGAAGAAGAAGAAGGGCTGGTCGGCGACCGAGCGGATCCACGGCAGGGAGGCTTCGAGAGTCTCCTCGCCGCGACGTTGCACGCTACCGACGTCGGTCCAGCTGATGAAGACGAGCTTGTCGTCGTACAGGTCGAACGAGTCCGCGAGTCCGCTCGACCCGCGCAGCACGAACGTCGACACCGCCGCGCCGGTCGCGTAGCCCATCTCCTTGAGCCGCCGCGGCATGTAGGGGACCGTCGTCGAGTCCAGCCGGTACCCCATGTTGTCGCGCACCCCGTGGCGGAGCGGCAGCGTGCCGGTAAGCGCCGTGGTGTGCGACGGGAAGGTCAGCGGTACGGGGCCGTAGGCGTGCTCGAAGAGGATCGCGTCACGGCGAAGACGATCGATGCCGGGGGTCGCGACCTTGGTGTAGCCGTACGCGGGGAGACGATCGGATCTCAGGGTGTCGATCGAGATCAGGACGATCGGTGTGCCCTCGGCGATGCGCAGATCTTCCGAGCTCGAGCCGCAGCCGGCGGCGCCGAGGGTCGTGCCGAGAAGAAGAAGGCCGGCGAGGAGCCGGCCTGGGCATGAGCTCACGATGCGACAGCTCCCCGGACTACTGGTTCAGAAACTCGAGGAACTCCTCGACCTCTGTCCTGTGGCCGTTGTCGGGATCGATCTCGAGCAGCTTCTCGAAATCGGCGCGCGCGCCGTCGTTGTTGCCGGTACCAAGCAGACAGAGGCCCCGGTAGTAGTAGCCCTCGCCGTTGTCGGGCGACTCGGCGACCGCCCGCTCGAAGTACTCGAGCGCCTTCTCCGTGTCGCCCTCGTTGTAGAGGCGGATACCGATGTTGAGCACCATGTCGGTCGGCAGCTTGGCGCCCTCGGGGAGCTTGGCGAGAACCTCAGCCGCTTCGGCTTCCTTGCCCTGCCGGGTCAGTAGGTCGGCGAGGACCTGGATCGCTTCGATGTTCTCCGGCGCCATCTCCACGGCCTGCTTGAGCGTCGCGATCGCCTGGTCGACGTTGCCCTCGGCGTAGTAGCCCTTGGCGATCTCGGTGAGTACGACGACCTTGCCCTCGCCCTCGAGGCTGGTCGAGGCGCGTTCGAACTCGGCGCGTGCCGCAGCGTAGTTGCCCTGGCGCTGATGAGCGTTGCCGAGTTTGATGCGGACGGCCGCTTGCTCGGTCGGATCGAGGTACTCGAGGGCCTGTTGGTATTCGCGCTGAGCGGCTTCCAGGTCGCCCTCCTCGACGTAGGTGTCACCGACTCGGGAGCGCAGGCGCGCCTGGCCGATGGCGTCGAGTCCCTTCATCGCCTCGTTGTAGTCGCGCCGAGCGCCCGCGTAGTCACCGGCGTCGAGTAGGCGGTCTCCGGTCGTGATCGCGAACTGCGGATCTCGGACCATGATGATTGCCGCCGACTTGGTGCTGCCGAACTGGGTCACGTTCATCTGGCCCTGGGAAGGCTTGTAGCCCTCAGCGTCGATCAGTACGGTCCAGGCGCCGCCTGCCAGGCCGCCGAAGTTGAACCGTCCCTTTTCGTCGGTCAGGAGCCCCTCGGGGCCGTTGTCCGGATTCCGCAGGTAGACCTGAACCCGGGCGCCGACGACCGCATTGCCGTCCTCGTCTCTGACGGTGCCACTTGCTCGTCCCCGTCCGGCCCACTCCTGGGCGACGGCCGGAACGGCGATGGCGACCAGCAGGCAGGCGGCGAGACAGAGCTTCAGATTGGAACGCAGCATCATGGGTCTCTCCACTCGTGGTAATTGTCGGATTTCCCGGAGTCACTCCGAGGGTCGCGAGTCTAGCAAATGCACGAGCCGTACCAGAGAAAAATAGGGACAGGCACTCTTTTCTGAAAAGAGTAGGGACGGGCACACCCTTTCTCGGGAAAAAGAGTGCCTGGTGTTCGAACGGGGACAGGCACGAACGCCGACCGTCGGTGTGGCGCAGTCGTTGGCCTCATGGCGTTTGACCTGCGCTACGCAAACGATAGGTGTTCGTGCCTGTCCCCAATAAAAAACCGGGGGCCGAAGCCCCCGGTCTGAAACCACACGTTTCTGAAAGTAGCGGACTACTTCCAGTTGATGCGGGCGCTCAGGCGGAAGATCCGCGGGCTGAGAGTTTCCCGGAGGAAATCTGCAGAGCCACGGCTCAGGCCACGCTCACGCTGCATCGTGAAGTTCTCGTTGAGCAGGTTGAAGATGTCGGCACCCAGCGTGAAGCTGACGTTGCCGCTCGCCGCGAACTCTTTGTCGAGTCGCAGGTCGACCGTCAGGATGTCGTCGACTCGGATCTGATCGATCGAGCTGACGGCCAGAAGGTCACGAGCCTGTCCATCCGACGTGGTCACGTCGAGGAAGTAAGGCAGCGGGTAGCCCTCGCGACCGAAGATGTTCGCGGCGACGTTGAAGCCCCACGGACGGTCGGGAGCGACCTGGTACATGCCGTTGACGTTGTACTGCCAACCGCTCTGGATCCAAACGTCGGCCTTGGCACCGGAACCGGCTGCCTGGACGGCGTAGAGACCACCGTTGATCTGACCTCCAAAGGCGCCACTGCAGCCGAAGGTTGCAGAGTCCTCGCAGAGATTCGGGCTCTGACCCGCCAGGTGGCTGGCCGGGACATCCCACTCGGTCTCGCCGAACTGGAAGTAGCCTCGCATCATCCACTGGTTGGACAGACGCTTGGTGAAGTTGATGTTGGCGCCCTGGTACTCCGTCTCACGGTCGCCGTTGGTCAACAGCGAGCCGCCGTTGAAGCTGAGCGAGGGGTCGAGAGTCCACGGCTGGACGCTGTAGCCCTGGCCACCAGGCAGGGTGCCGGTGCGTGGCGCGCCATCCGCGATGAAATCCGTGCGCGAAACCAGACGCGTGTTGCCAGCGGCGTCTTCGACGAAGGCACGGTTCTCGAGGAGGTCGGTGGTTTGACGATAGGTGAGCTGCACGCCGACTACGAACTCAGGCAGCAGCGCGTGCTCGACACCGAGCAGAAGCTCGGTGGTCGTCTCGGGATCCAGGTTCGAATCAGAGACGTTCGGGCTCACGAGAGCTGTCGGGTCCGACAGCGAGAAGTTGGTCGTGCCGATGTGCACGACCTGGTCCGGGCCGTTGCCAGCCAGGGTGGAACCGTTGAAATCGCCGGAGCCGTCCGTGTCGTACCACAGAGACGTGATGTACGTGGAACCGGCCGGGTTGGTCCGATCGATGTCGCCGGTCTGCAGCTGCTCGGGGAACTGCGAGAAGCTCGCACGCAGGAGCGTCTTGCGCTCCGCGCCCAGCGCGTAGGTGAGACCAAGACGGGGCGAGATGGTCGTCCAATCGAACGACGCATCAGCACCATCGAAGGCCACCGTCGGATGCTGGGTCGGGAACCAGGGGTTGGCGTCGGCGGTCACGGACTCGTTGGTGCCTTCCTGAAGATCGTAGCGGAGACCCGCATTGATCGTCAGCTTGCCGGCCGAGATCGTGTCCTGGACCCACGCCGAGGTGTAGGTCTGGTTCACCGGCGGGTCGAAACCACGCTGGGTGAAGAGCAGCGACGGCTGGAAGCCGGAGCCGATGTTGATTGCCCACGCGCCATCGTTCGGCCAGGTGAACTTGCTGTTCCGGTCGAACTCACGCAGGCGGGCACCGAACTTGAGCTCGTGGCTCACATCGCCGGTGTTGAAGAAGTACGAACCGTCAGCCTTGAACTCCTCGGACGGACGGGACGAGCTGCCACTCCAGAAAGAACCCTGCCAGACGCCATTGTCGTCACGGTAGGACATCGGAGTGTTGGCGCCGAGCGCCGAGGTGGCCTTCGCGGTGAGCGAGAAGCCGCCGTCGACCTTGGAGTAGCCGCCGGTGATGAAGAAGTTGGAGTTCACGACGTGCGTGTCCTCGAACTTGATGATCGCCGAAGGACCACGCTGATCCCAGGTGGTCGGCTGCGGGCGGGTCGGGCTCGCGTTACGGCCGAACTTCTCCTTGTCACCGTTGTTCCAGGAACCGGTGGCGGAGTTCGAGCCGCTGAGCTGCGCGTTCACCTTGAACGCGGTGTTCGTGAGGATGGTGTCGTCGGCCTGGACGTCGGCCGGGCTGGCGCCGCCGGTCAGATTCTTGATGTTGTTCTGACCGTGGGAGCCCCAGAACCAGAGCTTGTCCTTGATGACCGGGCCGCCGGCCTCGAAACCCCACTCTTCGATCTTGTTGATGCCGTTGCCGATGAACCCGCTCTGACCGGCGCCGAGCTCGCCCGGGCTGATGTCAGCGCTGGACTGCTTGGCGAAGATCAGGCCGTTCGAATCGGTGACCAGGAAACGGGCCGAGCCGCGGAACTCGTTGGTGCCGCGCTTGGTCACCAGGTTGACCGACACACCACCGACCGACTTGGTCACGTCGGAGCCGCCGGTCGAGAACTGCATCTCGGTGAACTGGTCGA
>JAJCXP010000228.1 GCA_029263375.1 Acidobacteriota bacterium | reverse complement strand
TATCTGCTCGAGATATTTCTGACCTTCTGAGTTCTCTAGTAGAGTCGGCGGCCGAGAGACTGGTACCCGACGGATGGAGAATAGTTTCGTCCTCAGGGAGGTAACACTTACCCTCCCAATGCTTCCGGACATGGAGATCGCGGCGAGTAAGACCGCGACGGCCATGGCTGAGTTCATGCACATGAGCTCGGATAGGATCGACGAGGTCCGGATGGCTGTGGTCGAAGCGTGCATCAACTCGTTCGAGCACAGTCGGGCCGAGGATCGGAAGGTCTACATCACCTTCTCGGTATTGGGCGAGAATCAGCCCGAGAGGCTCCAGATCGTGTTGCGCGACACCGGGGTTGGTTTCGACCCGAAGGATGTCGCGCGACCCTCGATCGAGGAGAAGCTCAAAGCCGAGAGTAAGCGTGGGTGGGGGCTTCAGATCATTCGCGGCCTGATGGATGAGGTCGAGATCAGCTCTAGCGACCAGGGCACACAGATCGTGATGACAAAACACCGCTAGGGTGGCGGAGAGAAGGGACGATGAGCGAGACTCTGAAACTGACCGTCGATCGGCGTGATGCGCTTGCGGTCATCTACACCGAGGGTTACATCAACAACCAGGGTGGAGAGGAGATCGCGCGCGAGGCGTTCAAGCTGATCGACGACGGTGTGAAAATCCTCCTGCTCAATCTCGCGGGCACCAAGATCGTCAATTCGATCGGTATCTCCATCCTGATCGAGATCATCGAGCGCATGCTCGAGATCGAGGGCAAGCTGGCGTTCTGTGCGCTAACACCCACGATCGACAAGACGTTCCACATCATGGGACTGACGCTGTACGCCTCGATCTACCCAGACGAGGACCGTGCCGTCACCGAGCTCGGCTGAGACGCAGATGAGCCGAGCGGCGACAGGGCCGGCAACCAAGAAGGCCTGGACTGAGGCGCTCGAGCTCGCTGGGCGCGATGAGGATGGTCGCGTTCTGGTCGAGCGCCTGCTCGAGCTGGTTCGACTCGGCACCGAGGCGTCGGGGGTTGCGCTCTATACCGGCCAGGGGCAGCCGCTGACGCGAGAGGTCGTCGTCGGCTCGGGCAACTTTCCCGAGACCGTCGACTCGGCGCCCCCGGACGGGCGCCTGGCCAAGATCGTAGTGGTCGGCGGCATGGTTCTGGCCGACGTCCCGGACGGCGGCCCGGTCGAGGTCGAGCACGCTCTGCGAGTCGCGCTGGCAGCGGGAATCCGGAACCTCGATCTCGAGAAGCGACTCAAACGGCAGCGGTTCGAAGTCAACTATCGCGGTGTCGAGCTCGAGGCGCTGTACGACGTCGGCCTGGCGATCGCCGGCACCCTCAACCTCGACGATCTGTCGGAGGAGATCCTGCTGCGCGCGGTGTCGCTCCTCGACGCCCGCCGTGGCGCGCTCTATCTCGTCGACGGCGACCGCTACCGACTCGATCGCACGTTCGGCGGCGACGCGCGTGGCCGAATGCGGCTCGACGATCCAGCGGTCGTGGCGCTCTTGAAAGGCAAGAGCGCGGGTGGCCAGGATCTGATTCCGGGCGCCGAGCATCTGCTGGCGGTGCCGATCGAGGCCGACGGCACGCCCCGCGGCCTGCTGATCGTCGCCGACAAGGAGAGCCGCCACGGCGTCGGACCGTTCGAGCTTTCCGACCGCAGGAGTCTCGGCATGCTGGCCAACCAGGCGGCGATCGCGCTCGAGAACGCCCACCTGCATCGGCAGGCGCTCGAGAAGGAGCGGCTCGAGCGGGAGGCGGAGCTCGCCGCCGAGATCCAGCGACAACTGCTGCCGGACCGGATGCCGCTCTTCGATGGGATCGAGGTGATCGGCTGGAACCGGCCGGCGCGCGAGGTCGGCGGCGACTACTACGATCTCCTGCCGCTCGACGGCGGCAGGTTGGCCGCCCTGGTGGCCGACGTTACCGGCAAGGGCATGCCCGCCGCCCTGATGGTTTCGACGCTCTATTCGGCGCTGCGACTGCTGCTCGATCGCGAGCCCCTCGGTCCCGAACTGGTCGAGCGTCTCAATCGGCACATCTTCGAATCGAGCGCGCCCAACAAGTTCATCACCCTGCTCGTCGCCACGGTAGATCCGGAGAGTGGTGAGGTCTCCTATCTGAACGCCGGCCACAATCCGGGGTTCCTGGTGCGCGCGACCGGCTCCATCGAGGAGCTGCCCACGGGTGGCATGCCGCTCGGGCTGTTCGCCAAAGGGGGGTTCGAGTCGCGCTCACTGGTCATGCAGGCGGGCGATCTGCTCTGCCTCTACAGTGACGGCATCACCGAGTGCGCTTCGCCCACGGACGAGGAGTTCGGCGAGCAGCGCCTGTGCGACCTCCTGCGCGCCGCCGCCGACCAGCCGCTGTCGGAGATCATCGAGCTAGTCGACACCGCCGTCACCGACTTTGCCGCCGGCCTCCCACAGGGCGACGATCAGACCCTGGTGCTGCTGCGCAAGAGCTAGCCGCGCGGAGGGTTGGGCCTACTCGACCTTGGCTCCCGCCCTGTAGGTCACGGTTTCACCTGGGTCCAAGAGAGTTGTGTCCATCGTTCCGTACAGAGACGCGGTTCCAGCGATGCTCCTGACTCGGAACTCGTCAAAGTCACACGTCATCCTGGCGCGGCTCGGGTCGCCGAAGTTCTTGTACGCGGAGTGCTCCTGGCACTTCACCGCAAGCTCGACGTTCTCCTTCTCGATATTCACGTCGACCGTACCTTGCAGGAGCTCGATGGTGAGGTTCGGCCACCCAAGAAAGAGGCCCTTGCCGAGCGAGAACTCGGCAAAGCGCATCTTCGTGCCCGGTGCCACCTCGAAAGTAGCCATTGAGCAGGCGCCGTCCGGAGTCTTCCCTACGGGACATGCTTCACCCTCACCCTCCGCGACCAACAGCTCGAGGGTCGCACCCATCCCGTCCGGCGTCGACAGGGTGTGGTTGAGCGTGAAGATCTGGCCGACTTCGATGTTGCTCGGCTGAGTGACCTCGGTGACTTTGATGATCAGCCCAGAGGCGGGTTCGGGTTCCGCCGTCTCATTACAACGCTCGATCGAGGCGACCCATCGGGCTCTGCTCCCTTCTACCTTCTTCCGCAAAGCGTCGAGCGCACCGATGTAGCCGTCCACCTGAGTGACGAGGTTGTCCCGTTCCAGCTCGAGGTGGTTTCTTACTGCTATCGGGACGTAGTTCGTTGACGATCGATACCAGTCCCAGAAGCCATAGAACTCCATGACCCACGTGTCGACGCTCTTCAAACTGAGGAGCGCCGTTTCGTTCTCGCCTTCACACGCTTCCGATGGTCTGGTGTACTCGAGCGCTTTACCCTCGTCGGACAACTGCTCGAAGAGCTCATGGGCCGTCTTCTCCATGCAGCCGAGGAAGGTGAGCCATGCGTTGCGGCCCCCGTCCGTCTTGACGTCCTTCTCCAGTGCCCAGCTGCGGAGGGCGTGGCAACGCTCGAAGCTCTTGGGCGTCGGCTCGGCTGCTTCGCCGACTGCCACGAGGAACGCCGTCGCCATCCACAGGCAGACGGAGAATCGTCTGGTCCCTCTCATCGTTCGTCGGTCTCCATCCACTTCGAGTGCCTGTGGGGGCGTCACTCCCTGGTGTACGTCCAGACTATGCAAAGAACCTCCTTGCTGAGCTCAGCGAGCCCAGGTCTGGACCTTAGAAGACCGTCTCTGTTGAGGAGGTTCTTGATCCCGCTGTCGATGCAGCCCAGGTAGGTGAGTCAATCCGTCCTGCCCTCCATGGTTGCGACTGTGTTCACCGGAGGGTTGCAGCGGTCGTCGAGAACCTCGAACGTCAACTCAGCCGCACCACCGCCCGTAGCCCAGAGTGTCAGTGCAAGGGAGGCGAGTGCTCGCTCACTCCTCACCATTCGCCCGCCTCCATCTTCGTGAGAGCGTCGGTGGCGTTCTCGTTGCCGAGTTCGCTCGCCTTCCGGTACCAGTCCATCGCCTGCCCGCGATCGACGGGAACCCCGAGCCCGAGCCGGTAGCCTCGCGCCAGGTTGTTCATGGCTCTGTCGTAGCCCAGGTCGGCCGCCTTGCGGAAGTAGGTCGCTGCGACCTCCGGGTCGGGGGTGAGTCCGCCCCGGCCCTCCTGGTAGAAGATGCCGAGGTCGTTGAGCGCCTGCATGTTGCCCAGGTCTGCTGCCTGTATGTAGTAGTCGAGGGCCTTGCGCTCGCTCGGCTCGACCCCACCGAATCCTTGCTGGTGGGACAGACCGGCGACGCGGGCGGCCGCGGACCAGCCCTGCTCCGCCGCGCGCTCGTAGTGGCGGAGCGCGGCGCGGTCGTCCTTGCCCAGGCCGAACCGGCCGTGCTCGTACGCAAGGCCGAGCTGATGGGTGGCGAAGCCGTCCTTCCGCTCAGCGCCCATCCGGTAGTAGCGGAGAGCCTTGGCACCGTCCGGCGCCGTGCCCTTCCCCATGTGGTACTGATTGCCGACGTAACCGGGAGCTCGGGGATCACCCATCTCTGCCGCCTCCGTCATGAGCGAGAGGGAGCGCTCGAAGTCCCCGGCATCGAAGGCTTCGGAACCGGCCCCGAACGTGATGTCGGCCTCGGGGGAGCTCGATTCGACCGCTTCGTCCGGTTCCCGAGAGCCCGATCCGACCGCTTCGCCCGGTTCCCAGGTGTCCGACTGACCGAAGACGCCCCCCTCCGCGTCATACCCGGCTCGTGGGTCGGCCTCTTCGACACTCCCCGGCGGCGGGAGCTCGATGGGCTCGTTCGAGGGCGGGGGGAGCGGCAGCGGTGGTGTCGGGACTCCCGGCCGATCCTCCGGGCAGCCACACGGCACGGCGTAGGGCTCGACCAGTCGAATGAGCTGCGGCAGGATCCGACGGAGGACGACCTCCTCGTTCACATCCCGGTCGTCAAATCCCAGGACGGTGGCGGTCACCGCGTATCGCTTCGAGGCCATCCCCCAGCCCGGCTGAAACAGCTGATCCGGGTACGGGTTCTCCTGGAAGATTCTGAACTGTCCGTCGGCGCACCTCCGTTTGCGGCAGTCGCCCGATTCGCTCTCGGCCCAGAGCAGCAATAGGGCGAGGCGGTCGTCTAGCATCGACCGGCAGATGGTCCTGGTACCGGCCGGTGGTTGCACCTCACACGGCCCTGCCCACCGAAACGGCGATGGGTCCACGTCTGAGAGGTCCAGGCTCGTCCAGCGACGTGGGATAGGTTCCGCCGCGCCGGCGGCCGGTCCGAGCAGGGCGAGCGCCAGAATGGAGAGAGCGACCGTACGCATTCTCGTTCTCCTCGTACCCTTCGACAGGGAACCATCCCTGTCGCGGTTTCCTTCGACAGCTTCGTTGCTCGCTCTAGCGTAACACCACTGCTAATGCTGTCTCGGCTCTGCCGGCAGGTCGCGGTGGGCGATGCCGAGTCCGGGTTCGCTCTGTCGAAAAGAGACCGCGCTAGGATGGCCGCAGACCCTCGATGCTGCTGAGAGCCAAGCCGGGGGCGGAGAAGCCTCCCAGGTAGCCGTCGCGGGTCATCCGGTTGGTGGTCACGGAGCCGATGCCGAGGATGCCGGAGAACGCGCGCAGCAGGCTGTCCTGCCAGTAGAGGTCGGGCAAGGCCGCGCCGAGCTTGCCGTTCTCGATTCGGCGGACGCCGCGAGCGCGGGCGTTGAACTGGACACGGTTGGGCTCGCGGCACTCGAGGTGGTCGAGCCAGCCGATCCAGAGCCCGCCTTCGGCCGCGGCGAGGAGCTCCTCGTCGGTCAACTCGCCCGCCAGCAGAAAGAGGTTCTGAGCGCGGGCGTCGTTGCCGCCGATCGCGTGGGCGGTCGGGGGCAGTCCGAGAACCGCCGCCTGGCGCTGGTCGAGCGCCGGTGTCTTCGGGGCGCCCTCGAGGATCAGCGGCACCGGTCTCTTGGCGGTGCCCTCGAGGTCGAAGGGGAACGGAATGCCGCTCCGGTCCGTGGCGTCGTCGCGCAGCGTCAGTGCCCGGTCGAAGACCTGGATCCCGAGGTGCTCGCGCAGGAAGCTGGTGCCGTCGTAGTACGCCTTGGCCGAGAACGACTCCTGATTCAGCATCTCGATCAGCGAGATGACCGCCTCGGGCGCCAGCACCACCGGGACGGCCTCGGTCGGCGGCTCGCCGAGGTCGCCGTTGGCGTGCCGGTTCCAGGCGATCTCCAGGATCCGCTCCGGATTGAGGTCCTCCAGGCGTCGCGCCGCATCCGCGGCATGGCCGGCGCCCGGGCTGGTGCCGCAGCGCGCCTCGAAGCTGACGCCGGTCACCGATACCTGGCGCCGGATCTTGCGACTGTTGTAGACCACGACCCGGCCTTCCGCCCACTCGAGCCGCAGAGCTTCGTTCTGGTTGGGTAGCTTCTCGAGCAGGGCGCGCGCCGCAGCTGGAGTGAGCCCCGCGACGTCCGGATCGTAGAGACCGTTTTCGGTCTCGATCGGTTCATTCTCGGCCGGCAAATGGGGGAGGCCGGAGAGCGGCTCGCGCACGCGCGACTGCGCCATCGCCTGACGCACGGCGTCGGTCAGATCGCCCGGTTCTCCGAAGCCGGTTCGATAGCTGCCGACTCGCCCCAGATCCAGCACCCGGACCAGGATGGTGCGCTCGGGCGAGACGCGTACCTCGATGTGCTTGCCGTTGCGCGTCGCCTCGCCCCGAGAGACCTCGAGCCAGACCATTTCGGTCTCGTCGGCGGCCGACTGCGCCAGCGTTCTTTCGAGCCGCTCGTCGATCTCCTCGATCGACAGCAGCTGCGGAAGATCGGGGTCCTTGTGCTGCCGACGTTTGCTGTCCGAAGGTCGCCCCGCCGAGTCTCGCGGCGGCCGTCTGCGTCCGCGGCCCCGTCCGCGCCGCGGTCTGCGCGGAGCGTTCACGCCGCGATCTCCTCGGCCACCACAGCGCCTTCGACGATGCGGCCGAGGCGCACCTGCTCGAGCCCGCTACCCACCGGGCCGCTGCGGGCGACCCGGATGTAGTTGTCGGTCGTCCCCAGCCAGAGATCGTTCTTCGGCTGTTCCCAGAGCACTTCGACGGTCTGACCGCGCTGGCTGTTCCAGAACGCCTCGCGACCGCGCTCGGCGACCTCGAGCATGCGTTTCATCCGTGCGCGCTTGACCGCGTGCGGCACCTGGTCGGTCATGGCCGCGGCCTCGGTGCCGTTGCGAACCGAGTAGGGGAAGGCGTGCACGCGCGCGAATTGCATGCGGTCCACGAACTCCAGCCCGACTTCGAACTCGTGCTCGCTCTCGCCCGGAAAGCCGACGATCACGTCGGTGGTGATCGCCACTCCGGGCGCCGCGCTCCGGATCTCCGTCGCCAGGCGAGCGAAGTCCTCGGTCGAGTAGGGACGACGCATGCGCTGGAGCGTCTCGGAACAGCCGCTCTGCAGCGACAGATGCACGTGCCGGCAGATCCGGCGCGACCCGAACAGGTCGAGAAGCCGGCGATCGAATTGCCACGGGGCGATCGAGGTCAGTCTCAGCCGTCGCACGTCGGTGTCGACCAGGAGCCGCTCGACCAGTTCGGCCAGGCGCGTCTCGCCCGACCGGTAGGCCGAGATCTGGACACCGGTGATCACCACCTCCTGGAAGCCGCCTGTGGTCAAGGCGTGGACCTCGGCCACGACGTCGTCCACCGGACGGCTGCGCTGGCTGCCGCGGGTCTGCGGGATGATGCAGAACGAGCAGCGCATGTTGCAGCCGTCCTCGATCTTCACCAGCGCGCGCGAGTTGCCGAACGCGAGCGGCACGTAGGGGACCGGCAGGGGCCCGGCGTCGACGCCCAGCGGCTGCTCCTCCGGAAACGTTTCGTGCACCCGCTCGACCAGGCGGTGCTTGTCGTCGTTGGCGACGACCAGATCGACGCCCGCCAGCCGGGCCGCCTCCGCGGGCTCGGCGGCGACGTAACAGCCGGTCAGGACCGTCTTCAGGGTCGGGTTCAGCCGCCGTCCCCGGCGGGCGATCTTGCGCGAATCGCGAGCCGCGACATGGGTCACGGTGCAGCTGTTGACCACATGGAGATCCGCGGTCTCGAGCGCCTCGGAGATCGAATGCCCGGCGGCCACAAAACGCCGCGCAAGGCCCTCGAGCTCGGCCTGATTCAGCTTGCAGCCGAGATTCGTGAAGTAGACGCGCATCGGCTGGGCATTGTATGTTGAATCTCTGTCAGCGATGCGCCAGCAAGGCGCCAGGGTCGCCTCATGAGACCCGAGCACAGCGTGCATGAAAAGCTCGCCGCTCTGTCGTCGTCTAGCTCGGCTGCCGCCTACAGTCGGTGGAACAGGCGCTTGTACCAGGGCACACCCTGCGCCTTGAGATTCGCCCGCACTTCCCTCAGGCGCTCCCGGTCGTGTTCGCGCGCCAGCCTCTTCAGGTAGGCGGTGCCTTCGCTCAGATGGCAGTCCTTGTACTTCTTGCCGCTGTCGCACGGACAGAGGTCGTTGCGGCCGATCTTGGCCACGTGCGCCGGCGCCGGCCGGTTCGAGAACCCGGGCCAGACAACTTTCGAGTGCATCTTCCTCGCCACGTCCCGATCTTAGTTCATCGCGAGCGCCGGTGTTCTTGATTCGGCCGGTAGTGCTGGTGACCTTCGCCATGGCGGTCGGCGGAGCCTGACGGGCGTGTAGTAGGCCCCTCGCTACGGCGGGTCAGCTCTGGCGGCTTCGGACTACTGCAGATACCCGAGCGCCCGTAGCGAGCGCTGGAGGTCCTCGGTCAGCTCGATCTCGTCCGCCGCGTCGCCGGGGCCCTGTGCCAGCCGCTCCCGGAGGAGCCCTTCGAGCAGCGCCGTTCGTACCGGCAACGCCGCTGCAAGATCGTTGGTTTCGCCGGGGTCCTCGCGCAGGTCGTAGAGCAGCGTCCGCAGGGGTTCCCGATGAACCTGGATGAGTTTCCAGCGACCGTCGAAGACGCTGTACTGGAGGGGCGCGCGTCCGAGTCGGAGATGCGAGAAGACCGGGCGCGACCGCGGCGCGACCAGGCTCTGCCCCTCGCCGTCCGAGGGCGGCAGGCCCGCGACGTCGAGCACCGTCGGCAGAATATCGACGTGCGACGCCGGGATGGAGGATCGGGAGCCCTGCTCCTGATGGGGGAGCTTGACGATCAGCGGCACGTCGAGCGAGCCGTAGTGGAGCACCCGGCCGTGCCGCCAGCCGCCGTGCTCCCTGAACTCTTCGCCATGGTCTGAGAGTGCGATGATCAACGACGAGTCGAACAACCCGCGCTCCTTCAGGGCTCGAATGAGATTCCCGAAGGCGTCGTCGTTCTGCGCGATCTCGCCGTCGTAGAGGTCGTTGAAGAACGGCAGATTCTCGATCGGCCAGCGCCACCGCGGCTTCCACGGTTTCATTTCGTCGGCACTCGGAGCGAAGTTTGTGCGAAACGGCTCGGTCGGGTTGTAGCCGGCGTGCGGATCCATGGTGTGGACGTAGAGGAAGAGCGGCTGCGTGGCGTCGCGCTCCGCCTCGAGCCAGGCGATGACCTGTTCGTTGACCAGGTCGGAGCGCCTCTTCATTTCGAACCACATGTGGTCGAAGCCCTGGTCGAGGCCGAATGCCGGGCTGGCGTTGAGGTTGGTCACGAACGCCGCGGTCTGGTAGCCGGCGTCTCGCAGACGTTCTGCCACCGTCTCGTATCGCTCCGGGAGCCTGTGAGCCCAGCCGGTCGCTCCGTGGGAGGGTGGCCAGACCCCGGACCACATCGAGGCGACCGACGCCTTGGTCCACGACGACTGCCCGACGCTGTTCTCGAACAGAGTTGCGCCGCGCGCGAACTCGTCGATCCGTGGCGAGAGCGGACGGTCGTAGCCGTAGCTGCCCAGACGGTCTCGGCGCAGGGTGTCGATCAGGTAGATGACGACGTTCGGGCGCTCGACCCGATCGAAGGCGACCGGGCTGTCCAAGGAGGGCTCGGGAGCGACTCCCCAGACCGTGGCTCCGGTCAGGAGGACGCCGTCGCCGGGCTCGCGCCGCTCGCTGTCGACCCTGAGAGTGAGAGTCATCGCGCCAGCCGACGCGGTGGGCAGATCGATCACGAGCTCGCGCTCTGTGCGGTCGACTCGGGTCTCGAACAGCTCCGGACTCTCGTCCGTGGCGATGTGAATCTCGAGACGGGTTGCGGCGCCCCGGAGAGCGACCCGAGCGGTCCGGAGGGAGCTGCTCGGGTGGCCCTCGAAGCTGAAGCTCACGGCTGATCCGGCCGGCAGGAACAGCAGGTCGGTCGCGCCGTCCGCCTGCGGCGGTTCGGCTGTCGTGTCGTGGATCGCGGCTCGCGCGAACGCGCCCGCCAGGTCGAAGTACTGGGCCGGCTCGCCGCCCGCGCAGCCGAAGGTGGCGCCGAGCAGGAGGAGCAGGGCACTCAGCGGGGGGTGTGGTTTCGGTCGGCTCACGATCGGCGAGCGTAGGGTAGCGGATCGCGGGCCGACGTTCGCCTGACGGGCGCTCGACGCTCTACTTGCGCCGGTTGGCGGCCAGGATCTTCTTGCGCAGCCGGATCGCCTTCGGGGTCACTTCGACCAGCTCGTCCTCGCGGATGAACTCGAGCGACTGCTCCAGGTTCATCAGGCGCGGCGGTACCAGGCGCACGGTGTCGTCGGCCGAGGCGGCGCGCATGTTGGTGAGCTTCTTCTCCTTGGTGATGTTGACGTCGAGGTCGTCGGGGCGATTGTTCTCACCGACGATCATCCCTTCGTACACCTCGAGGCCCGGTGAGACGAAGAGCGTGCCGCGTGGCTGCAGGTTCTCGATCGCATAGGCCGTGGTGCGCCCAGTGCGATCGGAGATCAGCGCGCCGGTGACGCGCTGGGTGATGTCGCCCTGCCACGGTTCCCAGCCGTCGAACAGGTGATTCAAGATGCCGGTGCCGCGGGTCTCGGTCAGGAACTCGGTCCGAAAGCCGATCAGGCCGCGCGACGGAATCCGGAAGATCATGCGCACCCGGCCGCTGCCGTGGTTTACCATCTCCATCATGCGGCCGCGGCGTGTGCTCACCTTCTGGGTGACGACGCCGACGAAGTCCTCGGGGCAGTCGATGACCAGCTTCTCCATCGGCTCGTGCAGTACGCCGTCGATGGTCTTGGTCACCACCTCGGGGCGTCCCGCCGAGAGCTCGAAGCCCTCGCGCCGGATCTGCTCGATCAGGATCGCCAGCTGCAGCTCGCCGCGACCCGAGACCTTGTACGAGTCGGCCGAGCCCGATGGCTCGACGCGCAGCGAGACGTTGCTCAGAGCCTCTTTCTCGAGGCGCGTCTTGAGCTTGCGCGAGGTGACGTGCTCGCCCTCGAGGCCGGCGACCGGTGAGTTGTTGACCGAGAACAGCATCGACAGGGTCGGCTCGCCGACCTGAAGCCGCGGCAGGGGCCGGGGATCTTCCGGATCACACAGAGTCTCGCCGATCGTGAAGCTGTTGAACCCGGCGACCGCGACCAGGTCGCCCGGCCCCGCATGATCGATGTCGACCCTGCGCAGGCCCTTGAAACCGTAGAGGTGCGAGATCTTGAACGGCCTCGGCTCGCTGCCCGGAGCACACGCGCCCACCGTCTGGGAGGTCTGGAGCCGGCCGTTGACGACCCGGCCGACCGCCAGTCGACCGACGTAGTCGTCGTAGTCCATGCTGGTGATCAGCACCTGAAGCGGCATCTCCGGATCGAAGGTCGGGGCCGGGACGTAGCGCACGATCGCTTCGAAAAGCGGCTGCAGGGTGTGGTCCTCGCCGTCCGGCTCGGTGCGGCAGGTGCCCGCCTTGGCGTTGGCGTAGAAGACCGGGAAGTCGAGCAGCGACTCGTCGGCGTCGAGGTCGATGAATAGGTCGTAGATCTCGTCCAGCACCTCGGCGGCGCGCGCGTCGGGCCGGTCGATCTTGTTGATCACCACGATCGGTCGCAGCTTCGCTTCGAGCACCTTGCCGAGCACGAAGCGGGTCTGCGGCAACGGTCCCTCGCTCGCGTCGACCAGCAGCAGCACGCCATCGACAAGCTTGAGCGTGCGTTCCACCTCGCCGCCGAAGTCGGCATGGCCCGGCGTGTCGACGATGTTGATGCGCGTGTCGAGGAAATCGATGGCCGTGTTCTTGGCCATGATGGTGATGCCTTTTTCACGCTCGAGGTCGATCGAGTCGAGTACTCGCTCGGCGACACTCTCGTTGTCCCGGAAGATGCCGCTCTGCCAGAGCATGGCGTCCACCAGGGTGGTCTTGCCGTGGTCGACATGCGCGACGATGGCGACGTTTCTCAGATCGTTTCGTTGTTCGGTAGTCATGGCGATTCCCGGACGGCGTGTTTAGCACAGATCGCGCTTGCCAGGGATGAGCGCTTCTCGCCCCGGACGGTACAGCTGCTGTCAACTCGTCAACGCGACGCCGCCGAAGGCCGCGAAGGGTAGGGAGCAAACCAAGGCCACGGCTGCCTTGATCGTGACCGAATTCCGCCGGCTGGTACCATTCTCAGCCACAGGAACCGCGCCGCGACGATCTGTTTTCTTCTCGAGGTGGGGCGACGAAGGGCCATGAGAGACTCCTCGCAAACCCGATTGCTATCCGCCGGGCTCCTGGCCGGTTTCTTCGCCGTTGGCGTGGCACCGGGGCAGGGCGCGGTCCCGATCGGCGATCTGCCGCCGGACGAGTCGGCCCAGATCACCCTCGACGCCACGGTGCACAACGACGGTCCGCCGATCCCGTTCAGGACCACCTTCGCGGTGAATCGAAAGCCCGTGTACGGCACCAGTTCCCTGCCGCTGCTAACCGACGGCGATCCGGACGACGGCACCAGCGCCATGAATCCCACCGAGCCGCCCCTCGACCTTCTGGTGCTCGGCAACGTGATCTGGAAGCTCGAGAGCTCCTTCTCGATCGCCGGCGCGGCGGCTCCCGACGACGACGATGGCATCGACGCGTTCAACTTGAGCGGCGGCTTTTGGAGTGCGGCGATCACGCTGGCCACCGAGACCGACACTGAGTCCGAGACCCCCGCCGACGGCGACGGTCCCGAAGGCGAGTTGACGCTCAACTTTGGCCCCACGGAGGAGGTCGATATCGAGATGGTGTCGAAGACCGAATCGATCGACCCGGTGATCGCCGGTTCGGGAGCCGGCAATCTGGTGTACGTGATCACCGCCGGCAACAACGGTCCGGACGACGCCACCGGCGTCCAGATCTCGGAGGCGCTGACGCTGCCGGCCGGGGTGACGATCGATTCGATCGTGCCGAGCGCCGGCACCTACCTGCCCGCCAACGACCCGAACGGCACCTGGTCGCTCGATCTGGTGAACGGCGCGACCGCGACCTTGACGGTGACGATGACCGCCGGCTCGGCCGCGGCGGTCGGTACCGACACGATCTCGGACACCGCGATGGTCGCAGCGGTCGATCAGATCGACACCGACTCGGGCAACGATTCGATCAGCGAGGCGACCTCGGTTGCGCGTGAGGTCGACATCCGGGTCGAGAAGAACGGCGACCCGGATCCCAACGTCGTCGCCGGCTCCGGGACGACGCTGAACCTGACCTACTTCGTCCGGGCCTTCAACGATGGGCCCTCGGACGCGTCGAACGTCGTCGTGCAGGACGATCTGACACTGCCCGCGAACGTGACCTTCGTCGGCTCGAGCACCACCGCCGGCACGTTCGACTCCGGCACCGGCGTCTGGACGGTCGGAGATATTCCGTCCGGGGCCTTCGAGCAGCTGATCATCCAGCTCAAGGCCGAGTCGTCGGCGGCGGATGGCGACATCATCATGAACACCGGCTCGCTGACCTCGGTCGACGAGCCCGACACCGCCGCCGGAAACGACTCCCAGACCGTCAACACGACCGTCGTCCGCGAGGTCGACATCGCGGTCACCAAGTCCGAGTCGATCGACCCGGTGATCGCCGGCTCGGCCGCCGGCAATCTGACCTACGTCGTGACCGCGACCAACAACGGTCCGTCCGACGCGTCCGGCATCACGATCAGCGAAGTCGTGACGCTGCCGGCGGGGGTGACGGTCGACTCGATCACGGCGAGCGCCGGGTCGTACGCGCCGCCCAACGGCGCCAACGGCGTCTGGACGCCGGGTGATCTGGCCTCGGGCGCCAGCGAAACTCTGACCGTCGTCCTGACCGCGGCCTCGTCCGCGGCCACCGGCACGAACACGATCTCGGACGTCGCGACCCTCACCGCGGTGAACGAGACCGAGACCAACGGCGCCAACGATTCGGGTGCCGAGGCGACGTCGGTCCTGCGCCAGGTGGACATCCAGATCTCCAAGACCGAGTCGATCGACCCGGTAGTCGCGGGCTCGGGCGTCGGCAACCTGACGCATGTCGTGACGGCGCTCAACGCCGGCCCGTCGGACGCCTCCGGACTCGACATCACCGAGATCATCACCGTCCCGGTGGGGGTCAGCGTCGACTCGGTCACGCCGAGCGTGGGTTCCTTTGCGGGAACGACCTGGACCATCGGCGATCTGACCGCTTCGAGCTCGGCCACGCTGACCGTCGTCTATACCGTCGACGCGTCCGCCCTGACCGGAGTCGACGTCGTCAGCGACACCGCCAGCGTCTCTGCCCTGAACGAGGCCGACTCCGACGGCGGCAACGACCAGGTGACCGAGGCGACCTCGATCGCGCGGGTCGTGAACCTGACGTTGACCAAGACCGAGTCCGCCGACCCGGCGCTCGCCGGCACCGGTGCGGGGAACCTGGTCTACGTGGTCACCGTCATGAACGACGGCCCGTCGGACATCACGGGCCTGAACATCAACGAAGACGTGATCATCCCGGCGGGAGTGACGATCGATTCGATCGTCGTCAGCGCCGGTGTCTACGCGCCACCCAATGACGCGAACGGCGTCTGGTCGCTGGATCTGGTCTCGGGCGCCAATGCGGCGCTCACCGCGACGCTGACGGTCGCGGAGACGGCAGCCAGCGGTACCGACGTGATCAGTGACACGGCGACGGTCGCCGGCTCGGCCGGCGGCGAGACGCTCGGCGGTGACAGCTCGGTGACCGAGTCGACCTCGATCCTGTCCGACAAGGACTACGGCGACGCTCCGGATCCGGTCGAGGCGACCGCCGGACAGTACCCGACTCTGTTGGCCAATGACGGCCCGCGCCATCTGCTGGTGCCGGGCGACGTGTTTCTCGGAGCGGCGGTCGACTTCGAGGCCGACGGTCAGCCGACCCTTGCGGCCGACGGCGACGACCTCGCCGGTATCGACGACGAGGACGGGGTGACCTTCGCCGGCTCCGTTACTGCGGGCGGAACCACCGACTTCGATGTCGTTGCCTCGGCGGCGGGTCTGCTCAGCGTCTGGGTCGATTTCGAGGTCGATGGCGACTGGACCGGTACTGGCGAGGAGGTCTTCACCGATGAGCCGTTGCTCGCCGGAGTCAACACGCTGAGCTTCACGTCACCGGTGACGGCGTTCGACAGCGACCTCGCCGACCTCCTGGGCGGCACCTTCGTACGCTTCCGGTTCTCGACCGGCGGCGGCCTGGCGCCGACCGGCTTCGCGGTGGGTGGTGAGGTCGAGGACCATTTCGTCACGATCGCCACCGACGCCGACCTGGTCGTCACCCTTGACCAACAGGCCGATCCGATAGTCGCCGGCGACATCCAGATATACGACCTGTCCGTGACCAATTTCGGCCCGTCGGGCGCCACCGACGTCACGCTCCAACAGGAGCTGCCCAAGGGCGGCGTCTTCCTCGGCGCCGAGCCGAGCGCCTTTTCGTGTGCAGTGCTTTCGGGCGTGCTCGTGAACTGCGATCTTGGAAATCTCGCGGTTTCGGATACCGTCAGCCTGACCATCGGCGTCCTGATCGACCATCGGATCGACGGTCCGGTGAGCTCGGAGGCCGTGGTCGCGGCCAACGAGCCCGATCCCGACAGCTCGAACGACCAGGCGGATGTCGACACGAATGTCGCGCCGGCGCGCGAGATGCTGACCACCAAGCGTGGCTCGAACAACGCACTGGCGATCGGCGTCAAGGAGGGCGACAGCACCGTCGGCCTGGTGATCACCAGGCTCGGTGGTGGCGAGCGTGAGTACAGCGTCGAGGCGGTCGGCTTCCGAGCGACCTCGATGACCGAGGTGCCGGACTTCGACGCCACCCCCTCTCCGGAGGTCGCGGTGCTGGCGGCCGGGTTCGGCGGCGAGACCAAGGTCGTGGTGGTCGACGCCGATGATCAGACGCTGCTGGGCGACTATGACGTCGTCGGCGCCTGGTTCGCAATGGACATCGTGTCGGTCGACAGCTTCGACGACACGACGGCGGCCGAGCTGGCGATCCTGCTACGCGATCCACTCAATAGCGAGGTCCGCGTCCAGGTCCTCGACGCGATGACCGGGAATGTGGTCCGCGACCATCTGGTAGCTACTTCGACTCCCGACCCGCCGAACGAGGACATCGCGGCGCCGTTCCCGATCGGCATGGTTAGGGTCGACAGTTTTGGTGGCTCTCCGACGGCCGAGCTTGCGATCCTGATGAAGAATCCCGACACTGAGGAGGTCAACGTCCTGGTCGTCGATGCCGATACCGGCGCCCAACTCGGAAACCACGCGCAGGGCACCGATCTTTTCCCACTCGGCATCGTCGCGGTCGGCGACCTCGGTCTGGGCGGCGGCACCACGGCGCCCGACGTGGCGGCGCTCATGCGGCGCGCCAGTGACGACGATCTGTTCGCGTTGGTGATCGATACTTCGAGCGGCGCGACCTTCGGGCCGGTCGACTTCGACGACACGCTGCTGCCGGGTCCCTTCGACAGCGTCCCGAGCTTCGGCGGCAGCACCGCGCCGGAGCTGGTGGTCACCGGCCGTGAGGATCCCAACGACCTGACCGCCAGCGTCAAGGACGCGGCGACCGGCGCGGTCGTCAACTCGATCAGTATCTCCTCGCCGCCGCTGGTGCCGGTGCCGCTCGATCTGACATCGGTGCCCGACACCCAGGCGGGGCCGGCCCCCGAGCTTGCGATCCTGTTCGAGTACTTCGACGAGCCGGCGCAGGTGCAGGTGTTCGATGGCGCGGGCGTCGCGCCGCTGTTCACCTTCTTCCTGCCGTAGCGGCGACTGGCGTGCGAGGGCGGCCAGCGCGGCGCTCGCGGGCTATACTGCGGGCTCCTTCCGAGCGTTCGCTCGCCTGTCGCATGACTCCCGCCGATCAACGTAACTGGGTGCTGCACCCCTGGCTGATCTCCGCCTATCCGGTGGTGTTTCTCTACGCCCAGAATCTGGACTATGTGGAGCTGCCGTCGGCGCTCCGGGTGCTGCCGGGTCCGCTGGTGGCGGCCACGTTGCTGTTCATCGGTCTGCGCCTGGCGCTCGGCGGAGCTCTGCGGGCCGGCCTGCTGACGACGATCCTGGTGGCGTTGTTCTTCGGCTACGGACCTGCGTACGAGTACGCCGCCGGGATCGGGCTAGGTCCTGGTGTGCTGCTGACGCTCTGGGCGGTGCTCGCGGTGACCGCCGCCGTGGTGGTGGCGAAATCCCGCCCCTCGCCGAGCTTCAACCGCGGCCTGAACGTCGTGGCGGCAGTTCTCCTGGCGATGCCGCTGATCCAGATCGGTCGCGCCCACCTCGGTGATGCGTCGGCTTCTGACGATCCGGACCGCCGGGTAGCCGCGTCGCCGGCGGGCGACGAGCGGCCGGAGCGCGATCTCTACTACATCATCCTCGACGAGTACCAGCGCCAGGACCGTCTGTTGGCCGAGTACGGGTTTGACAACTCGCCGTTCATCGATGCCCTGGCCGAGCGCGGTTTCTATGTCGCCGACCGGGCGCGCAGCAACTACACGAAGACCATCCTGTCGCTCGCGGCGACCTTCAACATGACGTATCTCGACCAGGCGCTGAGCCGTCCGGGTCGTTTGATCACGCGGCTGCGGCGAATGGTCGAGAGCCACGAGGTCGGCGAGACTTTGAGGGCGCACGGCTACACCTACGTTCACGTCTCATCCGGGAAGCATCCGACGGCGACCAACGAGATCGCGGACGTAGTGGTCGACTTTGCCCCTTCGGGCGAGCTGTGGCTCGATGCCCGCACCGGAGAGCGAACCGAGGTCGAGCACGATCGCCGTGAGTTCACCCGCCTGGTCATCGGCATGACGCTCGCGGGACACCTGATCAGGCCCGAGAGTCAGGAGGCTCTGGTGCGGGGGCGCGACGTTCCGTACGTCTGGTACGCCCCCGAGCGGACGCTCGCCTCGTTCGCGGCGGTGGCGAGGATTCCCGAGATGGAGGAGCCGACCTTCACGCTCTTTCACGTCATCAAGCCGCACGCTCCCTACATGTTCGATCGCGACGGCGGCGTGCTCGAGAAGCCGGCCGGCTGGTCGTGGAAGGACGGTCGCGAAGACTCCGCGGCGATGCTCGAGCAGCTCCTGTTCCTGAATCGGTTGGTACTCGATCTGATCGACGAGATCCTCGCCAGGTCCGAGACCACACCGATCATCGTGATCCAGGGCGATCACGGCGAGAATCTGTTCGCCGAGCCCCTGGGCGAGCGGCTGAAGGTGCTGAGCGCTTTCCTGCTGCCGGCAGGGGGCCAGGAGCGCCTCTACCCGTCGATCTCGAACGTCAACACGTTCCGGCTGCTGCTCAGCCACTACTTCGGCCACGACCTGGAGTTCCTGCCCGACCGCGGCATCGTCAGTGAAGGCTCCGAGCTGGTCGAGGTCGAAGGCGAGACGCTCCCGAGCGCCGGCGCAGCACCCTAGGCTCCGCCACCCGAACGTTGGTCCGATTGTGCGGCCTGGGCGCCTGTGCTAGCTTCAAAAAGGACTCCGGCCGCGAGAAAATTCCAATGAGAAACATCAGATACCTGACCGCCGCAGTGGTCTTGTACGCGTTCCTCGCGAGCGCCGCACCGGCGCATGCGTACCTGGATCCAGCGACCGGCAGCATGATCTTGCAGGTGCTCCTGGCCGGTCTTGCGGGCGCTCTGCTCTTCTTCCGTCGTATCTGGGCCTTCGTGCGCGGTCTGTTCGCGGGCAAGGACTCCGAAGAGAGCTCGTCGCCCGACTAGGGCCAGTCCGGGTCAGTCGGGTTCGGGAGCGCCCGGGGCGTGCTCTCGGGCGCGCATCAGGAATAGCACCCTGCCGTCCTCTCCGACCGCCTGCCGCTCGACGGTCTCGAAACAGGGTGCGAAGGCCGCTTCGAAGCCGTCGAGATGGTACTCCGTGAAGATGTCCTCGCGGCTTCGCAACAGTCGCTGCACCTGCGGGTCCCCCTTGGGCACCCATTCGATGATCAGGTGACGGCAGGTGCGGTGAAAGAGCTCGGCGATCCAACCGAGCGGCGTGTTGTTCGAGATCGCCAGATGGTGGACCAGCGCCAATGCCAGACCGACGTCGCACGGTCCACGGGCGGCCAGTGAATCCCGCTCGGCGTGCATCCAGCCGAGCGCCGGCGTGGGGTTCGTGAGGTCGATGCACAGGGGTAGCAGGCGCTGGTCGCCCTCCTTCTTGCCGCGCCGGTAGTTCCGGTCCACGCACGCGGGATCGATGTCGAGAGAGAGCGTGTCCACCCCTTCGCGACTCGAGAGCCGGCTGAACTCGCCGGTGTTGGCGCCGAAGTCCCAGACGGTCTGCGGGCGGACCCGCTCCAGAAAACCGGAAACCAACGCCTTCTTCTCGTCCAAGCCCGCCTGGGAGTACGAGGTGTTGGCGTAGTAGTCGGCCCACTCGGTGCCGCTCGCCTGCCAGCGCAGGCCCTTGACGTAGTCAGCCAGGCCGCCGACCAGGTTCTTGAGGCTCGCCTGGGAGACCTTCAACTTGCGCGGCTCGGAACCGGCGCTCGAGGTGTCGCTGTGCTTGCGAATCAGCGCCGCATGCCAGTGGATGTGCATCAACGCCGAAGGGCTGAGCCGCGTCTTCCAGGGCAGGAGCTTCGACGCCACGTCGAGCGGGATGCCGTCCAGATAGCGCGACAGGAGTCGGCCGAAATCGATATCGCGCTTGGCGGTCAGCATCAGCGGCGCCAGGAAGTGACGGCAGAACTGCCCGTAGGCGATCCAGGGGCTGCCCTCCTGATAGCGCTCGAACGACAGGGTATCGATGAACACCGGCCGGCAGCCGATGAACTGCACGTTGAAAGCGCTGGCGTCTTTGAGCACCATGCCGTGATCGAGCGCCCGCAGCTGTATGTCGAGGGTCAGCAGGGCGGCGTCCTGGAGCGCACTGAACGACCACTCGTAGGGATAGGAGATCAGTGGCACCGGCTCGGGGCGGAGCACGTAGGCGGCGTCGTCATCGAAACCGAGATCAACCGACATCTCGGTGTGCTCGATCAGCAGGCCCGACGACGTGAGCTGCTCGTAGAGGCCGCTTTCCATGAGCTGCCGGTAGTGATCGACGTATGGAGGATTGACCTGCCGCAGGAGCTGACCGTCGCGGCGGTAGAGGAACCCGCTGGGGTCGCGAAACGAGGCGGGATGTCGGTTCGGAGAAATCTCAGCTCCGGGGGGCGCGGGCGTATTCATCGCCGGCCGGACGGGTCGCAGGCATCGCCCCAGCCGGCGCCGGGCGGAAGAGACTGTGGTTCGAGGATTGTAGACATTCGCTCTCGACTTGCAACGAGCCGCCGCACGGATGGAGGTCTCATGGGTGCTATCGTCGTTCGGTACCCGACTGGCCGTATCCTAGCTGTTGTCCGGACTGATTCTAGGACGGCTCTCTCGACGATTCGCCGACGCCGGCGGCCGCCAGTCGATGGCTTGGCTTTTGCAGCTGCGCCTTGTCAGAATGGCAGGCGGAATGAGAAAAGAAATCATGACGAGAGTCGCCCTGCCGATTGTCCTGCTGGCCCTGACGGCCGTTCCCATCCGTGCGCAAGAGACCGCAGAGCTGGTGCTGCGGGGTGGTCGCTTCTATCCGGTTTCGACGCCTGGCGTCGTCGAGGGAGGACTGGCTGTACGGGACGGCCGCATCGTCTATCTCGGCGACGATGCCGGTCTGAGCGCCCACGTCGGCGCCGACACTCGGGTCGTCGAGCTCGACGGCCGTACCGTGACTCCGGGGCTGATCGACGCCCACTCGCATCTCCAGAGCCTGGGTGCCGCTCTCGAGCGGGTCGACCTGGTCGGCTCGGCCTCCTACGCCGAGGTCATCGAGCGGATTCGTGAGCGCGCCGACGCGACGCCGGTCGGTGAGTGGATCCAGGGCCGCGGTTGGGACCAGAATGACTGGCAGGAGAAGGCCTTCCCTCACCATGGGGCTCTCAGCGACGCAGTGCCGGACCACCCGGTCTGGGTGAATCGGGTCGACGGCCACGCCGCTCTCCTGAACGCGCGGGCGATGGACCTCCTGGGAGTGTCCTCGGCTAGCGTCGATCCGATCGGCGGACGCTTCGAGCGTGACGGTGCCGGCGAGCCGACCGGCGTCCTGGTGGACATGGCGATGAGCGTCGGCAGCGGCATTCCGGCGGCGGAGCGCGAGGAGCACGAGCGCCAGATCGTGGCCGGCGCGCGCCACTGTCTCGAACGGGGACTGACCACCGTCACCGAGATGGGGATCAGCCAGGAGATGTTCCGGGCCTACCGGGGCCTACGACAGCGCGGCGAGCTGCCGATCCGGGCCGCGCTCTTTCTGAGTGGCGACGATGCCGCTTTGCTCGACCACTGGTTTGACCGTGGCCCCGAGATCGACGCCGAAGCCCGGCTCCAGGTGCGCGGCGTCAAGCTCTACTCGGACGGTGCCCTCGGTAGCCGAGGCGCCGCACTGGTCGAGCCCTATGCGGACGATCCCGGCAACATCGGCCTGCTGATCACCGGCGGCGACGAGATGGCGGAGATCTGCGAACGGGCGCTGGAGAGCGGCTTCCAGGTGGCGACGCACGCGATCGGTGATCGCGGCAATCTGGTGACCCTCGACGCCTTCGAGCGCTGCTTCGAAGAGCCGCGCCCGGAAGCGCGCTTCCGAATCGAGCACGCGCAGATCATGCGCCTGAACGACATCGAGCGCATGGCCCGCCTGGGCGTGATCGCGTCGATGCAGCCGACCCACGCGACCTCGGACATGCCGTGGGCCGAGGATCGGGTCGGCGGCCACCGGATCCTCGGTGGTTACGCGTGGCGCCGGGTGCTGGACGCCGGCGGCCGTCTTGCCCTGGGCAGTGACTTCCCGGTCGAATCGGCCGATCCCCGTCTCGGACTCTACAGCGCGGTCACCCGCAGCGACCTCGAGGGCGAGCCGGCGGACGGCTGGTATCCGGCCGAGCTGCTCACCCGGGAGGAAGCGCTGCGCGGGTTCACGCTCGATGCGGCGCACTCGCTCTTCCTCGAAGACGAGATCGGTTCGCTCGAGGTTGGCAAGCGCGCCGACCTGGTGGTGTTCGCCAGCGACATCGTCGGCGTGCCGGTGGCCGACATCCCCGGCGTCGAGGTCGACATGACCGTGGTTGATGGCGAGATCGTTTTCGAGCGTGGGAGCGATCGATGACTCGCATCGGGCGGACCGGGTTGGCGCTCGGCTGCCTGCTATCGTTGGCGGCGGCCTTGCCCCCCGACCTGCCCGCGCAAACCGACCCCTATCTGCAGCAGAGGCTGCAGATGGTCGAAGAGCAGATCCAGCGCCGCGGCGTCAAACGGCCGAGCGTGGTCGACGCGATGAAGCAGGTACCACGCCACCTGTTCATGCCCGAGGGGCTACGCGAGGAGGCCTACAGCGACGGCCCGCAGCCGATCGGCGACGGCCAGACGATCTCGCAGCCCTACATCGTCGCCCTGATGACCGAGCTGCTAGGGCTGATGGGCGACGAGCGGGTGCTCGAAATCGGTACCGGCTCGGGCTACCAGGCGGCGGTGCTGTCGCGGCTGGCCAAAGAGGTCTACACGATCGAGATCCGGGCCGAGCTCGGCAGGCGGGCCCGGCGCACGCTCGAGGAGCTCGGCTACGACAACATCCACTACCGGATCGGCGACGGCTACGCCGGCTGGAGCGAGGCGGCGCCGTTCGACGCGATCCTGGTGACCGCGGCGCCGCCGGAAGTGCCGCGGGCGCTGGTGGAGCAGCTCAAGGTCGGGGGCAAGATGGTGGTGCCGGTCGGCAGGTACTTTCAGGACCTCCAGGTGATCACGCGGACGGAGGGGGGGTTCAGGACGGAGTTCGCGGGTGGGGTTCGGTTTGTGCCGATGATCAAGAACAAAGACTAGGCAGGCTTGCGGTGTGGGCCGGCGTGGGGTGGCCGTAGCTGGGAGAGGTAGTCGCTCCGGCTGGAGCTTGTCCTCGCACCTTCGTGCAGCGGAAGCTCCCTCCGGATCGACTACCTCTCCCAGCTACAGCCACCCCACGCCTCCGTCGGTAGACGGGAAGGGGGATCGGCACGACCCTGTGGGGAGGGGGGAGTGGACTAGGAGCCGACGGGTTCTCTCGGGCGTTCTTCGATCAGTTCCGGCTCTTCGATCGCGCGGCGACTCTGTTCGCTGACTTTCAGGCCTTCGAGGCGGCGGCCCATGGGCATCAGGCGGTGGTTGAAGGAGCCGACGGCGCGGTTGTAGGCGTCGAGGGCGGTCTTCAGGCCGCGGCCGGTGGCGGAGAGATCCTCGCCGAACTTGGCGGCGCGGTCGTAGAGCTCGCGGGCGGTGCTCGCGATCTCGCGGGCGCTGTCGGCGATGGCGTGCTGCTGCCAGTAGATCGCGACTGTTCGGAGCAGGGCGATCAGGGTGGTCGGGGTGGCGATCAGCACCTTGGAGCGGAGCGCCTCGACCTGTAGGTCGGGCTCCTTGGCGAACGCTGCGGCCAGAAAGGAGTCGGCGGGCAGGAACATGACCACCAGGTCGATCTCGGCTCCCAGGGAGACCGCGTAGTCGCGTGCCGCCAGCGCTCGGACGTGGGTGCGCAGGTCGCGGACGTGCCGGGCCAGGGCCCGGTCGCGCTTCTCGGGCGTGGTCGCCTCGATCGATTCCAGGTAGGCGGTGTGGGGCACTTTGGCGTCGACGACGATCTTGCGCCGGCCGGGAAGGTTGACGATCATGTCGGGCCGCCCGCCCTCTTCGAGCACCACCTGCTCCTCGAAGTCGCAGTGGGCGGTCATGCCGGCCAGCTCGGCGATGTTGCGCAGGGCGAGCTCGCCCCAGCGACCGCGGACTTCGGAGCCCTTCAGAGCGGTGGCCAGGGAGGTCGCCTTCTCGTCGAGGGCGCTGGTGGCGTGGGCGAGCAGCTGCACCTGGCGATCGATCCGCGAGTAGGCGTCGACGCGCGCCTTCTCGATCTCGGTGCTCTTGGCGTCGATCTTGTCGAGGCGCTCGCGGAACGGCGCCATCAGAGACTCGATCGCCTGACGACGCTGGTCGAGATCGGCGGTGGCGCGCTCACGGACGGCGGCCATCGACCGCTCCGCCATCGAGAGGAACTGCTCGGTGTTGCCCTTGAGGGCGGTCGCGGCCAGCGAGCCGAAGGCGTCTTCGAGCTGCTTGCGCGCCGATTCGACGAAGCCGCGCTGCTCCTCGAGGGTCTTTGCCGTGGCCTCCTGGCGCTCGCGCGCCACCGCCAGCTCGCGGTCGATCTCGCGCAGGGCGGTCTGGGTCTCGACGAGCTCGCTCTCGAGAGTCTCGCGGATCTCGCGCTCGAGCGCCGCCTTCGCCTCGGCGGCGGACAGGCGTTCGGTGATTCCGAGGCGGCGACGGCCCTGGGCGGCGGTCGCCAGCAGCCACGCGATGCCGGCTCCGAGCGCGAAGGCCAGCACAAGCTGCATGAGTATTGGGATATCAGTCAAAAGCGGATGGTGGAGCAGAAGGGATTTGAACCCTCGACCCCCACGTTGCGAACGTGGTGCTCTCCCAGCTGAGCTACTGCCCCGCTGCGCGAGATTCTAGCTCAGTCAGCACCTGTTGTGTCGGCATCGGTTCCTGTAATGGCCCGGTAACGCTGCGGTCAGCGGGGCGTAACGGACCGTCTTCTACGGTCGTGGCTGGAGGGGGATCGACCGAAAGGAACTCACTCATGCATCCGTTCAACCTGAAAACACTGGCTCTCGCCCTCTGCGTCGGCGCCGGCGGGTCCATCGCGGGCGCGGACTGCACTCTACGCTCGACCGGCAACACGCCGCTGCCGGATCTTACCGGCGGCCTCTATCTGGGCCTCCACCCCGGTGGGCTCTACCCAGCCGGATCGAACGAACTGCCCCGGCGGCATCTGCGTGCGGCGGAGCTCGCCGCAGCGTCGGTCCAGCCCCTCGATCGGTTCGGGCAGCCCGATTCCCAATCGGGCCAGATCGTGCTCGCCTCGATCGGCATGTCGAACAGCAAGCTCGAGTTCGAGAGCTTCCTCGAACAGGCGGCAGAAGAGCCGACAAGGAACCCGCGCGTGCGTCTGTTCAACGCCGCGCAAGGCGGGGCGCCGGCCGCGGACTGGGTCGATCCGTTCGGGGAAGCATGGAACGACGCCGTCCGGTTCCTCGAGCGTGACGGATTGTCGGCCGAGCAGGTCCAGGTCGTGTGGGTCAAGCAGGCGGAGCAGGAGCCGGCTCTGCTCGGGGCGTTTCCGACTCACGCGCAGGTTCATCAGGCCCACCTGGAATTCATCGCTCGGGCGCTCCTGATCCGGTTCCCGAACGTCAAGCTGGCGTTCTTCTCGAGCCGGACGCGCGCCTACACGGACGACCCCGCGACCACCAGCCCGGAGCCCTACGCCTACGAGTCCTCGTTCGCGGTCAAGTGGCTGATCGAGAAGCAGATCCAGGGCAGCCTCGACCTGAACGCTTCGCCCCGGCGCGGCGAGGTGGTGGCGCCGGTGCTGCTGTGGGGGCCCTATCTCTGGGCGGACGGAACGTCACCGCGTGCGGACGGCCTGGTCTGGCTGTGCGGCGACACGGATCGTAACGACTTCACCCACCCCTCGCCCTCGGGTCAGCGGAAGGTGGGCTCGATGTTGCTCGACTTCTTCAAGGATGACCCGGCGGCAACGCCGTGGTTCATCGCGGGCGGCGGGGCGATCGGCAACGACTGACGCGGCCGCCTCAGGCCCGGGCTTCGTTCCCGGCCGCCGCGACCGCTTCCGCGATCGCGCGGCGGTAGAGCTCCTCGAGCTTCGCGGTGACCGGGCCCATGCCCGTCCCGGCGCCGATCGTTCGGCCGTCGACCGCGCGTACCGGCGTCAGCGCCCCGAACGTTCCGGTCACGAACGCCTCGTCGGCGTCGTAGACGTCGGTGAGCGAGAAGTCCTTCTCCAGCACCTCGATGCCGCCGGCGCGTCCGTGCTCGATAACCTTCCGGCGGGTGATGCCCTGCATGCAGTAACGGCCGGTCGAGGTCCATCCCGCGCCGTTCTTGACCATGAAGAAGTTGGTCGCATTGCAGGTCGCGACGAAGCCGTGAATGTCGAGCATCAGCGCTTCGTCGGCGCCGGCCGCCAGCGCCTGGTTGAGCGCGATCACCTCGTGAAGCTTGCTGTGGCAGTTGAGTCGCGGGTCCAGATAGTCGGGTGAGCCGCGGCGCACGGTCGAGGTGAAGAGCGAGATGCCGCTCGTCCGGGTCCCCGGATCGGCGCGCTTGTGCTCGGCGATGATCACCACGTTGGCGCCGCCGACCACCAGCCTGGGATCCTGCGACGGTGTCTTCTTGTTGCCGCGTGTGACCATGAACCGCACGTGCACGTCGTCGTGCATTTCGTTGGCGCGCACGGTGGTCCAGATCGCCTCGGTGAGTTCGGCGCGGGTCACTCCCGGGTCCAGGGCGATCGCCTTGAGCCCCATCCAGAGGCGGTCGAGGTGCTCGTCGAGAAAGACCAGGACGCCCTCGTGGAGCCTGAGCGCCTCCCACACGCCGTCGCCGACCAGATAGCCACTGTCGAAGACCGAGATCCTGGCCTCGTCGCGATGGTGGAGCTCGCCGTTGATCCAGATCCGGACGTTGGCGTTGCGCGGATCGTCGAGGGCGTTGTGGGTGCCGGTGTGGCCTTCGGGCATCGTGTTACCAGGGGACGGTATCGCCGGTGAACGGTAGCTCGGGTCGCTCGTAGCCGTGCTCGCGCAGAGCCGCGGCCAGCGCCTTGCGCGAATCGTCTTCACCGTGGTTGAGGAATATCCGCGGCGGCTTCCCCGCGAGGTCGCCGCACCAGCGCAGGAGGTCCTGGCTGTCGCCGTGGGCGGAGAGGCCGCGCAGCGACAGGATCTCGGCGCGCACCGAAACCGACTGGCCGTGGATGCGCACCCGCTTGGCGCCGCTCACCAACTGGCGTCCGCGGGTGCCGGTCGCCTGGTAGCCGGTGAAGATCACCGCGGTGCGCTCGTCGCCGAGCCGCTGCTTGAGATGGTGCACGACCCGGCCACCGTTGGCCATGCCGCTCGAGGCCACGACCACGCACGGCGATTTCCGGCGATTGATGGCCTTCGACTCGGCCGCGGTCCGGGCGCGCCGGAAGCGGTCGGATTGGAGCGGACTCAGGTGCCTGCGAACGTCCTCGGCCAGCTCCTCGTCGTGCTCCTGCTTGGCCTGCTGGTAGAGGTCGGTCGCCTTGATGGCCATCGGACTGTCGAGGAATACGATCTCCGGGTCCAGCTCGCCGGAGTCGACAAGATGGGACAGGTGGTAGAGGACCTCCTGGGTTCGTCCGAGCGCGAACGCCGGGATGATCACGCAGCCACCGCGCTTCAGGACGCGCGGGATGGCCTCGCGGAACGCCGCCTCGGGGTCGCTCGCCTGGTGCAATCGATCGCCGTAGGTCGACTCGAGGACCAGGGCGGCGGGCGGGTCGAGCGGCGGCTCCGGGTCCTTGAGAATCGGCACGTCGTAGCGACCGACGTCGCCGGAGAAGCACCAGGTTCGGCGCTCGCCGTCGGCGCCCTTGGCGCGGACCTCGATCGACGCCGCGCCGAGCAGGTGTCCGGCACGCCGAAAGCGAACCTCGATCCCCGGCGCGAGCTCGTGGCGTTCGTCGAAGCTGACCGCCCGCAGTAGCTTGAGCGTCTTGCGTGCGTCTTTCTCGGTGTAGAGCGGCTGCGGGTTGGAATGGCCGCTGTAGCCCTTCTTGCGCGCGTAGCGCGCTTGCTCCTCCTGGATGTGCCCGGCATCCTGGAGAATCAGCGACACCAGGCCGCGACTCGCTCGGGTGCAATAGATCGGGCCGTCGAAACCTTCGGCGACCAGCCTCGGCAGCAGTCCGGTGTGGTCCAGGTGGGCGTGGGTCAGAACGACCGCGTCGAGCTCGTGCGGCTCGAACAGAAACGACCTCCAGTTCCGCTGCTCGAGCTCGTCATCGCCCTGATAGAGGCCGCAATCGATCAGTAGGCGTCGTTCCCCCCAGGTCAGGAGGGTGGAGCTGCCGGTGACGGAGCCGCAAGCGCCGCAGAAGGTGACTTTGGCCAAAGTTCGAGTTCCCTGGATTGCGGAGTCTATCAGCGGCGCTATGGTAGATTATCTGTCCGATGGCGCTCCCAAAGGAGTGCTGAGCCAGTCATACCGCGGGCTTCGATCAACGCCCGCTTCGGAGTATCAGGTTGGAGCATCGGTTTGAAGTATTGGAGTAGAAAATGAGCGAGAAAGCGAAAGTAAGTAAGGCCGGCAACGGCTCGGACAGCGCGGCCAAGATACCGGCGGCGGAGAAACTGGAAGCGGCGCGACAGAAGGTCGTCGAAGTGGCCACCGGCATGCGCGAGGGGGCCGGCAAGGCGAGCTCCACGATTCGCGACGGCGCCGGCCGCGCCGGCGAGGCTGCCAAAGAGAAGTACGCGGTGGCCAAGGACAATGTGCGCCAGGGCTACGATCGCGTCTCCAAGGACATGGATCAGCTGTCCAACGACGTCAATGATTACGTCCGGCACAACCCCGGCAAGTCGGTTCTGATCGCAGCTGCGGTCGGCTTCTTCCTGGGCGCGGTCCTGCGCGGTGGCCGGAGAGGGTGAGCACCGGTAGCGCGGCGGATCAGGTCGTCGACGAGCTCCTCCCTGAGGAGCTCGATTGGAGCGATCTGGTCATGCGCTATCCGAAGTCGTCGGTGGCGCTCGCGGCCCTCGGGGGGTTCCTGCTGGGCCGTAGCCGCGGCTCAGAGATCGTCGAGGCGCTGTCGGCGTTTGCGGTGGATCGGGTCACCGACGGCGTCAATCAATATCTCGGCGAGAAGGTCCTCTGACGGGCGCGACCCGCAACCTGCTGCACATCTCCGACGTCCACTTCGGTCCGCCCCATCTGGCGCGGGTAGCCGACGGTGTGCTGGAGCTCATCGAGCGGCGCGGGCCCGACCTGGTAGCGTTGTCGGGCGACCTGACTCAACGCGCCAAGCCCGCCCAGTTCCGTCAGGCGAGGCAGTTTGTCGATCGGATTCCGGTACCGGTGCTGGCGGTGCCTGGCAACCACGACGTGCCGCTCTATCGCGTGTGGGAGCGCTTGGCGCGGCCTCTCGGCGCCTACCGTGCGAACTTCTCACCCGATCTCGAGCCGGTGCACAGGCAGCCGGATCTGCTGGCGATCGGCGTCAACACGGCGCACGGCTTGACCTTCACCGGCGGTTGGTGGCGAGCGCGCCGGCTGCGGGAGATCGGTGAGCTGCTGGCCGAGGCGCCCGCGGCAGCGTACAAGATCGTGGTGGCGCACCATCACCTGGTGCCGCCCCGACGGTTCGATCTCCAGAGTGTCTCTCGCAACGCGCACGCCGCGATCGAGCTGTTCTCCAGCGCCGGTGTCGATCTGGTGCTGAGCGGTCACCACCATCAGTCCTACATCGGCAGCTCCGAGGAGTACTACCCGCGAGGCAGGCATCCGGTGGTTCTGGCCCATTCAGGCACGACGACGTCGAGCCGCGGTCGCGCCTCGGAGACTGGAGCCAACAGCTGCAACTGGATCGAGCTGGCGGCGGACCGGTTCGTGGTCGAAAACCTACGCTGGACGCCGGCGCTCGATCGCTTCACCGTGGCCAGCCGGCATCTCTACCCGCGGGCCACGCTCGAGCCGGGCGGGCTGGACAACCCATGACCGTCGATCTCCGCCCACTGTGCGCGCTGCCCGGACGGCTGCGCGAGCACCGGCTCGACAACGGTCTTGCCGTCTGTCTGCTCGAGAACCGGCAGGCGCCGCTGGTGTCGACGTCGATCTGGTATCGGGTCGGCGCGTGCGACGAAGACGCCCCTACGGCAGGCAGCGCCCACTTTCTCGAGCACATGATGTTCAAGGGCAGTGGCCGCTACGCCGCCGGCGAGATCGACCGGCGTACCCGCGAGCTGGGTGGCTCCAACAACGCCTTCACCAGTCAGGACAGCACCGCCTACTACTTCAGCTTCTCCGGCGACCGCTGGCAGGAGGCGCTCGAGATTGAAGCCGACCGGATGACCGGGCTGACGCTGGACCCGGAAGAGGTCGAGCGCGAGCGCCAGGTGATCGAGGAAGAGCTGGCGATGTACGAGGACGACCCGTGGGACGCCCTCGACAAGGCCGTCCATCGGGCGCTGTTCGGCGATCATCCGTACGGCCGGCCGATCATCGGTACCCGGGAATCGTTGGCGGCGATCGGCGCCGACGAGCTGGCGGCGTTTCACCGCCGGTTCTACCGGCCTGACAACGCGGTGCTGGTGATCGCCGGAGATTTTGACGCTAAGGCGCTCGACGCGGTTCAGCGCGCCTTTGGCGGTCTCCAGGCCGGCGGCGAAGCGAGGTCGCCGATTCCGCAGCCGGCCGCGCTCGACGCTCCCCAGCGGCTCGAGCGTCATCAGGGCGAGGTCGGCAGGCTGCTGCTCGCGCTGCCGTCGCCGGGAGCCGACCATCCGGACTACGCGCCGCTGCGGCTGCTGCTGACCGCTCTTGCCGGGCCTCGCACCAGTCGCCTGGCGGCATGTCTGGTCGAGGACGAGCAGCTGTGCGTCGGTGTCTCGGCCGAGATCGCCGAGACCGTCGAGCCCGGCATGGCCGCGGTCGCCGCGGAGCTCCTGCCGGGCGTCGAATCACGACTGGTGGAGGAGCGCGTCCGGCTCGAACTCGCCCGGCTGGTCACCGATCCGCTCGGCGACGACGAGATCGAGCGCGCGCGCCGGATACTGGTCGCCGACTGGGTGTTCGGGTTGGAACGCATCCATCAACAGGGGCTGGCGGTTGGCATGGCGCTCTGCCTTTTCGATACGGATTACCCCGAGCGCCACCTACGGCGGGCGCTCGACTGTTCGCGGTCGCGATTGGCCGAGGTGGCCGAGCGCTGGATCGCTCCCGAGAGAACCTCGGTGACCGGATGGTCGTTGCCGGCGTGACTCGTGAGCGACTGATAGTCCGCGCACGGCGAGTCGAGGGCGCGCCGGTAGTCGCCGTGCGCGCCTGTCTACGCGCCGGCGCTCGGGACGAATCCAACCCTGGCCTGGCGCTGGTGTCGGGCCGTATGCTGAGTGAGGGGAGCGGCTCTCGCGATTGGCGGCGGATTGCTCAGGGCGCCGAGGATCTCGGCGCCTCGATCGCGGCTTTCGGCGATCTCGAGCTGCAGGGCGTGGCGGTCGACTCGCTGGCCGCCGACTGGGAAGTCGCGATCGACTGGGCCGCCGAGCTCGCCCTCGAGTCGAGCTTCCCGGCGGATCGCTGCGCCTGGTCGGTGCGGCAGGCCGAGGGCGAGCTGGCCTCGCTTGCCGACCATCCTGATGCCGCCACCAGCTGGGTGTTTCGGGAGCAGCTCTATGCGCCGCATCCGGCTGCGCGCCCGCCCCAGGGCGACGCCCGGAGCCTGGCGGCGATCGATTCCGACCTCTGTCGAAAGTTCCACGAGCGGTCGAAGGAGTCGGGGCTGATCGTCAGCGTCGCCGGCGTGGTCGATGCCGAAGCGGTCGAGCGCCGGGTGCGCGAGCGGTTCGCCGCGGTCGCGGGCCGTCGCGCGGAGCTCGATTCGCCACCCGCGCCGGCGGGGGCGGAAGCGCGCCGCGCCTGGCCCGTTCACGGCGACCAGGCACATCTCTTCATGGGGCATCTGACCGTGGCGCGCTCGCACCCCGCGCTGCCGGCGCTGCGCCTGCTGTCCGTGATCCTCGGCGCCGGTGGGGGCCTGAGCGGGCGTCTGCCCCACCGGGTGCGCGAGCGTGAGGGACTGGCTTACTCGACTCACGTCGACGCGGCGGCCGGCGCGGGCCTCGACCCGGGTCGGCTCTCGGTCTACGTCGGCACGTCACCCGAGAACGTCGAGCGCGCGATCCGAGCCGTCACCGAAGAGCTGCAACGGGTGCTGGACGACGGCGTCACCGACGCGGAGGTGGAAGAGGCGCGCGCCTACCTGCTCGGTCGGGAGCCCTTCCGCCGCGAGACCGCACGCCAGTGGGCCGACCTGATGGCCGCGGCCGTTCACTACGATCTGCCGCTCGACTCGCCCGAGTGGGTGATCGACCGCGTGCGGGCGGTCGACCGGGAGCAGATCGAACGGGCGGCGCGCGAGCTGATTCGTCCGGACGAGATCAAGATCACGGTCGGCGCGCCCGAATAGACGCGCCAACTACTTGAGTTTGCGGATGTAGACCGAGCCGTTGAAGGTCCGGAAGTGCATTTCCGGTCCACCCGCGCCGACCGTAGCCTTGACCTCCTGCTTCATCTCGACGCGGTAGCCCTTGCGCTTCGGGTTGGTCTTGATCTCGGGCGAGACCGGCTGCAGCTTGATGTCGAAGTCGGTGTAGATCTCGCCGCGGCCGGGGTTCATCAAGAGCACCCCGGCCAGGTTGGCGGGGAAGGTCACGTCGACGTCGCCGTTCAAGGTGGTGAACGACATCGCCTTGCCGGGTGCGATCTGGAGCAGCTTCACCTCGACCGAACCGTTGGTGGTACTGGCGACCACCGAGCCGCGCACGTCGATCGCCGAGATGCCGCCGTTGGTGTTCTGAAGCTCGTGCTCACCCTCGACTCCGGTCACCTGCAGGTCGCCACCGTTGACGGTCTCGAGCCGCAGCGAGGTCTTGCGCGGTACCTTCATCAGGAGTGACACCCGGCGGTTCCAGGACTCCGAGGAGACCTCGACCCGGTTGTTGCTCTCCTCGATCGTCAGGCCGACGTTCATGTTGGGGATGCGCCGCATGCCGGCTCGCCGCCCATCGCGACCGCCGTCGTCATCGCTGTCGTGGTCGCCTTCATGGTCGCCGTGCTCGCAGTCCTCGCACCCCTCGTTGCGCTCTCTCGCGAGGTGGTTCATCTCGACGATCACCTCGGAGCCGTCGTAGGCCTCGACGATGATCGTCCCCTGGACCAACGAGGCATGGAGCACCGCCGGCTGGCCGGGGTTCGAGAGTGGCACGGTCATTCGCTGCGGCGGAGTCTCCTGAGCGACCAGAGCCGCTCCGGAGAACAGGCCACAGGCCAGAATCCAGGCGCAAAGAGTAGTCTTCTTCATGGTGTTTTCTCCATCTCGGCGTCGCTGCCCCGGGATCGGATCAGCACGTCGCCGTTCAAGGTTTCGAATGAGTGGCTGGGCCCGCCCGAGCCGGCCCGGACGCGGGCGCCGCCGTCGGTCTTGATGACCCGGCGGCCGCTCTCGACGGTCTCGATCGGTGGCCGCGAGGCGAGCGGTTTGACGTTGAACTCGGACCAGAGCTCGCCGAAGGTCGAGAGCAGCTCGAGGTCGGCCGCGAGGCCGGGGCGAAAGAGGACCTCGACGTCGCCGTTGACGGTCTCGAAGCGTGAGTCGCCGGCCGGGTTGCGGTCGAACTCGACCAGCACCGGGCCGTTGACCGTGCGCGCCGTGCCCGAACCGGCGATGCCGGTCATCTCGATGCCGCCGTTGACGTTGATTACCTCGAAATCGCCCCGCAGACCCGAGACCCGCATGTCGCCGCCGTCCACGGTTTTGATTCGCAGATCGACGCCGGGCGGCACCGTCAGGTCGAAGTCGTAGACCACCCGGTAGCCGGGGTCGCGCCAGTTGTGCGTCCACTCGCGCCGGGTCGGGTGGCGGAAAGGTCCATGGACGTAAAGGTCGATCAGGTCGGGCTGCTCTGTGATCTGCAGCGAGACCTCGGAGAGAGCCCGCGCCAGATGCCCTTCGGTGTGGCCGCGGACGGTCTTGTCGAGCTCGAGGTCGATCCTGGGTAGCTCGTGCGTGCGTACCTGGATGCCGCCGAAGAGGTTGTCGACCACGAGGACGATTTGCGCACCGGGCTCGATCTCGAAGCTCCGGGAGGAGTGCTCGCGCTCGAGGACGCGATCATCCTCGGCGCCGGCGGCGCTGGCCAGACCGCTGGCCAGATAGACCGCGCTCGTCAGGACGACCGCCAGATGCACTACACCGACTCCAGGAGAAAGCGGACCTGCGTCCGCACCTGTTCATCGAGGTCGCGGCGCTCGAGAAGCTCTTCGAGTGCGACGGTGCTGCCGCCGTTGCGCTCCCTCAGGACCTCGGCCAGTGCTACCTGGAGCACGGGCGACTGCTGGTTCGGCAGGGTCTGGGCCAGCCCGGCGTGAACGCGCGGGGAGTCGATCTTGCGTGCCAGCGCATCGAGCGCGGCGAGGCGGACGTTGACGTTGGGATCGTGGCGAACCGAATCCAGCAGAGCATCGACGATGCGGTCGTCTGCCAGCACCTGAGAGCCCCAGCTGACGCCGCGCAGGCGTTCGCTGGCGGAATCGTTGGCGAGCAGCGACAGGCTCGCGGTCCCTCGCAGGTCGTCGACCTCCGCCGAGAGCCGCTCGATCCGGTCGCGCGCTCCGACCGCCCACATCACGGCCGCGCCGAGGGCGATGCCGAGCACCAGGTTGGGCATCGACCAGGCGGGGCGGAGCGTCGGCGAGCCCGATCCTGAGAAAGCGCTCAGCCAGCGCCGCCAGAGAGAGGGCCGTTCGAGCTTGCGCTGGTGCGCCTCGAGGGCCGGATAGAATCGCTGCCGCAAGCTCTCGCTCGGCACCGGTGGCGCGGCCTCGTTGTCGAGCGCTGCAAGCTCGCTCCAGAGGCTCCCGAGACGAGCGCTCTCGCGTTCGCACTCTTTGCACCCGGCGAGGTGCCCCTCGACCGCTTCCTGTTGGTCGGCGCTCAGATCTCCTCGCCAGAGGTCGATCAGCTGTTCACGTATGGTTTCGCAGTTCATGACACCGCCTCACTTGCCATCTCGAAGTAGATCTCGCGCAGCAGTTTGAGCGCGCGGTGGACCCGCACCTTGACCGCGCCGACGGAGCAGTTGAGCAGGTCGGCGATCTCGGCGTGCCGACGCAGCTCGAAGCGGCTCAGGATGAGAACTTCGCGCTTGTCCGCCGGTAGCCGCAGCAGGGCGCTCCGCAGCCGATCCACATCCTCGCCCAGCTCCAACTGGTCCGCCGCGCTCGGGCTCTCGCTCGGCACGTCGGGCAGGTTGTCGGTTGCGATCGGAGTGCGGCCGCGGCGGCGGAAGTGGTCGACGCAGGCGTTGCGCGCCATCCGGTACAGCCAGGGTAGAAACAGCGAGTCGTCGCGGAATGTGTGTCGGTATTTGAGTATGCGCATGAATATCTCTTGGACTAGGTCCTGGCTGGTGGCTTGGTTTCCGGTCATGCGATAGCAGAAGTGGTAGATCCGGGTATGGTGGCGCTCGAAGAGCCCCGCCAATCGGCTCACGTCTCCCTCTTTGACTTGCAGCATCAGCTGCTGATCCGTGGGGTCACTCACGTCTCGAATCCCCGCTTCTCTCGCTACCAGTCGTAATGACTAGTGTCGGGTTCGAAGGTTACACACTCGGGCGGCTCCCGCTCTTGTCGGCGTTACTGGACCGGCGGAAGCTCCCGAACAGGGCCAGGGCGCCTACTGGGGAAACAGACTGGAGTCGATCCCCGGGATGATCCGCAGCGCGTTCCGGTAGTAGATCTTGCGCAGGACGTCGTCCGGCAGGTCGAGGCCGTAGATCTTCCAGAACGCGTGCCGACGCCGGTAGTAGTCGAAGTAGTCGTCGGCGGTCTCGAGGGTCCGGAAGTAGACGTGGTACTCCGAAGGCGTCCAGGCGTCTTTGCCGAACAGGACGCGATCCTGGTAGCGGATCAGCCACTGTTGAGCATGGCGCGGCTGGCGGCCGAGCTCCGCGAGCACCGCGCCGATCTCGGTGTTGACGTTGGGCAGTTCGTCGAGCAGCCGGCCCAGCCGGGCGAGGTCGTTGCCCATCCAGCCGAGATGGGCGTTGATGAAAGTCGTTCCGGGGTGCTTGCGAAAGACGTTGTGCTGCTCGCCGATGATCTGCTCGAACGACGGGTTGTCGGCCGGCGGCCGAATCCGCTCGGGTCGCTCGATCAGCTCGTAGAGCCGCTCGTTGCCGCCGTCCTTGGGCTGCCAGAACTGGGCGGGGTCGGCGGAGTGGATCAACACCGGCACGCCGAGTTCGCCGCACTTCGCCCACACCGGATCGATCCGCGGATCGTCGACCGGGATCCGCGCACCCGTGCCGTCGACGGCGTCCATGCCCAGGTTCTTGTAGATCTTCAGCCCCTGGGCGCCGTTTGCGACGTCGAGCGCGACCGCCGCGGCGGTGCGCGCGCCCCAGTCGGGCTTGTCGATGCCCCGAAAGTCGATGTTGGTGAAGACCACGAAGCGCCCCGGTGCGTTTTCGCGCCCGTTCTCGATCGCGCGCCGCAGGTAGTCGGGATCCTGGAGGCCGAACCGGGTGCTGCCGTCGGGCATCTCGATCCGCTGGAAGCCGCGGCCGCTCAGGTTGACCATGACCCCCATGTTGAGAGCGTCCATCTCGGCCACCACTTCGGCGAGATCCTGGTCGGCCATCTGGAACTGGTGGTTGTGGACATCGATGAAGGGGTAGCGCGCGCGCGTGACCGGGTGCTCGGGCACGACCAGCGTCGAGGGCGGGTCGTACTCGTAGAACGGGATGGCGAGCTCGGGCTCGGCCGGGGGCTCGATCTGCGCCGTCGCCAGGCAGGCGAGCAGGCCGGCCGCGAGGCAGATGACCATGAGTTGAAGTCGCGACACCGTGGGCTCCTCCTGGGAGACGTACGCGTGAGATGCCCGCGAGTTCACCGGGCGGCCTATTGTAGAGGAGGAGGGGCTGGCCGTCGGCCGTCGGCGCCACGGCTCCCGGGACGCTTTCTAGAAAGCGGGTAGATGGGCTGCCCAGTCCCGGATTCTGTCGCGAATCTGTTCGCGCACGACCCGGAAGCGGGCGAGCCTCTCCTCGTCCGACCCCTCGGCGGCGGCGGGGTCCTCGAATGGCCAGAGCAGCCTTTCGGTCGGTCCCGGCCACACCGGGCAGGCCCTGGCAGCGCCGTCGCAGACGATGATCAGGTAGGCGGGCGTCAGGCTGCCCAGATACTCCCGATAGTCGGTCGGTTCACCGCCGACCACGATCCCCTCCTCGGCCATGACCGCGATCGCCAGGGGATGGATCTCGCGGGCCGGCTCGCTGCCGGCGCTGTGGACGTCGAAGCGATCGCCGAGGTACTTCGTCAGGTAGGCGGCCGCGATCTGGCTGCGTGCCGAGTTGCCGGTGCAGAGGACGAGGATGCTGGCGCGGGTGTCGTTCATGTTTCGATCAGCCGAAACGGCCGGTGATGTAGTCCTCGGTCTCTTTGCGTAGCGGCTTGATGAACAGCTCGTCGGTGACTCCGTACTCGATCAGGTCGCCCAGGTACATGAAGGCGGTGTAGTCCGAGATCCGCGATGCCTGCTGCATGTTGTGGGTCACAATCACCTGGGTGTACTGCTCCTTCAGGTCGCGCATCAGCTCTTCGATCTTGGCGGTAGCGATCGGGTCGAGTGCCGAGCACGGCTCGTCGAACAGGAGCACCTCCGGTTCGGTGGCGATCGCGCGAGCGATGCACAGCCGCTGCTGCTGGCCGCCAGACAGACCGGTGGCGACGTCCCCGAGACGGTCCTTGACCTCGTTCCAGAGCGCTGCCCTGTGCAGGCTACGCTCGACGATGTGGTCGACCTCGTCCTTGCGGTTGATGCCCTGGATCCGGCACCCGTAGGCGATGTTCTCGTAGATCGACTTGGGGAACGGATTCGACTTCTGGAACACCATGCCGATCCGCTTGCGCAGCAGGTTGACGTCGGTGCCGGAGCCGAGGATGTTGTCGCCCTCGAGCAGCACCTCGCCCTCTACGCGGGCGATCGGGATCAGGTCGTTGAGGCGGTTGAGGCAGCGCAGCAGGCTCGACTTGCCGCAGCCGGACGGGCCGATGAAAGCGGTGATCTCGCGCCGAGGGATCTTCATCGTGATCCCGTTGAGCGCCCGCTTGTCGGCGTAGTAGAGATTGAGGTCCCGCACCTCGAGAATCGGCTCGGGGATTCCCGGGTCGAGCACGTCCTGATCCGGAGGCCTACCGGTCGTGGGTGCGGGCGTCGGCGCGGCGGCGATCGAGGTCGGCGGTTCGTTCGTCACGAGGGACTCCATGTTGCTACCAACTTCGCTCGGCCCTGCGGCGCAGAATGACCGCGCCCAGGTTCATCAGGATCAGGAAGCCCAGCAGCACGATGATCGCGGCGGAGGTCTTCTCCACGAACGCCCGCTCAGCGCTGTCCGCCCACAGATAGATCTGTACCGGCAGCACCGTCGACGGGTCGACGATGCCCTGCGGCACATCGACGATGAAGGCTACCATTCCGATCATCAGCAGCGGCGCCGACTCGCCGAGCGCCTGGGACATGCCGAGGATGGTTCCGGTCAAGATGCCGGGGAGGGCGAGCGGCAGGACGTGGTGGAAGATCACCTGCATTGGCGAGGCGCCGAGGCCGTAGGCCGCTTCGCGAATCGACGGCGGCACCGCGGTGAGCGCGGCGCGCGCCGGGATGATGATTCGCGGCAGGGTCATGAGGCTGAGCACCAGGCCTCCTACCAGGGGCGCCGAGCGCGGCATGTGGAAGAAGTTCAAGAACACGGCCAGCCCGAGCAGGCCGAAAACGATCGAGGGCACCGCCGCCAGGTTGTTGATATTGACCTCGATCAGGTCGGTGATGCGGTTGCGGGGCGCGAACTCCTCGAGGTAGACGGCGGTGGCGACGCCGAGCGGGAACGACAGCAGCAGGGTCACCAGCATCGTGTAGAGCGAGCCCTTTGCGGCGCCCCAGATGCCCGCCATCTCCGGCTCGCGCGAGTCGCCCGAGGTGAAAAAGCGGGTGTTGAACCGGCGCTCGACCCGGCCGCGGTCGTCCAACGCGTCGAGCCAGCCGATCTCGAAGTCGGACACGCGGCGCTCGGCCTCCGGCACATCGCGCGGGATGTGCCCCTTGACCAGCATGTCGGCGTCGTCCGAGGAGAGCAGCCAGAGCCTGCGGGTCTCGCCGAGGATCGACGGATCCGCCATGACCATGTCCTGCAGGTCGAAGGCGGCGCCGCCGCTGATCAGGCCGTAGAGCTGCCGCTTCTCACTCCGGCTGGTCACTCCCGGGAAGAGCTCGGACAGCGCCGCGCGCACCAGCGTGTTGTAGTTGGCGCTCGCCAGCGTCTCGGGATCCCGCTCGCCGGTCGGGTCGATGGTCTCGGCGTCGAAGTGGATGTCGAGTGCCACGTGCGTCTGGCGGAACGCCGAGTGCCCCTTGCCGACGATGCTTGCGAACAGCGCCGCCAGGAACGAGAGCGCCAGCACGACCGCGGCGAGGCAGGCGAGCCGGAAGCGGCGCTCGGATCGATAGCGCCCCTTCAACCGGGCCGCGACCGCCTCGGTGGTGAGGGCCGGGTGTCCCTGCGGCCCGGTCATTCGTACTGCTCCCGATACTTGCGCACGACGCGCAGGGCGATGACGTTGAGGGTCAGCGTCACCACGAAGAGCATCAGCCCGAGGGCGAACGCGGACAGCGTCTTGGGGCTGTCGAACTCGAGGTCGCCGACCAGCAGGGTGACGATCTGGACCGTCACTGTGGTAACCGCCTCGAGGGGGTTGGCGGTCAGGTTCGCGGACAGGCCGGCGGCCATGACCACGATCATGGTCTCGCCGATAGCGCGCGAGACCGCCAGCAGGATCCCGCCGACGATGCCCGGCAGGGCGGCGGGGAAGACGACCCTGCGGATGGTCTCCGACTGGGTGGCGCCGAGTCCGTACGAGGCCTCCCGCAGCCCCTGCGGCACCGCTGTGATCACGTCGTCCGAGATCGACGACACGAAAGGGATGATCATGATTCCCATCACCCCGCCCGCGACCAGGGCGCTCTCCGACGACACCGACAGGCCGAGCTCTGCGCCGAAGTTTCGCACCAGGGGCGCCACGGTCAGGGCGGCGAAGAAGCCGTAGACCACCGTCGGTACGCCGGCCAGGATCTCCAGCAGCGGCTTGGCGATCGTGCGCACCCGCCGAGTGGCGTACTCCGACAGGTAGATCGCGGCCAGGAGCCCGACCGGCACCGCCACCGTCATGGCGATAGCGCTGATCAGGAGCGTGCCGGCGAACAGCGGCACCGCTCCGAACGAGCCGGAGCTACCGACCTGGTCGGTACGCAGGGCGGTCTGCGGACTCCACCCCAGGCCGAACAGGAACTCGGTGATCGGCACCGCCTGGAAGAATCGGATGGCCTCGAACAGCAGCGACAGGACGATGCCGACGGTGGTGAAGATGGCGATCGTCGAGCCGATCATCAGGATCGTCTTGAAGGCGGTCTCCACCCTCGCCATCGCGTCGAATCGCAGCGAGATCCGGCGGTAGCCGATCAGCGCGCCGCCCGCCGTCAGCAGCAGCACCAGGCCGGTGCGAGCGAGCCGGCCGGCGGCGCGCAGGCTGGTGTAGCGATCGGCGGTCGTCTGCAGGAGGTCGTCGACTTCGCGGCTGACGATGTTGCCGGTGGCCAGGTTCTTGGCGTCGTTCAGGAAGAGGCCGAGACGCGCCTCCGGCAGCTCGCGGATCTCCTGAGGCAGGCTGCGAATCACCCAGGTGTCGACCAGGCTCCCTTCGAGGGCGATCCAGCCGGCCAGGGCGAGCACGCTCGGCACCAGACACCAGAGCAGAATCCAGGAGCCGTAGTAGCCCGGCAGCGAGCGCAGCTCCTTCGGGTGACCGACGAGGCCGAGCGCCCGCCTGCGGCCGAGCTCGAATCCGGCCGCCGAAAGGGCGAGCAGAACGGCGATCAGCAGCAGCGTGTTCATGGCGGGTGTCGGGAGAGCGCGGAGCTATTCTCAGGGAGCCACGTTGTTGGCCAGGGTGCGAGCTTCGTTGCCCACCCGGTGGCGCTCTTCGACCGGCATCGGGATCAGCCCGGCGTCGGCGAGGTAGCCGTCGTCGCCCCAGGCGCGGTCGGCGGTGAACTCGCTCAGGTACTCCGCTATTCCGGGGATGACGCCGACGTGCGTGCCCTTGACGTAGAAGAAGAGCGGCCGCGAGATCGGGTAGCTGCCCCCGGCGATGTTCTCGAAGGTCGGCTCGACACCGTCGACAAAGCTGCCGCGCAGCTTGTCCGAGTTCTGATCCAGGAAGCTGAACCCGAACACTCCGAAGGCCGCCGGGTTGGCCTCGAGCTTCTGGACGATCAGGTTGTCGTTCTCGCCGGCTTCGATGAACGCGCCGTCCTCGCGGATCGTATGGCAGACTTCCTTGTATCGATTCTTGTCGGAGCCGTCGAGCGCCTTGATCCAGGCGAACGACTGACAGCCGCCCTCCATGGCCAGCTCGACGAACGCGTCTCGGGTTCCGGAGGTCGGCGGCGGTCCGAGAACTTCGATCTCGATCGCCGGCAGCGACGGGTTGACGTCCTTCCAGGTTCGGTGCGGGTTGGCCTGAAGCCGACCCTCGCCGGCCGGGACGCTCTTGGCGAGCGCCAGCCAGAGGTCTCGCAGCGAGATCCGGATCTGGTCGGCTCGGCGCGCGTTCGCGATCACGATGCCGTCGTAGCCGATCTTCACCTCGGTGATCCGGGTGACGCCGTTGGCGTGGCACTGGGCGACCTCGGATCCCTTGATCGCGCGCGACGCGTTGGCGATGTCGGGATGCTCGATGCCGACGCCGGCGCAGAACAGCTTGATGCCGCCGCCGGAGCCGGTGCTCTCGACCACCGGGGTCTTGAAGCGGGTGGTGCGACCGAACTGCTCGGCGACCTTGGTCGAGAAGGGGTATACGGTCGACGACCCGACGATGCGGATCTGGTCACGCTGGGCGTGAGCGGCGGCGGCGGCGGTCAGCAGGATCGCGCCGGTCAGAACGAGGGACTTCTTCATGATCTTCTCCTGTTCGGCTTTTCGTTGACCGGTTGATGCTAGGTGGGGCAGGCGACGGCGCCGCTACGCCGAGGTGACGGCGGTGTCACAGAAAGCACGCAGCGTAGGCGCAGACGGCGTCGGGGGGACGCCGGCTACGCCGGCGCGCCGGTGCCCTCGGGCGTGTGCCGGATGTCGCGCGCCTCGAGGTAGTAGACGACGCTCTCGCCGATGTTGGTCGCGTGGTCGGCGATGCGCTCCAGGTTGTGGGCGATGAACAGGATGTGGAGCGCCCGGGTGATGGTGGTCGGGTCCTCGAGCATGTACGACTGCAGCTCCCGAAACACCTGTCGCCACAGGTCGTCGACAGAGTTGTCGCGCTTGCAGACCGCGAGCGCTAGCTGTGCATCGCTGTTGGTGAACGAATCGAGACCGTCGCGCAGCATGCCGCGCGCGATCTCGCTCATCCGGGGGATGTCGATGTAGGGCTTGAGCGGCGGCTCCTGATTGAGCGCCAGGACACCCTTGGCGATGTTCTTGGTGGAGTCGCCGACCCGCTCGAGCTCGTGGATGATCCGAGTGACCGTGATCAGGAAGCGGAGGTCGCTGGCGGTCGGCTGCTGGCGCGCCATGATCAGATAGCAGTGCTCGTCGATCCGCTTCTCGAGGTCGTCGACGACGTGATCGCGGGCGGGGAGGGCCTCGGCGGTCTCCGAATCACGCTCGATCAGCGCGCGGATCGCGTCGGCCACCATGCTCTCGACCTCGGCGGCCATCCGCAGCAGGTCCTGGCGCACCATGTCGAGGTCTTGATCGACGTGTCTGTCCATCGCGTCTCCGTTGGCAGCTGGAGCCTTGAGTCTAGCGGCTACTCGAAAAAGGCCGGCGGGGCTGAGGTCGGCCCGCTCGCCCCGCCAGTACCAGAAAATCGGTTGCTAGAAGTCGACCTGCCAGCGGGCGAGGACGAAGTTGGCGTCGCCCACGCCCTTGACGTCGGCGGTGACGAAGTTGAGCATGAAACGGGTCGCGGGGTTCGGGTACCAGTTGAGCCCGAGCGTCACGTCGTCCTGCTCGAGACCGTTGATCCGTCCGTCCGCCAGATCGACCGTCGAGAACCGGATCGCGACCTCCCAGGCGCCCCTGCCGCCGCTCCGGTCCCAGTTGCGCTTCGGCTTCTGGCGATCGAAGCCGCCGGAGCTGCTCTTGAAGCGCCGGTGGTCGTCGGTCAGGAAGTAACCGGCCTGGACGTAGGCGCCGTCGAAGGTCGGGTTGGCGCCGACCAAGGAGTCCACGTCGGCCTGGATGTACTCGCCGGCGAACCAGAATCGGTCGTGCACGCCGGCCACCTCGGCGCCGACGATCAGGGCGCTGTCCGCGGCGAAGGTGCCAGTGTCGACCAGCCGGGTGGTGAGATGGGCCTCGGGGCGCGCGCGGAAGCGAATGCTGTTGTCACGGTCGCGATGGTTGACCGCCAGCCCCAGGTGGAGCAGCCGCTTGCCCTGGTCCTCGTAGATGGGACGGAAGCCGACCCGGCCGGTGATGTTGCGGTCGTCCTCGTCGCCGCTGACGCCGAAGTCGTCAGCGTCGTAGAACGCGCCGATGCCCCAGTTGAGCCTGTCGCCGCGGCTACCGTGGACGCCGACGCCGGAGTTGTAGCTGGGTGAGAACGCGAGCACGGGCAGGGAACGTTCCAGGAACGCCAGGTACTTGGAGCTCGTGAGCTCCTCGAGGCTGAAGTACTCCTTGTAGTGACCGAACCGGATCTCGCCGAAGTCCTGGTCGAGCGCGACATAGACGTCCCTGAAGTTGGCGTCGCCGCCCGCGAAGTCGTACTGGGCCTTGAACTTGATCCGATCGTAGATCCTTCCCTCCATGAACAGGCGGGCGCGCCGGAACTCGAAGCCGTCCTGAAACTCGTCGGCACCGTAGGAGATCTCCACCGCGTCGTCAGCGCTGGCGAAGGTGTAGTCGGCTTGAACCCGGCCGCCGAACTTGAGCTCGAAGCTGTCGCCTTTCTCGAGCTTGAATCCGTTGCTCCAGGTGAACTCCCACTCCTCCTCCTGGGCTTCTGCTTGCTCGGCCTGAGCGTCTTCGGCGCGGGCGGGGTGAATCGGCGCGAACTCGGCGGCCAGCATGAGGGTTGCGAGCGCTGCCGTGCTGAGGCGGTTGAGCATTCTCTTCTCCTTGAAATCCGCATTGTGCGTGCAGTTGTTCTGGAATCGTCCAGCCTCGGGCCGGAACCGAACCGACCCTAGGAGAACCTGGCGACCGTGGTGCGACGCGGGTGTGACAGGAGTGCGACAAGCGACCCGCCGCTACCCATTCTTCTCACCTCGTCGCTGCCGCGAGGCGCTAGGTTACTGAATCTCGCGGCGGTTTGAGAAGGCTGGGCCGAGCGGCAGTGTCACCCGGAACCGGGTTCCCTTGCCGAGCTCGCTCTCGACCGTCACCGAGCCGCCGTGGAGCTGCGCGGCGTGTTTGACGATCGCCAGACCGAGTCCGGTGCCGCCCTCGTTGCGTGAGCGGCCCTTGTCGACGCGGTAGAAGCGCTCGAACAGCCGCTCGATCGACTCGGCCGGAATGCCGATACCGGTGTCGGCGATCTCGAGGACGATCCGATCCTCGAGGCCCTCGAGCCGCGCCTCGACCCGGCCCTCCGGACGGTTGTACTTGATCGCGTTCTCGAGGAGGTTGAGGCAGAGCCGCAGCATGGCCTCGGAGTCGCCGCGCAGGCCGGGAACCGGGCGGCTGTCGGCGACCAGCCTCAGCCGGCGCTCGGCGACTGCCTCTTCGGTCAGGTCGATTGCCTCGTGCATCACCGCCGCCATGTCGAGCTCGGTCCACTCCGCCCGGGCTGCCGAGTGCTCGAGCCGGGAGAGCGTGAGCAGATCCGACAGCAGCGCCTCGAGCCTCTGGCACTGCTTGAGAATCCGCTCTGTGAATCGGCGGGCCGCGGCCGGGTCTTCTAGGGCGCCGTCGTTCAGGGTCTCGGCGAAGCCCCGGATCGCGGACAGCGGCGTCTTGAGCTCGTGCGATACGTTGGCGACGAAGTCGCGGCGGATCTGGCTGACGCGCAGGAAGGGGGTCAGGTCGGTGGCGAGCACCACGACCCCGGCGCCGTCGGTCAGCGGAGAGCTGGTCAGAATCACCGTCAGCCGGCGAGGTAGGGTTACCTCGAGCTCGATCTGCCTGCCGACTCCTGTCTCCAGCGCCTCGGCGATCAGCCGGTCGAGTTCGGTCTGCCGGGTCACCTCGAGCACGGTTCGCCCTTCGACCTCGCCGCTGACGTCGAACAGCGTACGCCAGGAGCGGTTGACCAGTACGGTCCGGCCCTCGGCGTCGACCACCAGCACGCCCTCCGACATGCTGCCGAGGACCGTCAGCAGATAATCGTGGTCGCCCTCCAGTCGCGCAATCCGGTCCGCCGCCCGGTCAGCCAGGGCTCGGATCGCCGATATCGGGTCGTCCGGTCCGGCGCTCGCGCTCGAACTCTCGTGTCCCTCGGAGGCCCGCTGGAGAGGCTCGACCGCGTCACGCATCGCGGCGGTGCAGCGCGAATCATCAGATCGGTGAAGCCACCAAGCGCACAGGCTGGCCGCAGCCGCAGCCGACGCCACCACCGCCAGCCCGACACCAGGTGCCAGGCGAATGTCGAGAGCCCAGAGCGCGGTGCCGGCGACGGCCGCGAAGACCAGCACCGGCCCCAGGGCGCGCCGAAGGGCCCTCGTCGTGCCGTGCATCGGTCAGGCCCGGATGCGGTAGCCGACGCCGATCACAGTCTCGATCCGCCCGGCTTCGCTGCCCAGTTTTCTTCGCAGGCGCCGGATGTGGGTGTCGACAGTCCGGCTGTCGACGTCGTCGGCATATCCCCAGACGTCGGATAGCAGCCGCGTCCGGGTCTGGACCCGCCCGCGCCTGCCGAGCAGAACCTTCATCAGCCGGAACTCGGTGGCGGTGAGTTGTACGTCCTGATTCTCGACCAGCAGGCGGTGCCCCGGCACGTCGAGGCGTAGACCGCCAACCGTGTAGCCTTCGTCGGCCCCATCCGAGCCTTCGAGGCGCCGCAGGACGGCTTTTACCCGCAGTACGACTTCGCGCGGGCTGAACGGCTTGGCCAGGTAATCGTCGGCGCCCAGCTCGAGGCCGACGATCCGGTCGATCTCCTCGCCCTTGGCGGTCAGCATGATGATCGGCAGGTTGGCCGTCGCCTCGTCGCGCTTCAGGATTCGGGTCAGCTCCAACCCGTCGACGCCGGGCAGCATCAGGTCGAGCAGCACGAGGTCGGGTGGGCGGCGGCGGATGCGCTCCAACGCCAGATCGCCGCGAGCTTCGACTTCGACTTCGAAGCCCTCTTTGCCGAGGTTGTATTCGAGAATCTCGGCGATATCGCTCTCGTCCTCGACGATGAGGATGAGTTCGTCCGACATAGGAGGCGGGAGCTTAGCACCCAGCTACGCCCGCAGAAGGTAGCCGACGCCGACCACGGTCTGGATCCTCTCGGCCTCGCCGCCGAGCTTCCGCCGCAGGCGCCGAATATGGGTGTCGACCGTCCGGCTGTCCACATCCTCGGCGTAGCCCCAGACGTCGGAGAGCAGCCGAGCCCGCGTCTGCACCTGACCCCGCCGGCCCAGCAACACCTTCATCAGCCGGAACTCGGTGGCAGTGAGCGACACTTCCTGTTCCGCCACCAACAGCCGGTGACCGGGAACGTCCAGGCGCAAGTCGCCGGCCTCGTAGGTCGAGTCGACCGACCGTGAGCTTCTCAAACGCCGCAGAATGGCTCGGACACGCAGCACGAGCTCGCGGGGACTGAACGGCTTGGCCAGATAGTCGTCGGCGCCGAGCTCGAGCCCGGCGATGCGATCGCCCTCCTCGCTCTTGCCGGTCAGCATGAGGATCGGGACGTTGGCCGTCCTCTCGTCACGCTTGAGAATTCGGGTCAGTTCGAGGCCGTCGAGACCGGGCAAGAGCAGATCCAGCAGCACGAGGCTGGGTGGCCGCCGACGGATGCGATCAAGAGCTCGATCACCGCGCGCTTCCACCTCCACCTCGAATCCCGCCTTGGCGAGGCTGTGCTCCAGGATCTGGGCAATCTCGCTCTCGTCTTCGACGACGAGAATGAGCTCGTCAGTCATTGGGTCGGGCAGCTTAGCACGTCGAATGTCCACAGGAAGGTGTGGAAAAGCCTGCGGAAAAGGTGCGGGAGCGGACCCATTCGGGCCGCTGTATTCGGTGCTGGATGCGGAATGAACAAGGACTTGTGCAACTCTCGCAAGTCATTGATGTTTAGGCACTTAGATGCGCACCCCGGAGAGGCGCCGGAGTCGGTGGCGATCGCGATCCGGGACCTTTTCCACAACGGAGCCCGAAATGTAGAGCGTAAGTCGTTGTCGATCTGAGACTTAGAGACCGCTTCAGGGCGCTCGAGGGTTGGTATAGAGTCGGCTCTTCGCGAATCCGGGAGTCGAATCGGGTCCAACCAGGGGAGACGTGACGCTGAGCTCAGCAGAGGGTGGTCCGCGCCGAACACCGCTCTACGAGTGCCACCTGAGGGCGGGTGCGCGCATGGTGGATTTCGCCGGCTGGGAGATGCCGGTCCAGTACGCCGGAGTCATCGAGGAGCACCGGGCGGTGCGCAGCCAGGCGGGGTTGTTCGACGTCTCGCACATGGGAGAGATCCGGGTGCACGGACCCGAGGCCGAGCGGTTCCTCGAGCGCAACACACCGAACAACGTCGCCAAGCTCGACATCGGTCGGGCTCAGTACAGCGGCTTGATGACCGAGCGCGGCACATACGCCGACGACCTGCTCATCTACCGCCGTGGCGAGACCGATTTCCTGCTGGTCGTCAACGCCGCCAATCGTCATGCGGATCTGGCCATTCTCGAACAGCGCGCCGGGCTCGGCGTGACTCTCGAAGACCTCTCCGATCAGTTCGCCCTGCTCGCGGTCCAGGGACCGAAGGCCGAGGAGATCGTGGCGCAGCTCACCTCCGATCCGATCCGCGAGCTGCGCTACTACGGCTTCCTCGAGGGGCACGTGCTGGGCGCTCCGGCGTTGATCTCGCGCACCGGCTACACCGGAGAGGATGGCTTCGAGCTCTACCTGGTGGCCGATCAGGCGGAGGCGGTCTGGGAGGCGCTGATCGCCTCCGGAGCCTCCGAGGGGCTCCAACCGGCGGGCCTCGGCGCTCGCGACAGCCTACGGCTCGAAGCGGCGATGGCGCTCTACGGCCACGAGCTGACCGAGGAGATCACGCCACTCGAGGCCGGTCTCGGCTGGGTGGTCAAGTTCAAGAAGGGCGACTATCTCGGGCGCGATGTCCTGCTGGCTCAGAAGGAGGCCGGGCTCACCCGCCGGCTGTGTGGCTTCGAGGTGGTGGAGCGGGGAATCGCGCGTGAGGGGCACGAGGTCCTGTCGAACGGGGAGCTCGTGGGCACCGCCACCAGCGGCGTGTGGAGCCCGACGCTCGAGAAGGCGATCGGCATGGCCTACCTGCCGGCCGCCTTGACCGAGCCGGGGACGCCCCTGGAGATCCAGGTGCGCAAGCGCCGGCTGGCGGCGAAAGTGGTGGAGCTGCCGTTCTACCGACGGCCCGAGGCATAGGCTCGAGAGTCAAAGCACAAGAGGAGACCGATGTATCCGACCGACAAGCTGTATTCGAAGGACCACGAGTGGATTCAGATCAAGGGCGACGTGTGCACTCTGGGCGTCACCCACTTCGCTCAGGAGGAGCTCGGTGAAGTCGTGTTCGTAGAGCTGCCCGAGGTCGGCCAGAGCTACGACGCCGGCGAGGAGATCGGTACGATCGAGTCGGTCAAGGCGGTAGCCGAGCTCTACACGCCGGTCACCGGCGAGGTGGTCGAGGTCAACGAGGCGCTGGAGACCGCTCCCGAGGCGGTCAACAGCGCGCCGCACGACGCCGGCTGGTTGGTCAAGTTCAAGCTGGCGAGCGACGCGCCGCCGGAAGGCCTGATGAGCGCCGAGGAGTACCAGGCGTTCACCGAAGGAGAGGGTAGCTAGTCGGTCGAAGTCGCATGCGTCTCGAGCCGGTTCTCTTCGGGTTATTCACTCTCTGTTGGACGTTGGCTCTGGTCGTCATGGCGCTGGGGCGGACCTTCGACAGCCCACTGCCGATCAGCCTCTACCACCTCTACGGCCTGGCGGTTTTCGGCGGTTGGCTGAGCGGCAACGTCTACGTCTCGCGGACCACCCGGGTGCCGCGCCCCGAGCGGCTGCGATCGCTGCTGGTCTACCTGCTCGGTCCGCCGGGGCTGCTCTTTCTCACGCACGGCCTGAGCGCCTACCAGAGCCAGATGCGGGTGCCGCTGGCGCCGGTCTACGCGCTCGGGATCTACGTCGTCTTCTTCATGGTGCCGGTGAGCTTCCGGCGGATGGCGGAGCCGCGCGGCCGGGGCTGACCGGTCCGATCAGCATCGCGTCGCCATAGGAGTAGAACCGGTAGCCGGCGGCGATCGCCTCGCGGTAGGCGTCGAGCACCCGCGTGCGGCCGGCGAGCGCGCTCACCAGGATCAGCAGGCTCGAGCGCGGCAGGTGAAAGTTGGTCAGCAGCAGGTCGACCACCCGGAAGTCGAAGCCCGGCGAGATGAAGATGTCGGTCGAGTCGGCGCCGGGGCGCGGCAGGCCGCCGGCAGCCTGCGCGGCTCCTTCGAGCGTCCGCACCACCGTGGTGCCGACCGCGACGATTCTGCCGCCCGCCGCTCTGGTCGCCTGGAGCGCCGTGGCTGTCTCCTCCGGGATGTCGTAGCGCTCGCGATCCATCACGTGCTCGTGAACGAGGTCGGCGGTGATCGGCTTGAAGGTGCCGAGGCCGACCGTCAACGTCACCTCGGCCACCGCCACGCCGCGTCCGCGAATCCGCTCGAGAATCTCGGGGGTGAAATGGAGGCCGGCGGTCGGCGCGGCGATCGAGCCGGGCTCGCGGGCGTAGACCGTCTGGTAGCTGACTCGATCCAGCGGCTCGTCGGGTCGTTTGATGTAGGGCGGCAGCGGGATGTGACCGATGGCGTCGAGATGCGGCTCGACGGCTTCTGAGAAGCGCACTCGAAAGAGCCCGCCCTCTTCGCGACCCAGGAACGTCGCGCGCAGGACTTCGCCGAGCTCGATCGTCGTTCCCGGTTTGGCGCGTCGTCCCGGCCGAGCCAGGCAGAGCCAGTCGTCGCCACCGATCTTCTCGGCCAGCAACAGCTCGACGCGGCCGCCGCACTCGCGGGTCCCGAACAGGCGCGCCGGCAGCACCCGGGTGTTGTTGACCACCAGGAGATCGCCCGGCAGCAGGAGCTCGGGCAGGTCGGCGATCGTGCCGTGGCGTCGCGACGCGTCGAAGTCGGGGCAGAAGAGCCGGCTCTCGCCGCGCGGTGCGGGGTAGTCGGCGATCCGGTCGGCCGGCAGCTCGAAGTCGAAGTCGGCGGTGAGCATCTTCGGAGTGGAAGCTATCGCGAGCGGGGGTCGAGCCACGCCCGCAGCCCGTCGCCCAGGAGGTGGAAGGCGATTACCGTAACCGTGATCGCCACCCCGGGTAGAGCGGCGACCCACCAGGCGGTGCTCAGGGCGTCGCTGCCCTCGGCGATCATG
>JAJCXP010000227.1 GCA_029263375.1 Acidobacteriota bacterium | reverse complement strand
CTCGATGGTCTTTTCGACGTCCTCGCGCGGCTGTCCGAACTTGAGGAGACCCGCCTTGAGGATGGATGCGACCGGACCCCGATACTCCTCGCAGGTCTTGATCGCGGCTTGGATCGAGCGGTTGACGATGAGCGCCTTGCGTATCTTGGCGAGGAACTCGTTGACGTTGATCTTCGCCTTCCGAAGCGCCAGGAAGCGCTCGATGATGAAGATGAAACCCAGGAGGGAGAAGACCAGTAGAGGCCACATTACTGGGCCGCCCTTGCGAAAAATCTCCATGAATGTGCCGCCGAAGTCCGCCACGCTTTGTCTCCTCTAGTAGTTGACTACCTAGTGCTTATTCGAGTTCCCAGGGTCACAAAGTGAGTTGCAGCCCACGCTGCAAAATCCTCACCGAGTCCTTTAGTGACTGCCTTCCATCATAGCAGAGGGAAACACCCTCTAACCTACTGCCAATGAGGCTCGCGACTGTAGCATACGGCCACGAACGGAAACAACAATTCAACTCGTCCGGAGCTGACCGCTGGGGGTGGGTACCTCGACCTTCTACGAGTCTCGAGTGAGCTGCTCGAACCGATAGCGTTGAGCGCAGCAGATGGCGACGGCGAGGGCGTCGGTGGCATCGGCGCTGGTACGGCCGCGCAGGCTGAGGATCAGCTTCACCATGGTCGCCACCTGGTCCTTGTCGGCGCGGCCGTTGCCGGACACCGCCGACTTCACCTCAGCCGGGCTGTACTCGAGAATCTCGAGCTCGCGGGCGGCGATCACGGCGAGCAACGCCCCCCGCGCCTGGGCGAGGACGATCAGCGAGCGGCTGTTGATGCCGTGGAACGGCGTCTCCAGCGCCACGGCGTCCGGGCCGGTGCGCTCGATCAGCTCCCCGAGGTCGCGGCTCAGCCGGTGCAGGCGTGTCGGGAGAGGGGTGCTGGCGGTGCAGGAGAACCGTCCGTGCTCGACGGCGCTCAGCCGCTGGCCCTGCTTCTCGATCAGACCGAAGCCGGTGTGACGGCTCCCTGGATCGATGCCCAGGATGAGCACGAGGATCTCTTCAGCTCGCCTGGGCGGCGAGCACTTCCTCGTCGATTTCGAAGTTCGCCCAGACACTCTGGACGTCGTCGTGATCTTCGAGCGCTTCCATAAGCTTGAGAATCTGCGGAGCGTTGTCGGCGTCGACCTGAACCTGGTTCTGCGGCAGGCGCGCCAGCTGCTGAGTCGCGGGGGTGAGCTCGAGCCGCTCGAGCGCCTCGCGGACTTCGGCGAAGCGCTCCGGCACGGTGAACATCTCGTAGCCGTCGGTGCCGATCGACACGTCGTGCACGTCGAGCTCGATCGCCAGCTCCATGAAGTGCTCCTCGGACAGCGCATCCAACTCGAACGCAAAGTAGCCACGGTGGTCGAACATCCACCCCACACATCCGCTCTCACCCAGGTTGCCGCCGTTCTTCGAGAAGATGTGACGCACGTCGGCGACCGTGCGGTTGCGGTTGTCGGTGAGCGCCTCGATCAGGACCGCGACGCCGCCGACGCCGTAGCCCTCGTAGATCACGTCCTCGTAGTTGACCCCTTCGAGCTCGCCGGTGCCGCGCTTGATGGCGCGCTCGATGTTGTCGTTCGGGACATTGTCGGCGCGCGCCTCCTGCATCGCCACCCGGAGTCGCGCGTTGCCGTTCGGATCACCGCCGCCAAGGCGAGCAGCGACCGAAACTTCCTTGAGCAGCTTGGTCCACCGCTGACTGCGGCGGGAGTCTGTGACCGCCTTCTTGCGCTTGATCTGTGCCCACTTGCTATGACCCGCCATGTCGCTGCCAGCTCCCCTCGGTTGGACCTCGATTGTAACGAAAGCGAGGCCTGGGCGCGTCTGTGCACTGGTTAACTGAGCGCGCTTCTCAAAGCTGGTTGGATACGGATGACGATGGGCTTGATTCTGGTGGCATCCGAGGACTCGGTCGAGGTCGAGACGATCAAGGCGGCGCTGAGCGTTCACGGTTGGTGGGTGACGGTGGCGTCGGACCGCGAGAGCGCGATCCAGGCGGCCGCCGATCAGGCGCCGAAGCTGGTGCTGGTCGACCACGACCTGCCCGGTTCGATCGAGCTGGTGCGCTCCTTCGGCTCGACCAACGGTGGACCCGGCGTGGTGGTATGCGTCGCCGACGATCTGGACAACGCCCTGGAGCTCAAGGAGGCAGGGGTCGACGAACTGGTCACCAAGCCCCTGTCGCCCCCGGCTCTGCTCGAGGTCGTTCGGCGCTGTCTGACGGCACCACGGCCGGCCGAGGTCGAGCGTCCGGCGCCGGCCAAGCAGCTACTGACCACCGAGGAGATCTTCGGCGACGTGCTGCGCGAACTCGAGGACGACGCGGCTCCCAAGGCGCCTGCGGCACCAATAGCGCCTGCGGCACCAACAGCGCCTGCGCTACCGGTGGCGCCCAGGCCGACGCCGGCCGTTCCGACGCCGCCGTCGATGGCGGCGTCTACCGGGTCGTCGATCGCGCCGCCTCCCTCGGGGCCCGCCGCGGTCACGGTGCCGGCGGCTACCGGAGACGCGGACCTGCTCTCCCCGCCGTCAGCAGAGCGACCGGTGGTCTCACTGGCCGGTCTCTTCGACGAGGAGCCGGAAGAGCTCGCGCCGGCGCCGTCGCCCGAGGCCGCGTGGAGCGGCGAAGAGCGACGCGGTCCCGAGCGGCCATGGGATTCGAGCGCCCAGAGCGAGCGACTACCGGCGCTCGACCAGCTGTTCGGAGAAAGCGAGGCGCCCGAGGCGCCTGCCGAACCGCTCAGCACCGAGCTTCAGGATCCAGACCCGCCGGCCACTTCGGAAGTCGATCCGGACGCGAGCGAAGATACCGTGGAGTTCGACCAGCCGCTGGCGCCTCCGCCGTCGACGGATGAGACCGCTGCCGCCGTGGTGCCGAAGAAGCCCGTGCCGCGCGCCGCCCTCTGGTTGGGAGCCCTGGCGGCGTCGCTGCTGGTCGCGGCCGGCGTGATCTTCATCAAGAACCCGGGCTCGGAATCGACGGCAACGCCGATCCAGGCCGGGGAGCCGATCGCGGGAGCCGCTGAGCCCGCCGAGCCGCCGGTGATCGACCAGGGCACCGTCGCCTTGACGGAGCCCAATGCGGAGCTGGAGTCGTCCCCTGAGTCGCCAACCGTTGCCGCTGCTCCCGCTGCCGCCGATTCACGGTCGCCGGCGCCGATCGAGAGCCTCGATCTGGAGGCGATCGTCGAGCAGGAGCTGGACCGGCGCGAGGAAGAGCTGCGCCAGGTCTTCCTCGAAGAAGAGAAGCGGCTGCTCCGTGAGCTGAACAAGCTCGACGAGGTGCCGCCGGTGGGTGAAGAGGGAGCCACAGCCGTCGACGCCGACCCGTCGGGCGACGGCGGCAGCTGAGGCCGAGCCCTCCCCGTTGCGCGCTCGCCTTGCGCGCCGACCCACCTCGCGTCTATTCTGCGATCCGGATGGCGTGGTTCCGAAGAACGAAACGGCCCAAGGCGGTCGTGCCCGATCGGCAGCGCAGCATCGTCCCGGAGGGACTCTGGGTCAAATGCGAGGGCTGCCGGGAGATCATCTATTCGAAGGAGCTCGAGCGCAATCTCCAGATCTGCCCGAAATGCGGCTACCACTTTCGCATCGACGTCGGTCGGCGTATCGATCTGTTGCTCGATGAGGGCTCGGCGGTGGAGCTGTACAGCGACGTCCGGCCGGCCGACCCACTCAAGTTCAAGGACACGAAGGCGTACAAGGCACGCCTGAAGGAGTATCAGAAGCGCACCGGCGCTCCGGACGCCGTTGTGGTGGTAGAGGGCGCGATGGAGGAGATGGCGGTAGTTCTCGCGGTCATGGACTACCGGTTCATGGGCGGCTCGATGGGCTCGGTGGTCGGCGAGAAGATCACCCGCGCAGCCGAGCACGCGCTCGAGACCGGCCGGCCGCTGATCGTAGTCTCGGCCTCGGGCGGCGCGCGCATGCAGGAGGGCGTGCTGTCACTGATGCAGATGGCGAAGATCTCCGCCGCGCTCGCCCGCTTGAGCGAAGCGCGCCAGCCGTACATCTCGATCCTCACCGATCCGACCACCGGTGGCGTCACCGCGTCGTTCGCGATGCTCGGAGATATGAACATCGCCGAGCCGGGCGCGCTGATCGGCTTCGCCGGACCGCGCGTCATCCAGCAGACGATTCGCGAGAATCTCCCCGAGGGTTTCCAGCGCAGTGAGTTCCTGCTCGAGCACGGCTTTCTCGACATGGTCGTTTCCCGGACCGAGCTCAAGCCGACCGTCGCCCGCTGCCTGCGCCATCTCGCCTGAGGCTTCCTGGTGGCTTCCTCGCAGGAGCTGCTCGATCGGCTCGAGCTCTTCGGCACCCGGCTGGGACTCCGGCGCATCCGCGAACTGCTCGGGCGCCTCGGCGATCCTCAGCTCGAGGTCCCCGTGGTTCTGGTGGCGGGCACCAACGGCAAGGGCTCGACAGCGGCGCTGCTGGCAGCGATCGTTGGCGCGGCGGGCTACCGAACGGGTCTCTATACCTCGCCGCACCTCGAATCGGTGCGCGAGCGCATTCGCGTGGACGGCGTGGCAATCTTGGAGTCGAGCCTCTCGGCCGCTCTCGAACGAGTGCTCGGTGCCGGTCAAGAGACTCCGACCTACTTCGAGGCGCTGACGGCGGTGGCGCTGGTCGAGTTCGAGCGCCGGGAGGTGGAGCTGGCGGTGCTCGAGGTCGGGCTCGGTGGACGCCTCGACGCCACCAACGTCGCCGATCCGGTGCTCTCGCTGATCACCGAGATCGACCTCGACCACCAGCAGCATCTCGGTGCGACCCTCGGGGAGATCGCGCGTGAGAAGGCGGGCATCCTCCGGCCGGGGGTGCCGGCGCTTGCCTGGGTCACCGCGCAAGCGGCCAGCGAGACCCTCGAGCGGCTCGCGGCCGATCTGCCGACTCGGTTGCGCTTCGTCGGACGGGAGAGCACGGTAGCTCGAGGCGAGGACGGAACCGTCGAGCTACGGACGGTTGGAGGGAGCTATCGCCTCCAGCCGTCGCTCGTGGGTCGTCACCAGGACGGCAACCTCGCGCTCGCGGTGAGCGCCGCCGAGACGCTTGCCGGGATTGGCTGGCAGGGGATCGATCTGGGTGCGATCACCGAGGGCGTCGCAGACTGCTCCTGGCCCGGCCGACTCGAATGGGTCGAGCTGGGAGACGCGCGACGGGTCCTGCTCGACGGCGCGCACAACCCGAGCGCGGCACGCGCCCTCCGCGAGTATCTCGAAGAGCAGGTTGCCGACTACACGCTGCTCTTCGGTGCGCTGCGGGACAAGGACGTCGGCGAGATGTTGCCACTCCTGGGAGGAGGGGCCACACGCGTGGTGCTCACCACACCGGCGTCGCCACGGGCGATCCCTCCTGAGGAGCTGCTGTCGCTACTCCCGGAAGGATCGGCGGAGGTCGTTCCGGACCCGCGCGACGCTCTGGTTGCGGCCCTGGACAGCGCGCGCCCAGTGGTGGTTTGCGGTTCTCTCTATCTGGTCGGAGCGATCCGCGCCGAGCTCAGGCGCGCCTTCGGCGTTCCACCGGCAGCCGCGGACGAGCGCACGTGTTGCCGCAACTGAGCTCCTCTCCTCGCGGCGACCAGAACCGGGGCCAACCTTGTGCGTCCAGCCCCGACAGGGAGCCCGAACGGGCCGGGCCGTGAGTACAATCGGACAGGAGCCATGAGCTGACGCTGCGCGGAGGACAGGGTTCGAGTCGGTACAGTGCCGTTGCCATCTGGCTCGTGGCGCTTGCTGCGGGAGTGTTCACCCTGACCGTCCATGGGGGCGTCCGCTCGCCGGACGGTGAGATCGTTTTCCGGACGGCTCAGGCGCTCGCGTCCCGAGGCACTTTTGCGGTCGAGGAGAGGCTCGAGGCGTGGCCGTCTTTCGGCCTGGCGCCCGGGCGCAACGGAAAGCTCTATTCGGTGTTCGGCCCTCTCGAGTCGGTCCTGCTGGTTCCATTCGTCGCGCTCGGCGATGCCTTGGCCGCCACCGGCCGGTACGACGACCGGGAGGTCCCCATCAGCCACTACCTCGACCGAGGCTGGTACTCGGCCCTGCGAGGCGAGCGACCGACCAACCCGGCCTCCCACGCGGCACGCTGGCCAGCGGCCTGGTTCAACGTGCTGGTCAGTGCGCTCTGCGTCTGGGTTTTCTACCGGCTCGCCTACCTGCTCACTCGGCACGCTCCGGTCAGCTTGTCGCTGGCCGCGCTGCTCGCCTTCGGCACGCCTCTCTGGATCTACAGCGGGACCTTCTTTAGCGAGCCGCTGGCGGTTCTGCTGCTGCTGCTCTCCCTGTTGCACCTGATCCAGCCGTACGAGTCCGCCGATCGGGCCGACTCGGCGCGACTCCGGGCCCTCGCGTCCGGCCTCTTCCTCGGCTTGGCCGTCTTGACGCATATCACCGCGGTTCTGTTTGCTCCGTTCTTCGCCTGGTACCTCGTGCGTGCGGCGCGAGACACGCCCGGCGGCCCGGCGCGGATCGGGCGCCCGCTGGGCTCATGGCTGGGAGGGCTCGGTGTGGGTCTCGCCCTCCTCGGCATCTACAACTTCGCGCGCTTCGGAAGCCTCACCGAGACCGGCCGAGGGGTCGACCCGATGCTGGCGGTGGAGAACGGCTACGGCACCTTCGTAGCGCCCGGTGTCGGCCTGGTCGGACTCCTCTTCAGCCCGGGAAAGGGGCTCTTTCTCTATGCTCCGATCGTGGTCCTGGGCCTGGTCGTCTGGCCACGATTTCACCGCCGGCACCGGCATCTTTCATGGATGCTCGCCTCGGCGGCGCTGTTCCGGTTGCTCGTGATCGCCTCGAGATCCGATTGGCACGGCGGCTTCAGCCTCGGGCCGCGACTGCTCCTAGTACTCGTTCCCTTCCTGATTCTGCCGCTGGGAAGCTGGCTGACGGACCAGGTCGAGCGGGGCAACCGTCGTCGGCTGCGGCTCTTCTCCTGGCTGGTCTTCGCGCTGGTGATCCAGCAGTTGTACTTCGCCCTCGGCGACGCTTTCTCGTTTCTGCACCTGCAGCGATTCAGAGCACAGGCGGAGGGTCGCAGTTTCGACGTGGTCTTCGACTGGGCCAATTCGCCTCTGCTGAACAGCCTGGACCGTGGCGCCGGGCCGTTCCTGCTGAAGCCGATCCCACTGTCTCCCGAGCTGGTCTGGCTGGCTGGCGCCGCGCTCGTCGGGGTCGCCGTGTTCTTCTGGAGCGGACGGCTGTTGGTTCGCCGCGACGGGTAGAGCGCGCAATCAGGAGGGATCGGGGCCCGGACTCAGGCCGCCCGTCCCGCCGGCGGTTCAGCGATGCCCGTGCCGGGCGGTCTCTCGACTTCGTTGCCCGCCGCTCAGGTGGTGAGCGCCGCCATCTCGGGCGGGTAGAGTGGGAAGCGGTCGCAGAGCTGGCCGACGCGCCCGCGCACGGCCTCGAGCGACTCTTCGTTCTCGGGATCCTTGAGCACCGCGTCAATCAGCTCGGCGATCTGTGCCATCTCCGGCTCGAGCATGGTCCGCGTGGTCACCGCCGGCGTGCCGATACGGACGCCTGACGCCACCAGAGGTGGATTCTGGTCGTAGGGGATGGTGTTCTTGTTGGCGGTGATCGCGGCCCGGTCGAGCGCTTCTTCGGCGAGCTTGCCGGTCAGGCCGGCGGCCGCCACGTCGACCAGGAAGACGTGATTGTCGGTGCCGCCCGAGACGATCCGGTAACCGTGTTCCTGCAGTGCGCTCGCGAGGGCGGCGGCGTTGGCGACGATCTGGCGCTGATACGCCTTGAA
>JAJCXP010000226.1 GCA_029263375.1 Acidobacteriota bacterium | reverse complement strand
GTTCGGCGGCGCCAGACCTCGCCAGGCGCCGGCGGTTCGATCCGACAGCGCCCAGTGCGCGTGGCGCCCCTCCGAGGGCGAGATCCGATCGATGAACGGCAGGCTCGCGCCGGCACGCTCGAGAAACCCCCAGCGCCCGACCGGTGGCGCGGCACCGGCGATCGCCCGCTCGGCGCCTTCGATCGCCGTGCCTGGCACCAGCAGGTCGTCCAGGTAGGCGCGCGCCACTTGCCACTGGTCGTCGCTGCCGATCCGGATCGGGCTCCTTCCCTCGACCTCCAGATCGAGCAGGAAGCCGCCCCCGCCGCGAATGCTCCGGAGCTCGACTGCGATCCTGTTGACACCCGGTTGGAGCAGGTAGCCGACTTCATAGGTCGACAGCGCCTCGCCGTCGCGAAAGCGACTGACGTCCACCAGTGCGCCGTTCAGATAGACGAACGCCTCCTCGTCACCGCGGCACGAGAGGCGCCCGCGGCCCGGGTAGCCGGCGAGCTCGAAGTCACGGAAGGCGAAGAAGACGTTGCCAGAGCTCGGCGTCTCATCGGGCGACGGCTCGGTGCTCGCGGCCCAGATCCAGCGCGCGCCGCCGGTCGGAGATCGCGCGCCCGAGACGACCGAACGCAGGCCCCGCTCGGCGATCGCCGCCGTTGTCAGGACGAGCACCAGCAACCACCAGGTTCTGCGTGAGCCCGCGAGGGCGCGTAGAGGTTTGCCGGCCATCGACGAATTGTAGACCCAGCGCCCGAACCGTGCATTCGGCACGCCGCGCCGGTCCGGCTCATCCCGTCGGGTTTGTCACGGCGGGCACTTTCCGCCAGAATCTCCCCCGGTGCCGTCCTGGAGCGAAATCGAGACCGGCTCGCCAGCCCATCCCCTGGCCGTCGTCGCCCTGGCGTTGATCGTCGTCGCGACCTTGACCGCGGTCGTGCTTCTTCGACCGGACCCGAGCCGTCTCGAGCCGCGGGACCCGGTGGCGCAGGTCGCCGCCGAGCTCACCGTGTACACACCGACCGGCACCGCGTTCGTCGACGCGGTTCCCTGGGGCCGTGTCGAGCGGATCGAATCGCCCACCGGCGAGACGCTGGAGCTGCCGGCGCCACGCGAAACCCCGCTGCTGCTCGAGCTGCCCGCCGGCGAGTGGCGGATCGCGCTCTCGAATCCCGATCTCGAAGAGGAGCAGGTCTGTGAGCTCACGGTAGCCGTGGGCGCGCGCTACGACTGCACGATTGAGTTCGAGCGGGTCACCGTCGACCAGTACTTCAGGGAAGCCGGTTGGTGGCGCTGATCCGCTGGCGCAGGACGCTGGCACTGGCCGCGCTGGCAACGGCGCTCGCCGCGGCTCCCGCCACGGCCGGCCTGCGAGACACCTACAACCAGGCGCTGGCCGCCTTCGAGGAAGGCCGCTGGCAGGAGGCCGAAGGCCTGCTGCGAGAATCGATCGCGCTACGTACCGAGGAAGCCAAGCGGCTGCCGCTGAAAGGCATTCTGCGGCCCTACCTGCCCCACTTCTATCTCGGCGCGGCGCTCGCGCAACAGGGCGACTGCCGCGCCGCGCTCGACGAGTGGCGACTCTCGACCGAGCAGCAGGCGATCACTGGGATCGACCTTCACCCCGATCTCGAGCGTGGCCGGAACAGCTGTGAACAACAGCTCGAGCTTCTCGCCCGGCTCTCGGCAAGCGCGGGCGCCGACCTCGACGCCGCCGGCGCGACCGCCGACCGACTGGCAGATCCCAGCCGTGAGCATGTACACGGACTCGGGTTCGAGAGCGGCTCGGGGTCGATCGGCCAGCGACTCGAGCGCGCCCGGACCCGGATCGGCGAGGCTCGCGTTCTGCTCGAGCGCGCCGACGCCGAGCAGCGGCCGGAGCTGGCCGAGGAGGCGCTCACCGAGGCGGGCGCCATCGGCCGCGAGTTGGACGATGCGTTGGCGAGCGCGGATGAGCTCGCGGCGCGGCTCGCGGCCGCCGATGCGCATAAGCGCCGACGGATCGAGGAGGTGCGCGAGCTGGCTCGGCGGGTCGACAGCCTGCTGCGTTCGCGCAGCCCCCTGCCGCCGGCGCTGCGCGGCCGCCAGCAGCAACTCGAGTCGATCCTCGCCGGCGCTTCATCCCTACGGGAGGCCGCGACTCTGGAGCAGATCGAAGCGCTCGAAGAGCGCCTGCTCTCGTTCGAGCGCCAGCTCGAAGAGTCGGAGCCACCGCCACCGGGGACACTGCGCTCCGGCGCGATCGCGTTCCTGCGCGGCGACTACCCCACCGTCCTCGACCGGCTCGGCGAGATCCCCTACCGGGATCCCAAGGCCAGAGCGCACAGCCTGCTGCTGCGCTCGGCCGCCGCCTTCGCCCTCCACGTCTCGAGCGGCGAGCTCGACGACGAGCTGCTCGACCGAGCGCGGGCCGATGCGCTCGAGGCCAAGCTCAGCCTGCCCGATCTGACGCTGGCGGAGATCGCCTTCTCGCCGCGATTCGTGAGGTTCTACCGGAGCATCTCGCCGGAACGGCCGGATGCCCCCGCTCAGGGGAGCCCGAATGGGGAAGAACGGACGAGATGAGCTGAAGCGCTTCATGCGCGGCCTGATCAAGCGCAACCCTGGCGAGCCCGAGTTTCACCAGGCGGTGCGCGAGGTCGCCGAGAGTCTGCTGCCGTTCACGCGCGAGCACCCGGAGTACCGGCGCGCCCAGATCCTCGAGCGCATGACCGAGCCCGATCGGATCCTGATCTTCCGGGTGACCTGGGAGGACGACCGCGGGGTCTTCCGCGCCAACCGCGCCTGGCGGGTGCAGTTCAACAACTCGATCGGTCCGTACAAGGGCGGCCTGCGCTTTCACCCCGACGTCAACCTGAGCGTGCTCAAGTTCCTCGGCTTCGAGCAGACCTTCAAGAACAGCTTGACCGGCCTGCCGATCGGCGGCGCCAAGGGCGGCTCGAACTTCAACCCCAAGGGCAAGAGCGAGCGTGAGGTGATGCGCTTCTGCCAGTCGCTGATGCTCGAGCTCCATCGCCATATCGGTGATGACATCGACGTGCCCGCAGGCGACATCGGCGTCGGCCGACGCGAGATCAGCTTCCTGTTCGGGCAGTTCAAGCGACTCGAGAATCGCTTCGCGGGCATCCTGACCGGCAAGGGACTGGCCTTCGGCGGCAGCCTGATCCGCACCGAGGCGACCGGCTACGGCGCGGTCTACTTCATGAACAACATGCTCGGCCACCGCGGCGACAGCGTCGAGGGCAAGACCTGTGTCGTCTCGGGCTGCGGCAACGTCGCGCTCTACACGATCGAGAAGCTCACTCAACTGGGCGCCAAGGTGGTGGCGGCGTCGGACTCGAGAGGCTTCATCCACGACCCGGACGGCATCCGCGACGAGAAGCTGGAGTGGCTCAAGGACCTCAAGGAGGTTCGACGCGGTCGGATCCAGGAGTACGCGGAGCACTTCGGCTGCGACTTCCACCCGGGTCGGAGGCCCTGGAGCGTGCCGTGCGACCTGGCGTTCCCATCGGCGACCCAGAACGAGCTGCTCGGCGACGACGCCAAGGAGCTGCTCGCGAACGGCCTGATCGGTGTGGCCGAGGGAGCCAATATGCCCAGCGACCTGGAAGCGCAGCACCGCTTCCACGAGGCGCGAATCCTGTTCGGGCCGGCCAAGGCCGCCAACGCCGGCGGCGTCGCCGTGTCGGCGCTCGAGCAGAGTCAGAACGCGCTCCGCATCTCCTGGTCGCGCGACGAGGTGGACACCCGGCTCAAGGACATCATGAAGAACATTCACGAGAAGTGCGTCCGGTACGGCGACGAGGGCGAGGGCTACGTCGACTACGTCAAGGGGGCGAACATCGGCGGCTTCGTCAAGGTCGCAGAGGCGATGCTGGCCTACGGCATCGTGTGAGCGGCTCCCGCGGGGCGGGATCGACGGCGAGTTTGACTCCATTCCCACCCCGGAGTAGATTGGGACGTGCACCCCTCCGCAACCAGGAAGGCGACCGTCGTCGGCGCTATTCCGGCCCGCTACGGCTCGACTCGCATGCTCGGCAAGCCGCTGCGCTCGCTCGCCGGCAGGCCCCTGATCGAGCACGTCTACCGGCGCGCGAAGCGGGCGCCGAACCTGTCGCGCGTGGTCGTCCTGACTGACGACGATCGCATCGCCGAGGCGATCGATCGCTTCGGCGGAGAGTACGAGATGACACCGACCGAGTGCGCCTCCGGGACCGACCGGATCGCCTGGGCGGCGCGGGAGTGGGAGGACGCGGCGGTGGTCAACATCCAGGGTGACGAGCCGCTGATCGATCCCGAGGCGATCGACCGGCTGGCGGTGCACCTGATCGACCATCCCGACGACGGCATGGTCACGCTCGCAGCGCCGGCCGGCTCGGAGGACGTGGACGATCCCAACGTCGTCAAGGTGGTCGCCGACGCCGAGGGCAACGCACTCTACTTCAGCCGTGCGGCGATCCCGTATCAGCGGGAGCCGAAGCACGCCCAGCCGCACAAGCACATCGGCATCTACGGCTACCAGCGCGCGACGCTGCTACGTCTTGCCGCTCTCGATCAAACCCCGCTCGAGCTGGCGGAATCGCTCGAGCAGCTACGAGCCCTGGAGAACGGGATCAGGATTCGGGTCCTGACCACCAAGCGCTCGTGGCTGGGCGTGGATACAATGCAAGACCTCGCGAAGGTCGAAGAAATCCTCAACAAAATGCAGGAAGAAAGTGGCGAGCACAGGAAAGTCACGTCTTTCGTAGGAGACGACAGCTGATGGCAACCAAGTACATCTTCATCACGGGCGGCGTCATCTCGTCGCTGGGCAAGGGCGTGGCGGCGGCATCGGTCGGCGCGATATTGGAATCTCGCGGCTTCACGGTGACCCTGATGAAGCTCGATCCGTACGTGAACGTCGACCCGGGCACTATGTCGCCCTACCAGCACGGCGAGGTGTTCGTGACCGACGACGGCGCCGAGACCGACCTCGACCTGGGGCACTATGAGCGTTTCACCAACGCGGTCACCAGCAAGCGCCACAACACGACCACCGGCAAGATCTACGAGACGGTGATCAACAAGGAGCGCCGCGGCGACTACCTGGGCAACACGGTGCAGGTGATCCCGCACATCACCGACGAGATCGTGGCAGCGATGAAGCGCCTCGCGGACGGCGTCGACGTGGTGATCGTCGAGATCGGCGGCACGGTCGGCGACATCGAGTCGCTGCCGTTCCTCGAAGCGATCCGCCAGTTCCGGATCGAGCTCGGGCGCAACAACGCGGCCAACCTCCATCTGACGCTGGTGCCGTTCATCCCGACCTCGGACGAGGTCAAGACCAAGCCCACCCAGCACTCGGTGCGCGAGCTGCGTGCGATCGGCATCCAGCCCGACGTGCTGCTGTGCCGCTGCGACCGTCCGCTGGCCGACGATGTCAAGAAGAAGATCGCTCTGTTCTGCAACGTGCCATCGACCCATGTGATCGCGGCCCGCGACGTCCAGACAATCTACGAAGTGCCGCTGACCTTCTGTCGCGAGGGCTTGGACGAGGCGCTGCTCGAGATCCTGAACCTGCCGCACTACGAGCGCGACATGTCGCGCTGGGAGGACCTGGTCAGCCGCACCAAGAGCCCGCGGCACCACGTGCGGATCGGCATCGTCGGCAAGTACGTCGACTTCCCCGACTCCTACAAGAGCCTCAACGAGGCGCTCATCCACGGCGGCATCGCCAACGGCGCCCGCGTCGAGTTGGTCTACGTCGACGCCGAGGAGATCGAAACCGGCAGCTGGCCGCAGCAGGTCTTTGACGTCGACGGTCTGCTGGTGCCGATCGGCTTCGGACCGCGCGGCACCGAGGGCAAGATCCGGGCAATCCGCTACGCGCGTGAGCGCGGCGTGCCGTTCTTCGGCATCTGCCTCGGCCTGCAGTGCATGGTGATCGAGTACGCGCGCAACGTCTGTAACATCCCCGGCGCGACGTCGTCGGAGTTCGATCCCGAGGCGCAGGACCGGGTGATCTACATGCTGCGCGACCTGCTCGGGGTCGAGGATCTGGGCGGCACGATGCGCCTCGGCGCCTACCCCTGCCGGCTCACCGAAGGCACGCTCGCGCACGAGATCTACGGCAAGACCGAGATCAGCGAGCGCCATCGCCATCGCTACGAGGTCAACCAGCAGTACCTGGAGGCGCTCACCTCGGCCGGTCTCAAGGTGGCCGGCATGAGCCCCGACGGCAAGTTCGTCGAGATGGTCGAACTGCCGGACCATCCGTGGTTCCTCGGGTGTCAGTTTCATCCAGAGTACAAGTCGAAGCCGACCGCTCCCCACCCGCTGTTCGTCTCCTACATCAAGGCGGCGCTCGCGGAGCAGGCGCGGCGCAAAGACCCGGAGCGGGCCAAGGAGCGGGAGCAGATCACGTTCGCCGAGGAGACCGCTTGAGCCCAGGGTCACGCCCGAAGACGGGCGTTGATGAAGGACCGCCAGCGGCTCGGACTGTCGCGCGGTTCGAGCTCGCTGACGGTATCGAGATCGGTGGTGACGGCTTCCCCGCCATCGCCGGACCGTGCGTCATCGAAAGCGAAGAGCAGACCGTCGCCACCGCCGAGCGGGTTCGCGACATCGCCCGCCGCGGAGCTCACACGATGATCTTCAAGGCTTCGTTCGACAAGGCGAACCGCACCTCCATCGACAGCTTTCGCGGACCCGGCCTCGAGGAGGGGTTGCGGATCCTGGGCGCCGCACGGGCGGCGAGCGGCCTGCCGCTGCTGACCGACGTGCACCTGCCCGACCAGTGCGCCGCCGCCGCCGAGGTCTGCGACGTGCTTCAGATACCGGCCTTCCTCTGCCGCCAGACCGATCTGATCGTCGCCGCCGCCCGCACCGGCCGGCCGGTCAACATCAAGAAGGGCCAGTTCCTGGCGCCCGAGGACATGTTGCACTCGGTCGAGAAGGCGCGCTCGACCGGCAACGATCGGGTGAGCGTCACCGAGCGCGGCTCGAGCTTCGGCTACCGCAACCTCGTGGTCGACATGAGGAGCTTCGAGATCCTGCACCGTGAAGGCGTGCCGGTGCTCTTCGACGTCACCCACTCGCTGCAGCTGCCGGGCGCCGCAGGCTCATCGACCGGCGGCCAGCGCGAGTTCGCCGAGCCGCTGGCGCGCGCCGCGGTGGCGGCCGGGGCCGATGGCGTCTATCTGGAAGTGCACCTGGATCCGCCGGCAGCGCTCTCGGACAGCACAACTCAGCTCGATCCGGAGCGCGCCGAGGCGCTGCTCGCGTCGCTGCGCTCGATCCGGGGAGCCGTGGAGGTCAGTGCTTGAGCGACCCCGCCTCGCACTCCGCCCGTGAGATCGCTCGGCGGGTTCTGCGCACCGAGTCGGACGCCGTCGCCGGGCTGATCGATCAGCTCGACGAGAGCTTCGACCAGGCGGTCGAGCTACTCGCCGCCTGCGGCGGCCACGTGGTGTGCACCGGCATGGGCAAGAGCGGGCTGATCATGAAGAAGGTCGCCGCGACCTTCTCCTCCACCGGCACACCGGCGCTCTTCCTGCACCCGGCGGAGGCGGTCCATGGCGACATCGGCATGCTGGCCGCCGGCGACGTGGTGTTGGCGGCCTCGTTCTCGGGCGCCACCTCCGAGCTCCTGCGGCTGGTCGAGACTGTGCGCCGGCTCGGCGTGCAGCTGATCGTCATGACCGGCAATTCGGACAGTCCGCTCGCCAAGCTCGCCGATCTGCATCTGCCGGTGGCGATCGACAAGGAAGCGTGCCCGCTCAACCTGGCGCCGACCGCCTCGACCACCGCGGCGCTGGCGATGGGAGACGCGCTGGCAATGGCGGTGCTCGACGCCAAGGGCTTCACCGACAAGGACTTCGCGCGGCTGCACCCCGGCGGTGAGCTGGGCAAGCGCCTGCTCTGCGTGAGCGAGTTGATGCACCGCGGCGACGACCTGCCGAGCGTGGCGCTCAATGCGCCGATGCGGGAGGTCAGTCGCGAGATCTCGGCCAAGTCGATGGGCATCACGGCGGTGGTCGACGCGGCCGGACGCCTGGCTGGCTGCGTCAGCGACGGCGACATCCGCCGCCACCTGGCGCGCGGCGACGACCTGCTCAGCGCGACCGCCGGCGACTGCATGACCGCCGCGCCGCAGACGATCGCCGCCGACGAGGTCGCCTCTGCCGCGCTACAGCGGATGGAGGAGCGCCGCATCACGTCGCTGTTCGTGCGCGACGACGACGGCCGTCCGCAGGGCATCGTCCACATCCACGACCTCTGGCGTCTGGAGATGTTTTGACCATCCTGAGCGACGAAGAGCTGGCCCGCAGGGCGGCGGAGCTCGAGTGGCTGCTGCTCGACGTCGACGGTGTGATGACCGACGGTGGCCTGTTCTACGACCGCTGGGGTCACGCGTTCCTGCGCTTCAACACCCGTGACGGCATGGGCATACGGCTCGCCCAGAGCGCCGGCCTCAAGGTTGGTGCACTGACCGGCCGCTCGTCGCCGGCGCTCGATCGCCGCGCCGGCGAGCTCGACTTCGACGTCGTCATCAAGGGTTCGACCGACAAGAGCGCGGACTTCGACACCTTCCTCAAGAAACAGGGCACCACCGCCCGCCGGGTGGCGTTCGTCGGCGACGACCTGCCCGACCTGCGCGTGCTGGGCCGGGCCGGAATGAGCTTCGCGCCTGCCGACGCCGCCGCCGAGGTCCGCGCGGTGGTCCACCAGGTGCTCGACACCGCCGGCGGCGCGGGCGCCGTGCGCGAGACGGTCGAGCGGCTGCTCAGAGCGCGCGGCGACTGGGAGCGCGCACTCGCGGCCTTTACCTTCGACGACTGATGGACCGCAGCCGGCTCCGCAGCATCCGGACGCACGTCTGGCGCCCGATCCTGGCGCTGGTGCGGTTGACCGCGCGGCTCTTCACCTGGGGCGGTGTCCAGCGCCTCGGACGCTGGTGCGGCGAGATCGCCTGGCTCACCAGCCGGGTCAATCGCCGGCGCGCACTGGACCACCTCGCAATCGCCTTCCCGGAGATGCCGCCCGGCGAGCGCAAGGCGATCGCGCGCGAAGCGTTTCGCCAGCAGCTCATGGGCGCGGCTGAGTTGCTTCACGTGGCCGGACGGGGCGCCGACGAGCTCTACGATCGGGTCGACGTCGAGGGCTTCGAGCACGCCGAACAAGCGCTCGCCAGCGGCCGGCCGGTAGTCCTCGTCACCGGCCACTGCGGTAACTGGGAGCTGCTGCCGACCGCGTTCCATCGGCGCGGTGTGACGCTCGCCGCAATCGTTCGGAAGGCCAAGGAGGAGGTTCTCGAGACGCTCTTGACCGACCTCCGCGGCACCTTCGGAACCCGGCTCGTGCATCGGGGCGAGTCGGGCTCGGTGCGCCACCTGCTGGCGGTGCTGCGCGGCGGCACCGCGCTGATCATGCTGATCGATCAGGACTTTCGCACCGAAGGCGTGT
>JAJCXP010000225.1 GCA_029263375.1 Acidobacteriota bacterium | reverse complement strand
ACAGGCCGCGCGTGCTGATGTCGCTCAGCACCGGGAAGCTCTGGTCGGCGAACCGGAGTCGCGCCAGCAGCTCGTCGTCGGTCGCCCGGCGCTCGCCGTCGAGCCCGGCCTCCTGGTAGTAGCTCGACAGGCGCGACTGACATTTGACCCATAGCAGACCGGCCGACGAGAACATGGCCCGGTCACGCTGGCGGGTGGTCATCTCCAGCGCGCCGATCGCCTGCTCGAGATCGCCTCGCTTGTGGCGCGCCATCGCCAGGATGTCGGAGCCGGCGAAGTAGAGCGGATGGCCCGAGCCGGACAGACTCTCGAACGAAGTTTCGAGCGTCGCGGTCGCCTCGTCGACCTTCCCTTCGAAGAACAGGATCGCTCCGCGACCGAGTCCGGTCAGCTGCGGTGACAGCTGTGAGCCCTGGGTGCGATCGATGACCTCGCGCGCCTGCTGGTGCTCGCCGACCATGGCCAGCAGCACGGCCGTGAACGGCTCGCGATAGTCGATCTTCTCGCGCAGGTGACGCTTGAGCTCAGGCCCCTTGCCGGCGGCGAACAGATGCCACGCCAGCATCTCGTGCTGATAGTCGAGATCCGAGATGCGCTCGAACCAGGTGCGAGCGGTCTCGGTCCGACCCAGGCCCAGGGCCAGGGTTCCGAAGTCTCGTGCCAGGAGGTTGCGCAGGCGGGGCGGCCAGGACTCGAGCGACTCCTCGAGCTCTGCGGCACTCTCGAGGGACGCACTGGCGGCGCCGTTGGCCCAGTGCCGGCGCGCCTCGAAGAGCAGGATCCAGGCGGCGGCCTCGGCATCCTCGGAGACCACCCGATCGGTCAAGAGCTCGCTCGCACGCTCGGCATAGGTCGAAGCGCGCTCGAGATCCGCGCCGTGAGCCGCCAATGCGTAGGCGGCGTCGTAGTTGGCCCGAAAGCTGTCGGGCCGGAGCTGGGCGACGCTCTCGCGCAGCAGCAGGCACTCGTTGTCGAGCTGGTTGTCGCGGCACAGCTGGATCGCGCCGTCGACGATGTCGCGCTCGAGCGCGCGGTTGAGTACGGATTCGAGATTGCCCGTGCCCTGCGACGTCAGATCGCCAGCGTTGACGCTGTTGGCCTCGAACCAACCGCGCGCGAACCAGCCGGCCGCCAGTCCGATGGTGATCAGTGCGGCCGCCGCGACGAAGCGGCGCAGCGGTTCAACGGGCGCGGGGCTCGCGATCCCACTCGGCTCCTCAGAACTGGCCTCAGTCAGACTCAGGCCGGCCAAGCGCGCCTTCTGCCACTCGTCGATGTCGGTCCGGTGCGCGAAGACCGTGCTCGCCTTCTGGTGGAGGTGCCGGCGAACCGGCAGTCCCTCAGTTGCCTCCCAGCGGCGAACGGTGCGCACGCTCCGCCCGAGGTAGGAGGCGATCTCCTTCCACGAGGTGAGGGTTTCCTCTGGAGGTGTATTTTTGCTCACGACTCGGACGACGACCTGGGGCAGAAACAGCAATGTCCGATCCAGACGATCGGAGGAGCCGCCATCATAGCATCCGAGTCGGTGTCAAGTGAAGCAAATGCACTGTGGTCAATACTTATGGAGAATCGGCTAACTCGCCAGAAGGGCCTCGAGGTCGGGCAGGATCTCGTCTACGGTGGCGTTCGGCGGGTGCCGCAGACGGAGGGCGCCGGAGCGGTCGAAGAGGTAGTAGCTGCCGGTGTGATCGACGTAGTAGAAGCTGTCGCTGCTGGGCCCGTCCTTGGGCTGGCCGTACTGCACGGCGAGGCCGAACTCCTCCTGGGCGGCGTCGAGCTGCTCCTGCTCGAGGCGTAGCCCGTAGAAGCGCTGATCGAAGTTCGGCACGTAGTCGGCGAGCTTGTCGACGCTGTCGCGATACGGGTCGACCGAGACGAAGACCACCGCGACCTCGTCTGCCCGGTCTCCCAGCTTGCCGACGACCTGTTTCATCTTGGCCAGGGTGAGCGGACACACGTCGGGGCAGTAGCTGTAGCCGAAGAAGACGACCGCCACGGATCCCTCGAGGTCGGCGAGATCGAACGGCTTGGCGTCCCAATTGACGCCGACCAGCCTGGGCGGCTCGGCGCCGCCGTCGAGTAGCTGGCCGTTGAACTGCTGGGACGGCGCACAGCCGACCGCCAGCAGCGCTGCCGCAATCATGATCGCGGCCGAGATCGAACGTACTGCTTGGCTCATCCTTGCTGCTCCATCAGGAAGGTGATCAGGTCGGCCACGTCGCGCGGCGTCATCAGGCTCGCGTACTCGGGCATGGCGCTCGGCTCCGAGCACGGCCGGCCGTTACTGCACTCCGGGGCGATGAAATCGTTCGGAGCGATGATCGATTCGTAGATGTACTGGGCCGCCGGCACGCCCTCGATGCGATCGCTGCCCAGCGAGCCGATCGCGGCCAGGTGCGGCCCGACATTGTTGGATCCAGGGAGCTCGATGGCGCCGTGGCAGGCGGCGCAGCCGGCGCCGGCGAACAGCCGGGCGCCGCGTTCGGCCTTGCCCAGCGGCAGCAGGACTCGCACATCGGGCGGCAGCCGGAGCTCGCCGCCTCGCGGCCGCAGGTGGTAATGCTCTGCGGGTGCCGGGATCGACAGGTAGATCGACTCACCGCGACGGCGCCACTCGACCTGCAGACGACCGTGCGGCTCGCGCGTGTCGAAGTCGAAGTGGAGAGCGGTGTTGAAGCTCTGCCCGGGCTCGAGGTCGGCC
>JAJCXP010000224.1 GCA_029263375.1 Acidobacteriota bacterium | reverse complement strand
ACGCCGGAGGGCAACTGGGAATGGCGTCTCTCCCGGCTGCCGGATCCAGAGACGACAGCTCGCCTGCGCCGGCTCACCGAAGCCTCGGGGAGGCTGCCCGCCGCGGGCGACGGCGAGCCGATCGCGCACGAATGAGCGGTCGCGCGCAAGGCTCGCCGCTGGGCGCGACCATGGAAGCGGACGGCGCTCGATTCCGAGCCTACTCCGAGGGCGCCGAGCAGCTGTTCCTCTGCCTTTTCGAGAGTGACGACCATGATGAACGGCGACTGCCCATGGTGCGCGGCGATGACGACGTCTGGGAGATCTTCGTCGCCGGGCTGGGGGCCGGCGTTCGTTACGCTCTCCGAGCTGACGGGCCGTACGCGCCCAGCCGGGGTCAGCGTTTCGACGTCACCAAGTTGCTGCTCGACCCATACGCCCGTCAGGTCAGCGGCCCTACCGCATGGCACGCCGACCTCGATCCGCGACGCTACGGCTCTGACACGTCCGCGGTAACTCCCCGGGCAGTGACCGTCGCTTCAGAGTTCGACTGGCGTGGCGACCGCTTCCCAGGGACTCCGTGGGAGGACACCGTGGTCTACGAGGCGCACGTCAAGGGCCTGACTCGCCTTCACCCATCGATCCCGGTCGAGGAGCGGGGCTCCTATCTCGGCCTCGGCCACCCTGCAGTCGTCGAACATCTGCTGGCGCTCGGCGTGACCGCGGTCCAGCTTCTGCCGGTCCAGCAGCACTTCACCGAGAGGCATCTGGTCGAGAGCGGGCTGACCAACTACTGGGGCTACAACCCGCTGGCCTGGTTCGCGCCCCAGGCGAGCTACGCCGCCGGTCCCGATCCGGTCTCGGAGCTCAAAGAGGCCGTCCGTGCGCTACACGCGGCGGGCCTCGAAGTGCTGCTCGACGTGGTCTTCAACCACAGTGCCGAGGGCGACGCCGGGGGACCGACACTCTCCTTGCGCGGGCTCGACAACCGCAGCTACTACCGCCTCGAGCCCGGCGACGCCAGTCGCTACGTCGACTTCACCGGCTGCGGTAACACCCTCGACTTCGGCCGTCCGGTGGTCCGGCGTCTTGCACACGACTGTCTCCGCTACTGGGTCGACGAAATGCACGTCGACGGCTTCCGCTTCGACCTGGCGGTCACCCTCGGACGGGGCGAGAGCGGCCTCTTCGAGTCTGCTGGTCCGTTCTTTCGCGAGCTTGCCGCCGACCCCGTCCTGAGCCGGGTCAAGCTGATCGCGGAGCCGTGGGACCTCGGTCCCCAAGGGCACCAGCTCGGCCACTTCCCTCCAGGATGGAGGGAGTGGAACGATCGCTTTCGCGACCAGGCCCGTCAATGCGGAATCCGGTCGACCTCGGGCTGCGCCCGGGTCGCATCCCGGCTCGCAGGCAGCCCGGACCTGTTTCCGCCTCAGCGCCGGGGCACCTCGGTCAGCGTCAACTACGTCACCAGCCACGACGGCTTCACCCTCGCCGACGTGGTGGCGTATGACCGGCGCCACAATGAGGCCAACGGAGAGGGCAACCGTGACGGACACGCCCACGAAATCAGTTTCAATCACGGCGTCGAGGGGCCGAGCGAGGATCCCGCCATACTCGAGCGCCGTCGGCGCGCGATCCGCCGAATGGCCGCCCTGCTCGCCCTCGCCCACGGCGTTCCGATGCTCGCTCACGGCGACGAGTTCGGTCGGAGCCAGCTCGGCAACAACAACGCCTACTGCCAGGACAACGAGCTCACTTGGATCGATTGGTCCGGCGGCGCCTGCGGCCGCGAGCTCTGCCGCCTTTGGACCTGGCTTTTCCGCGTCCGGCGCCGGCTCTTGCGACAGGCTTCTTGAGCAGTCGATCGAGCACTGGGCCGACAGCGTAGCCCGCGTTGGCGAACAGCGGCAGGAGGAGCTCGCTCGCTTCGATCCAGCCGAGCGCCCGCTCGTCGCGTCCCTCCGACTCCGGGGAAAGGAGCCAGCCGCAAAGACCGGTCAGGCCACGCCACCTGAGCACGGTCTCGAGCTCCTCGCGACGAACAAAATCCTCGCCGTCGTAGTGATTGAGTCCAAGCAGGCGGCCGGCATCGGGACGCTCGACCCAGAGCTTGAGCAGGTCACGCAACTCCGCCCGCCCGGGCGGCTCGGCCGGCGTCAACCATGCCGACTCGACCGCCAGCGGCAGGATGCGCGCCCCGCCGGCCTCCTCTCCGACTGCGCGCGGGGCGACGAGCTCTAGAAGCTCCTCCGCCGCCCGCTGCCAGACATTCTCATCTACCGGCTCGCCGACGACGGCACGCAGTGCCTCGAGTGTCGACAGCGCCCTCAGGAACGACCCGCCGGCACCGTCGCGCGCGACCTGGGCGATCGCCCGCCGACGGGCGTCCTGCATCCGCTCCGTAGCCGGCCAGGGCAGCCTGCCGACCGACTTCTCGAGGCTGCGACACGCCTCGGCGCGGGCCAGGCCGGCGCGTACGAGAGTCCGGTCGTAGCGTGGCTCGAGCGCCGCGGCCGCAGCTTCGACCGCCCGCCGTTCGGCGCTGACTCGCCGGCCGGCGGAACACGCGGCGGCGTACGCCGCGCCGGCCTCGATCAACGGTACCAGCTCGAGCAGCTCGAGCTCGAGCTCCAGGCTGCGCGCCCCACGACCGCTCAGCCGCCGGGCCACCATCCGGTACTGCTCCTGGACCGCCTCGAGGACCGGCCGGAAGTCGACCAGGACGCGCGTCTCGTACGGTCCGAGGCTCACCGGCAGATCCTGCTCTCCCAGTGGGCCAGCTTCGCACAGGTGGCTCTTGCCGGTGGTCAGGTCACGGCAGCGATAGACCGAATCGGAATCGGCCTCCAGGAACCCGTCGATACCGCTCAGTGACCCGATCACCGGCTCCGCCGAGTTGTTGAAGACCACCAGACTGCGTTCGGTCCCGGCGCCGTTCGCGTACGCCAGGACTCGACCCGCAGCGGCCTCGTCAGAAGCGCGCATCGTCAGCAGCCGGAAGCCACCGACGCCTGCAAACTGGCTCCTTCGGCGCAGCAGCGGCTGGATCTGGCGGCGGTGGCGCTGCTCAACTGCCGAGTCCGGCCGCTCGTCCAGGCGCGCGCGCTTGAACTCCATCCCGTACTTCTCAGACAGCCCCTCGAACTGGCCGTGGGCGAACAGCGGCAGGCCAGGCAGGGTCGCCAGGACGGTGCACGCGCCGAAGTAGCGATCGCCAGCGCCGAACTGCTCGATCGCGGTCTCCTCGTCGGGATTGCTGAGGAAGTTGACGAACCGCTTGAGGATCTCGGGATCGAAGGCGAGGGTCTCCTCGATCATCGCCCGCAGCTTGGCGGTTTCGCCGTCGCGCAGCAGATGCATGAAAGCGCTGTTGTAGACTCGGTGCATGCCGAGCGAGCGAACGAAGTAGCCCTCCATCAGCCAGAACGCCTCGGCCAGGAGGAGCGTATCGGGACGCTCGTGGGCCACCCGCGCCACCACCTCGCGCCAGAACTCGGTCGGCATGGCGCGCTCGAAGTCGTCCGCTGACAGGGCGTGATCGGAGCGCGACGGGATCGCCCCGCCGGCCCCCGGCTCGGGGAACCAGAGTCGCCTCACGTGGCGCCGGGCCAGGGTCATGGCGGCGTCGAACCGGATGACCGGAAACGCCTTGGCCACCCTGAGGATGGTGGCGATCACCGCCTCGCGGGTCTCGGGATTCAGGTAGTCGAGCTGAGCGGTGTCGTTCCACGGCGTGCTGGTGCCGTCGTTGCCGTGGTAGACGTAGCGGCACTCGCCGGTCCGGCGATCCAGACGCTTGAAGACCACTGCGGCGTCGGTCCGGTCGTAGTAGTGGTCCTCGAGAAAGATGCCGACCTCGGGCTCGGGACTCAGGTCTGGACCGTCGAACGTATAGCTCGGGAACGGACAGTGCTCCGACGACAGGAAACGCTCGGGGTGGTCGATCAGCCACTTGGAGTCGAGTCCCATGTGGTTCGGAACCATGTCCGCGGCCAGCCGGATACCCCGCTCGCCCGCGCGTTCAGCGAGCTCGGCGGCCGCCTCCGGTCCGCCCAGGTCGGCGGCGATCCGGTAGTCGCGCACCGAATAGGCCGAGGCGAGCGCCTGGTCATTTCCCATCAGCCGCTTGATACGAGCCGAGGCCGGGCTGCGCGCCCAGATGCCGATCAGCCAGAGCCCGCCGATCCCCTGCCGGCTCAGCCGCTCGAGCTCTTCGTCCGGGATCTGGTCGAGGCGGTGAATCTCGCGGCCGTAGCGCCCGGACAGCTGGTCCAGCCAGACGTGGCTGTTCTTGGCGATCAACACCAGCGGCTCCATCCAGTGCAGATCGAGGCTGTAGTACTCCGATTCCTCCTCGAGGTCGAGATATTCCGGGATCTCGACCGGTCCGGGTCCGGGCGGAAAGCGCGGTGCGTTCTCTTCGGAGATCAGGTCGAGCCCGCTCAGCAGACCGCTTCGTTCCGCTCCGTCGAGCTCCTGCCACTCGTCGAGGACGTAGCGAAGCTGGTCGGGCAGCGAGTCGGCTGAGGTCGCCGCCGCCAGCAAGGAGTCGCGCAGGCACGAACCGCGCTCGTCGAGCGCCGGCGCCGCTTCGAGCTCCTCTCCGAGCTCCTCGAACAGGGAGTCGAGAGGCACGTCGGGGCCGAACGAGTCGCCATGGAGCGCTCGGCTAACCGACGCGGTCTCGGGATTCGCCGACAACGCGTAGAGCAGCACGAGCTCTTCGAGCGCCGATCTCGACGCGTCTGCCGGCAGTTGTCCCGCGGCCGCGTCTGTCTGGTCGCTCGGGGCCACCGCTAGCTGTAGCTCCCGCGCGAGCGCAGCCAGTGCGCGCTGAACGGTCTCCCGGCCCAGCCGCCGCTCGAGCCCGCTGAGCAAACGCTCAGCTGCCTCGGGATCCGCCGCAAAGTAGGCTTCGAGTCGCCGCCTCAGGAAGGAAGCGAGCTCGACGGCGGCCCGCAGTCGCCCCGCCGAGACCCGCTCGCTCTCCGGTGTCTCGCCGCCCTCCGCAGCCTCGTCTCTCAGGCTCGCGGCGAGCTCGCGCGCCGCGCGTGCATCGCGCAGGATCAGCGGCGCGCCCGGGTCGATCACGAGACCGGATCGAAGGATCCGATTCGCGACTGCCCTGGAGATCCGGAGGCCCACTCGTCGCGCTCAGTCCAATTCGGCCAGAAGCGCGATCAGATCCACCACCCGATTCGAGTAACCCCACTCGTTGTCGTACCAGGAGATGACGTTGGCGAACCCGTTGCCTTCGGTGGCGGTAGAGGGCGCATCGAAGATCGAGGAGTGTGGATTACCGATGATGTCGCTCGACACCAGCGGGTCCTCCGAATATTGCACCAGGCGCGCCATCGGCCCCTCGGCGGCAACGCGCACCGCATCGTTGATCTCCTCGACGCTCGCCCGCTTGCGCAGGCGCACTGACAGGTCGACGATCGAGCCGTCGGGCACGGGCACGCGGATCGCCATGCCGTCGAGCTTACCGTTCAGATGCGGCAGAACCTTACCCACCGCACGCGCCGCACCGGTCGTGGTCGGGATGACGTTGACCGCCGCCGCCCGGCTGCGTCGCAGGCTCTTGTGCGGCACGTCGGCCAGTCGCTGACCGTTGGTGTAGGCGTGGACTGTCGTGATCAACCCCTCTTCGATGCCGAAGCTGTCGTCGAGGATCTTGGCTAGCGGCGCCAGGCAGTTGGTCGTACACGAGGCGTTCGAGACGATGCGATGTGACGGCTCGAGCGTGCCCTCGTTCACGCCGACCACGATCATCGCGTCGATCGGCTCCTTCGGCGGCACGGTCAGGACGACTCGACCGGCGCCGGCGGCAAGGTGCTTCTCGAGCGGCCCACGGGTCCGAAACACTCCGGTCGACTCGACCACCACGTCGACGCCGAGGTCGCCCCACGGTGCCTTGGCCGGATCCCGCTCCGATGTCATCACAACCTTCTCGTCGCCGACGTACATGGCGTCGTCGTCGACCGAGACGGTCTCCTCGAACACCCCCATGACGGTGTCGTAGCGCAACAGATAGGCGAGCTGCTCATTGTCGAACAGGTCGTTGATCGCCACCACCTCGATGTCGTCGCGACTGCTCAGAAT
>JAJCXP010000223.1 GCA_029263375.1 Acidobacteriota bacterium | reverse complement strand
GTCGTCCTGGAATCGATCTTCCGCTGTCGCGAGGAGGGCGACGAATTGCGCGCCGCCGCCGATCGCGGCACGACCGAGGTGCGGGGCGCCGTGGTCGCTTCGACCCTGACGACGATCGCGGTCTTCTTCCCGATGGTGTTCGTCGAGGGCGTGGCCGGCCAGGCCTTCGGTGACCTCGGGCTGGCGGTGGTGATCTCCCTCCTTGCCGCGTTGGTGGTCGCCCTGTTCCTGATCCCGATGCTCGCCAGCCGCGGCGGCGTCAAAGCGGTCGCGGAGGGGTCGCGCGAGATCGCCTGGCGGCGCTACCTGAGCTGGCAGGCGACCCGCGCCGATTGGGGTGCGTTCCGGGCAGCCGGCGACCGGCGGCGCGGACTTCTCGGCCGGGTTGCACGCCTCGTCGCCTATCCGCTGATCGTCGTCTATCTGATGCTCCGACTGGTCCTGGGGACGCTCTTCGAGATCGTCGGCAAGCTGCTGCTGGCGCTCTTCCTGGGCCTGGTGGGGCTCGGACGTCTTCTGCGCCCTGTGTTCGGCCGCCTCTTCGGCTGGCTCGTCGCCGTGCCGCTCTACGCCACGCGCTGGACCCTGGATCGTCTGCACGCCGGGTATCCGGGAGCCCTCGGCTGGGCGCTGCGCAACCCGGTGGTGATCCTGATCCTGGTGGGCGTCTGCTTCTTCGCGACCGGCTGGACCGCGACCGAGCTCGACAGTGAGCTTCTGCCCGAGGTGCGCCAGGGAGAGTTCACGATCGAGGTCGCGCTGCCGGTCGGGACGCCGATCGAAGCGACCGAGGCGATCGTGGCGCCGGTAGAGGCCGCGATCCTGGAGGAGAAGGAGCACTTGCGCTCGCTGCTGGTAACGGTCGGCTACGACGCCGCCAACTCGAATCGCTCGGACGAGGGCGAGCACACGGCGCGCTTCAAGGTGCTGCTCGACCACGCCGATCCGAGAGTCGAAGACCTTGTGATCGGGCGGCTGCGCAAGCGGTTCGCCGAGATTCCGGACCTCGACGCGCGGGTTACGCGGCCGGTTCTGTTCAGCTTCAAGTCGCCGATCGAGGTCGAGGTGCACGGCGACGACTTGGTGCTGCTGCGCCGGCAGGCCGAGCTGGTGAAGCTCACCATGGCCTCGATGCCGCAGCTGGCGGACGTCGAGACCACCATGCAGCGCGGCGCCCCCGAGGTGCAGGTGGTCTACGATCGCGATCTGCTGTCGCGCTACGGCCTGAACCCCGGTGGTGTCGCTCGCCTGGTGCGCGACAAGGTGCTCGGCTTCGAGGCGACGCGGTTCAACATGAAGGACCGCCGGATACCGATCGTCGTCCGGTTGGAGATGCTGGATCGTGAGACGGTCGACAACGTCCGCGGCCTGATCGTCAACCCGGGCGGCGAGCGGTCGATACCGCTGTCGGCGGTAGCGACGGTCGAGCTGGCCGAAGGGCCGAGCGAGGTGCGCCGGATCGACGGTCGACGGGTGGCCCTGGTCAACGCCAACATCGGCACCGGCTCGCTGGGAAGCGCGGTCGAAGCGATCAAGGCCGAGCTCAACTCGGTCGACTGGCCGACGGGGACGACCTTCTTCATCTCCGGCCAGAATGAGGAGTGGGAGCGCAGCCGGGGCAGTCTCTACCTGGCGATGGCGCTGTCGATCTTCCTGGTCTACGTGATCATGGCGGCGCAGTTCGAGTCGTTGCTCCACCCGTTGATCATTCTTTTCACGATTCCGCTGGCGTTCTTCGGTACGGTGGTCGGGCTCTACGCGCTCGGCATCAGCCTATCGATCGTGGTGTTTCTCGGCATGATCATGCTGGCGGGTATCGTGGTCAACAATGCGATCGTGCTGGTCGACTACATCAATGTGTTGCGGCGCAGAGGCAGCGACACCGTTGAAGCGGTGGTGAATGCGGGCAGCGTGCGACTCCGCCCGATCCTGATGACCACCGCCACCACCACGCTCGGCCTGCTGCCGATGGCGCTCGGTTTCGGCGACGGCGCCGAGCTGCGCACGCCGATGGCGATCACCGTGATCTGCGGTCTGGTGGTCTCGACGCTCCTGACCCTGTTCGTGATCCCGGTGATCTACGTCCTGATGGAGCGCCTCCGCCGAAGCCTCGCTGGCGAAGAGACGCCGAGCGGGGAAGCGGGCGAGGCGGTGGCCGGACCGTTGCCCTCTGGGGCACGATGACGAACTGCACGCAAGTCGGAAGGAAGTGGATGCGATGAAGACGCGAAACGAGAAGCGCTCGAAGGAACAGGCGGGGATGCCGCGCTTCTCGCTCGATCGCCGGATCACCGTCCTGATGATCCTGGTGACGATCGTCGTCCTGGGCTCGGTCGCAACCTTCAGCATTCCGCTGGAACTCTTCCCCTCGGGCTTCCAGGGCCTCCACCTGTCGATCCAGGTGCCGTGGCGCGATGCCCCGGCGCAAGAGGTGCTGGACAAGCTGGTCCTGCCGCTCGAGGAAGAGCTGTCGACCGTACCGGGAATCAGCAAGGTCAACTCCTACGCCCGCACCGGCTTCGGCATGGTGTCGCTGATGTTCAAGCAAGGCACCGACATGGACGTCGCCTATCGTGAGGCGCGCGACCGCGTCGAGCGGGCGCGCCTGGTGATGCCCGACGACGTCGAGCAGGTGTTCATTTTCAAAGAGGACACCTCGGGGATCCCGATCTATTTCCTCGGTCTGGCGATCGACCCGGATGTCGTCGACGTCTACAACTTGATCCAGGACGAGATCATCCTGCCGATCTCGCGCATCGACGGCGTCGCCAATGTCGAGGCCCACGGCCTCGAGGAGAAAGAGATTCTGATCGAGCTCGATCGCGACCGTACCGCCGCCTCGGGGCTCAACATCTACGACCTGGCCCAGGAGCTGGGCGGCGACAACTTCACGATGTCGAGCGGCAACGTTCGGCACGGCGGGAAGAAGCTGCTGCTGCGCTCGGTGGCGCGCTACAGCGGCATCGAGGAGCTCGAGGACCGCCTGGTCGGCGACAAGGTCCGGCTGCGCGACATCGCCACGGTGACCTACGACCTGCCGGACAAGAAGTACCGCGTGCGGGCGATGAGCCGGCCGGCGGTGGCGCTGGGAGTACTCAAGGAGGGCGATGCCAACGCGCTCGAAGTGGCGCGGCGGGTGAGCGCGGTGGTCGAAGAGCTGAAGGACAACCCGCGACTGCAGGTGATCGGCATCACCACCCTGTTCGATCAGGGTGAGGTGATCATGGAATCACTCTCGACGTTGCTCAACTCGGGCCGCATCGGCGGCATCGTGGCGCTCCTCGTGCTGTTCTTCTTCCTGCGGCGTTTCCGGATGACGCTGATCGTGACGCTCTCGATTCCGATCAGCATCGTCGTCGCGCTGACGGCCATGTACTTCGTCGGAGAATCGCTCAACATCCTGACCCTGCTCGCCCTGATGATCTCGGTCGGCCTGCTGGTCGACAACTCGGTCGTCGTCGCCGAGAACATCTTCCGCCTGCACCGCGAGGGCATGTCGCGCCGCGACGCCTGCATCAAGGGCGCCGGCGAGATCGCGCTGGCGATTGTCATGGCGACCCTGACCACCATCATCGTCTTCCTGCCGGTCTCCCTGGTCGAGGGGATGGGCCAGTTCTTCCTGCTGCGGCTGTCGATCCCGATCTCGGTGGCGCTGCTCGGCTCGCTGTTCGTGGCGCTGATCTTCATCCCGCTGTCGGTCTACATGACGCTGCCCAAGAACGGCAACGACGAGAAGGCGCACGTGGTGTTCGACTGGTTGAAGAAGGCCTACGACGGCAGCTTCGGGCTGCTGAACCGGGGCTACACGGCGCTTCTGGGCGTCTTCCTCCGGCGGCGCCTCGATCTGGTCCTGGTGCTGATCGCGGTATTCGCGATCAGCGGCATCGTCTTCCAGACCGTCGAGTTCGTGGACGGGCAGGAGGAGGATCGGGGCAGCTTCCGCTTCAATGTGACGCTGGCTCAGAACACGACCCTCAAGGAGGCCGAGGAGTACTTCCTCGCCAGCGAGAAGGTGGTCGAGGAGCTGGCCGAGGAGCTCGACCTCGATGGCTGGTTCCTCTTCCACCGCTCGACCTTCGGCGAGTTGGAAGCGTGGTTCAAGAGCCCACGCACCAACAAGGTCACTCCGCAGGAGGCCGCCAAGCGAGTCCAGGATCTCCTGCCCGAGAAGGCAGGCGTCAAGGTCTACACCGGCGAAGACAACCAGGCAGACGACAAGCGTGACCAGAAGGTCCACACCATCCGGCTCGAGGGCGAAGACTCGAACATGCTGGAGACCGTCGCCACGGACCTCGAAGAGCTGTTCCTGACGGTGCCCGGCGTGGTCGGCCTCAAGAGGGCCGGCGACGACTCGCCGAGCGAGATGGCCCTGGTGCTCGACCGCGAGCGGATGCAGGCGCAGAACATCAACCCGATGGTGGTCTCGGCCGTGGTCGGCTACGCCCTGCGGGGTCAGAGCCTGCCGCGATTTCGCGCTGCCGGCAAGGAGATCCCGGTCACGGTCCGCTTTCGCGAGCAGGATCGCGACTCCCTCGACGAGCTGGCGGATTTCTCGGTTCCCGCCGGCGAGCACGATTTCGTGCCGCTCTCCTCGGTCACCGAGCCGCGCTTTCTCGCCTCCTCGACGCGGATCTTCCGCGAGGACAAGCGCACGTCCCGCAGCATCACTCTCGAGCTCGACGCCGACGAGGCCGAGGAAGCTCGCGAGCGGCTGAGGGTGATGACCGCAGGACTAGACCTGCCCGAGGGCGTGGCCTTCGGCGGCTCCGACAGCATGGAGACCCTGGCCGAGGACCTCGCCTCGATGAAGTTCGCCGGCCTGGTCTCGGTGATCTTCATCTATCTGCTCATGGGCTTCCTGTTCGAGAGCTTCATCCTGCCGCTGTCGATCATCCTGACTATCCCGCTCGCCAGCCTCGGGGTCTACTGGGCCCACTTCGTGATGGGCCTCGACATCGACTTCCTCGGCGTCGTCGGTCTGATCCTGCTGGTCGGCGTCGTGGTCAACAACGGCATCGTGCTGGTCGACTATGTGACCCGACTCAGAAAACAGGGCCTCGAGCGCACAGAAGCCCTCCTGAAAGCCGCCGAGCGCCGCTTCCGACCGATCATGATGACCGCGCTCACGACCATCGGCGGCATGGTGCCGCTGACGATCCAGGGCTCGTCGTCGATCGGACTCTCGTACAAGAGCTTCGGGCTGACGCTGATCGGGGGGTTGACGACCTCGACCCTGCTGACGCTCTTGGTGATCCCGGTCTTCTATACGTTCTTCGACGATGCGCGACTGATGGTGGGGGCCAGTCTGCGAAGGCTCACGGGCAGGGGCAAGAAGCCTGGTGGCGGAGAGCAGCAGGTCGTCGAGACGGCGTGAGTTTCGAGGCCACTCGCCGTGGTCTGTAGCAAGCCCTACATCTCCAAGAGTCTGCGAGACGGTCAGGCCAGCAAGCGGTCTTTAGCCGCCCGAACCTCCGGGTGGTAGCAGTCGACCGGTTGCCCGCCGACGCGTGCGATGCAGGCGTTGCAGAACACGCAGCGCGGACCGGTCTCGCCGGTCTGGAGGTGTTCGTACAGCAGTGGGTCGGCGACCATCGAGCGCGCGCACGACACCGCGTCGCAGAGGCCGTCGGCGATCGCTTCCTCCATCTTCTGGCGGGTCCGGAACCCGCCGACGGAGATTACCGGCATTGAAAGGTGCTTCTTGAAGCGTCGGGCGTACTTCAGATTGAAGCCCTGGTAGTGCCACCAGAGCAGGTTGAAAACGAGCGCGAACAGCGGCCAGCCGATCCGCATGGCCAGCCGCCGAAAGGTAGAGAGCTGGTGCCCGGTCCCGTCCGACATGACCCCGCGAAAGAAGCGTCCGAAGGTGCCGCGTACCACGGGCATCCCGGATTCGTAATGGCCGATCGAGACCTCGACGCCGTCGAGGCCTGCCTTCTCCATTGCGAGGGCGATCTCGACCAGTTCATCGGGCTTGAGCCCTTTTCGAAGTGGCAGGGAGTCCGAGCCATTCAACTTGATGATGACCGGGAAGTCGCTGCCGACTCGGTCGCGAGTGGCGCGGTAGATCTCCATCAAGAGGCGTAACCGGTTCTCGAACGATCCGCCGTAGTCGTCTTTGCGGCGATTGGTGTGCGGGGTCAAGAACTGACTCACCAGATAGCCGTGGGCGGCGTGGATCTGGACGCCGTCGAAGCCCGCCTCCTTGCAACGCCAGGCCGCGGCGCCAAAAGCAGCGACGACCTCACGGATCTCCACCAACGTCATCGGTCTGGGCTTGGTTCCGAGCGAGAGCTCCTTGACGTTCGAGGCTGACAGCGCATGGTCCATCCCCATCGCCTCGGGAATGACCTGGCGGCCGCAGTGGTTGAGTTGCGCGAAGATCCTGGATCCGTGACGGTGCGTGAGCTCGGCCCAGCGCCGGAGGCCAGGGATCTTGTCGTCATGATCGACGCCAACCTGGCGGGCGGTGGATCTACCTCCTCGATGGACCCACATATTGCCGGTGATGATGAGCGGCGTGCCGGCGCGAGCGATGGGCTCGTAGAACTCGAGCAGCTCTTCGGTGACGAGGCCGTCTTCGGTAGCTCGGGTCTCCGACGTTGCCGCCTTGAACACGCGACCCGCCACCTCGAGCTTGCCGATCTTCAGGGGCTGAAAAAGGATGCTCTCGCCGATGCCCGGATCTTCCATGCCGCCTGTCTCCTCACGGTGGGTTGGGCGCACGCGAACGATGCGACGTTACACCCCCACAGGGGGAGCGGCGGATTTCACACGCCGGGGTCCAACGAGAAGTGGGCTGGGATCAGTTCGGCTGCAGGCGGTCGTGGCGACGTCGGAGCGCAGTGTCCAGGACGTCATTGGCGAGCGCGGTCGCGGCGGGCTCCTCGCGCAACTCCGACCGCCGATCGAGCTGCGCCTCCGGCAGCAACTCGTGCAAACTGATCCGGATCTGACCGTTCGCCCCTCCGGCGGCCTGTGCGTCGAGCCGTCGTAGTGCGTTCGCCAGCTCACCCGGAGCAGCCGGCTGCAGCCGGCCGACGAAGATCTTCGGATGGCGTGTCCGATGGCACTCTTCGCCCTTCAGCTCGAGCTCCTCGAACAGCTTCTCACCGGGCCTGAGCCCGCTGAAGACGACCTGCACGTCATCTTTCCCGGACAGCGCGATCATGTCCTTGGCCAGGTCGACGATCTTCACCGGCTCGCCCATGTCGAGGATCAGGATCTCGCCGCCGTTGCCGATGGCGCCGGCCTGCAGGACCAGCTGAGCGGCTTCGGGGATGGTCATGAAGTAGCGGCGGATCTCGGGGTGGGTCACGGTGACCGGGCCGCCGCGCTCGATCTGCTCCTGGAAGATCGGGATGACCGAACCAGCCGAGCCCATGACGTTGCCGAAGCGCACGGCGAGAAAGCGGGTCGGGTAGCGGGCGTCGAGCCCTTGGCAGACCAGCTCGGCGAGGCGCTTGCTAGCGCCCATGATCGAAGATGGGCGCACGGCTTTGTCAGTCGAGATGAGCACGAACGCCTCGACGCCGGTCTCGCCGGCCAGTTCGCCCAGGCTCTCGACACCGAGCACGTTGTTCTTGATCGCTTCGTCGGGGTGGAGCTCCATCATCGGCACATGCTTGTGCGCGGCGGCGTGGATGAGCACCTCCGGGCGGTTCGCCTCCAGGATGCGGCGCATGCGTGGCGTGTCGGTGATGTCGGCCACGAGCGGCTCGATCTGGAGGTGCGGCCAGAGCTCGCGCAGTTTGCGGTCGCTCTCGAACAGCGCCGCCTCCGAGCGCTCGACGAGCAAGAGCCTGCGCGGGCTGAAGCGTGCGGCCT
>JAJCXP010000222.1 GCA_029263375.1 Acidobacteriota bacterium | reverse complement strand
CCAGCCCCCGAGCGCTTCCGCGGCGCATACTGTAGCTCAGTACGGCCGGAAACGGCCATCGAGGTACGATGCGGCCGATGCGGCCGATGCGGCTAGGAGTGGCAACCTGCCGGAGGTTCCCCGAGCCGCAGCCGGACGACGCTTTGATGCTCGATCTGCTCGCCGGCGTCGAGGTCGTTGCCACGCCCTGGGACGACCCCACCGCTTCCTGGGCGAGCTGCAACGCGGTACTCGTCCGGTCGCCCTGGGACTACCACGAGCGCGTTGACGAGTTCGTGACCTGGGCCGCTCGAGTCGAGGCCGAGGGTACGCCGGTCTTGAACCCGGCGTCGCAGATCGCCTGGAACTCGCGCAAGACTTACCTGAAGGAGCTCGAGGCGGCCGGAGTCGCGACCGTGCCGACGCTCTGGCTGGAGGGCGACGATCCGGCCGATTGGCTGGATCGGATCGACCGCGCCGGCTGGGAGGACGTGGTGCTCAAGCCGATCGTGGGCGCCAGCAGCTTCCTGACGTGGCGGGCGGGCCGGGCGCAGGCAATGGCCGACGCCGACCGTCTAGCTCGGCTGGCAGCCCACGGCGGCGCGCTGGTTCAGCCGTTCGTTACTGAGGTGATCACTGAGGGCGAATGGTCACTGATGTATTTCGAAGGGCGGTTCAGTCACGCCGTGCGCAAGCGGGCGCGGGTGGGGGAGTTCCGGGTTCAGAGCGAGTTCGGGGGCAGCGAGACCGCGGAGACGCCGCCGGCCGACGTCGAGGCCGCTGCCCGAGCGGTGCTCGGCACCCTGGCGGAGCAGCCGCTCTACGCTCGGGTGGACGGGATCGAGACCGGGGCCGGATTCGTGCTGACGGAGCTCGAGCTCATCGAGCCGGTTCTGTTCCTGGGCAGCGTCGACCATGCTCCGGCACGGTTCGCGAGCGCTGTCGCCGCCCGTCTTGGGTCGAGCTGACGTCGCGGCTCGCCGAGCGCCGGCTCAGACGATCTTGATGTGCCACGGCTCGTGGCGCACGCCGAACGGATTGGTCTCGGTGTAGCGGATCGAAACGTAGCCGAGGTCGATCAGGCGGCGGAACTCCTCGGTCTCGCTGAACCTCTCGGTGAAGTTCTCGAGCCCGAAGCCGGCCTTGCCGATGTCGAAGTCGCCGCGGGCGTGGAACGAATAGCCCGGCGGAGCCAGGGAGCGCGATGCCTGCGACAGGTTGCCGGCGGTCTCGACCGCCTTGCTCAGGAACAGCTGGTACTGCTTGCCGATGCTTCGCACCCCGGAGGTCAGCGCGATCGACTTTCCGACGTCGCGCCGGATCTGGGTAAAACGCTCGAGCGACTCGCCCTTGAGCAGGTAATGGCCGCTGCCGGCGATCTTGATGACGTCGCGATCCGGGATGCGCTCGGTCAGGTCGGTGATCACCTTCTCGCCGAAGAATCCGTAGAGGCCGGCGTCGTTGTAGAACAGCTCTTCGAGCAGCTCGAGCTCCGCCTTGGTGAAGGCGCCGATCTCGGTGTAGTTTTCCGCGAACCGCAGCAGGCTGTCGAACGACAGCAGGTTGAAGTTGCCGTGCCCGACGAGCTCCTGGGCGCGCTCGACCCGGGCGGCCGCCGACTCCAGGCTCGGCATCTGGGTCGGCGTCAGGAAGTAGTCGTCGTCGTAGGTGCGGTCGAACTCTTTGATCTTCTGCAGCCGCTGGTCGCTGTCGTCGGGATGGGGCGCGATCCGACCCGTCGCGCCCTCGTCGCGCAGAGGATCGATCGGCGAACGGACGGTCGCGATGACCGGGTCGGTCTCTCCGGAGCGCCTTCGGAGCGCCACGACGCCGAGGCCGCCTCCTGCCAGGCAGGCGGCGCAGGCGGGTAAAGCCGCGAGGAAACGTCTACGATCCAAAGGGCGCTCCGAGGTCCAACAGCCTCGACTCTACTCGTTTCCGAGAGCGTTGCCTGCGAATTCTCGCACACTCGGCCCCGCGGCCTGAAAATGTCCGGAAAGCGCCGCGAGAGTGGGCTATTTCGACTCGGAGCCGAGCCGCGCGGCGACCTGATCGATCGTCGCCAGCGCCAGCTTGCGGACCAGCGCCGTCACGGTTTCCTCACGCTGGCCGGCGAAGCGCTCGAGCAGCTCGTACTCCCGGTCCGTGAAGCGGGCGGTGATCTTCTCGTTCCGAGCCCGGTCGGGCGGCTCGATGCACTCGCGAATGGGCGCCGGCAGCAGCTCCTCGAACTTGGGTGCACCGTCCGTCATCGCTTGCCGCTCTCCTTGAGCTTCGCCTGCACGTCGTCGATCGTCGCGACGACGAGATCCCGAACCAGCGACGAGATCGGCTCGCCGCGCCGCTTCGCTTCGTCGGCGAGGCGCTGCACTTCGTCGGCCGTGAAGCGCGCCGTCACCTTGCGCTCACGGGGATTTTCGGATCTAGGAGGCGTCACGGCAGTGGGTGCTCGAATCTGAGATTGCGATCGTATCGCGAACGGGCCACGAAGGTAGCAACTTTAGCAGCAAAATCGGCGGTCAGGCATTCGGCATCTGCCGCCTTTCTCAACAAGGTTAGCGATTCGAGCACGTGTCGATCCAGCCCTTCTGCGGCAAAGAGCTGGTGCGCCTCGGAGGCCAGCTGCTGGATCTCGCGATACTTTCCCTGCGCCGCAAGTGCACACGCGAGGTCGACGGACACGCTCCCGGTGAAGTGGCTACGTCCTGCCTCGACGAGGATGCCGCGGACCTCCCGTAGCTCGCTTTCGGCGGCGCCGAACTCGTCGAGAGCCAGGTAGGCGAGCCCTTTGGTCCACCTGATCTGGGGCGTCAGGTCGTTGTTGCCCGCGAGGGCGTGGATGGTCTCCGTTCGGCAGAGCACGGTCCAGGCGTCCAGGCCTTTCCCCCGGCGAGCGAGAGCCTCAGCGAGATTGATCAGGGCGACCTGGGCCAAGTTGTCGTCTTGTGCCAGCAGGGTTCCCTGCCTGAGAAACTCGCACGCGGCGTCGAGGTCTCCCGCGTGGCAGGCGATAATTCCGCGGTCAGTCAGCGCGACGCCAACCCGCCTCTCATCGTCCAGGAGCCTGCGAACGGCGATCTCCCTGTCCAGCTCCGCGCCAGCTTCGGCAATGCGGCGTTGCCGCACTCGCAGCGAGGCCCGGAAGCTGTGCAGGTCGGCACGGAGGAACCGATCACCCGTGCCGATCTGGAGCATCTTCTCCGCCCGGTCCAGCGTCTGCTCGCAGCCAAGCGTGTCCGAGTTCAGTCGGAGGGCGTTCGCCAGGTGGAGTAGCGCCTCGGCGTTCAAATCGGCCGTAGAGTGTTGGGACAGATATTCGCTGCCGCCGATCGCTTCGGCGGTCCGGCAAGCCAGACGCGCGAGGTGAAGAGATCGCCCGACGTCCCTGAATCTCTCGGCGAAGCTATGTTGGATCAAGCGGTAGGTGAATGCGACGAGAGTTGCGGGTCTGCTACTGGCGATGACGAGGGCACGCCGAGCTTCAGGCCCCTCCGCCAGTTCGGAGTACCGTTTCTCGGCAAGCTGCTTGTTCCGCTCCACCTCGGCAGCGAGGCTGGGGAGCCGCTTGAGGAATGATGCGAAGACACGATCGTACGCCGCCTTGGACGGGCCCCCCTCTTTGTTGCGACGCGAGCCGAGCCGCCGAGCAAGCCGTGCTAGGAATCTACTCTTCATGTGTCAGCAAAAGGCTGGCTTAGCCTACCGAGATTTCGTCATTCGGTCAAGTCACAGCTGCCCCGGCGGCGAGGCTCGTGTCAGCTAGCCGTTCGAAGTGGTCCCGGGGCCTTCGCAGGCTCGGACCGAAGTTCTGACGGTCATGAACGACACCTCCTTCCCAGCGCATTCTGGAGGCGTCCCCTTCTAGCCCAGCAACGCCTGGCGCCTAGGAGACTAGGTACCGCTGCGACTGGACTAACTGACAGCCCGACCGTGAGGCCTAGCCGTTCGAGGTGGTTCCAGCGCCCTCGTCCGCACGGACCGAAGCTCTTATTCTCAGGGTGCGACACCTCATTTCAGGCGCAGGTTTCGGTGCCGCGTCATGTCCTGTAGCGCCTCGCGCTCTAGGAGATATGTACCGTTGCCGGAGGGGTTCCTGACAACCGAGGCTGGGCGTCCGAGGACGGGCGCTGCCTGGGCTCGCTTCTAGATCCCGGCCGAGTCTGCCGGGAGACCGCTCTCAGGGAAGGTCACACAATTCAACGCCCGCACCGGCGCGGTCAGCTCGACCTCGACCGGGATCCCTTCGATCTCGGCTGGAAGCCGGCTCGCGGCCTCGGGATGCGCTTCGTCGACCAGGACCTTGAAGACGGGTTTCGATGGGCGGTCGCTCGAGCGGCCGATGCCCATGCCGTGCACCCCTGCCAGGGCCATGACGGCGGTGTCGGTGCGTGCCTGGATGCGCTCGGCGATGCGCAGCTGGCGCTGGTCGAGCTCGGGTAGGGCGTTCTTGGTGGCGGTCCCGGTCGCGGCGACGGAGCCGTTGTCGCAACCGACCAGCTCGGCCTTGCCCTTGGGCCTCATCTTCTTGGCCTTCCTCAGCACCGTGCTCATCTTGTTGGCCACGGTGAAGGATGTGTTGCCGGCGAAGAGCAGCCCGACCTGGCCGGGGCAGCTCGCGCGGTCCTCCAGGATCGCCGAGCCCGAGTCGCCGCTGTCCGAAAAGCTCTTGTTGTTGGTCGAGATGATCCGGAACTGCTTGACGAAGCGGGCCTGATGAGTGGTGGCGTTCTGGGAGCACTCCGAGATGTAGCTGACGAAGATGCTGAGGTTGACCAGGTCGATCACGCCGGAGCGCACGCCGGTCGTTCGACCGGCCTTCTGCACGAACATTCCGACCTGTGGGCTGACGGTCTCGTTTCCCGGCACTCCGATGCCGACGATGGCGCCGGACTCGTCGACGGTCCCGGGCTCGACCGAGGCGATCGCGGCGTCGACTTTGTTCTTGCCCTTGTCCAACTTCAGCCGCTTGAAGCCGCTCAGGGCGCCGACGAAGTCTCCCGCCGGCGCCTGGCAGGCGTTGTCCAGCCGTCCGGGCTGGTTGACGGCATCCCCGGTCGTGCCCTGATTGTTCAGCGCGAGCACGTGGTTGTTGCTCAGGATGAAGAGCTCGTCGTTCTTGCGCAGCAGGGCGCCAAGCGTCCCGCTACAACAGGTGATGAAGGGCTCGTCGATCGTGAAGTCGCCGATGTTGCCGCCCGAGGTTCCCATCTTGATCGGTCGCTGCTGACGCTTCTGGTGCTTCTTGGGGCCCGATTGGGCGTCGAGCTCGAGTTCGACGAGCGCTTCGGCCGGCAGCTCGGAAAGGGCGGGCAGGGCTACCAGCGCCAGGAGCAGAGCCGCGATCGGTACGCACCGAAGGCGCGGGCTGTGACCGGCGGACGAGCGCGAGAGTCGGGTCGAGTGACAGATCATGGAGTCCTCTCGAGATTCATGGGTGTGCGGTCGAGCTGCCAGTCTTGCGGTCGCAGCTTGGCCCGCACAATGGAAAATAGCACCGGCCGGCAGTTGGCGCGCCGCCCTGGCCCGGTCTTCTCACCCATCGCAGGTGAGGGCGCGGCAGGGTCAGGCTAGATCCGAAGCGGCACGATCTGGCAGGGATCGCCGGCGCGCGTCGGGGGTGAGTGCGCCGGAATCCTGAGCAGCGCCGTGCCGCGTGCGAAGGCCGCCTGATCGTGCGAGCCCATCGGTGTAACGGGGCGCACCAGCAGGTTACCGTCGTCGCCACTCTCGACTTCGGCCGGTAGGAAGCGGTCACGTCCGCGCGCTCCGGGTGCGTCCGCGGAGAGGGTGCCGGCCAGCGTGTTGCTCAGATAGCTGTCGGAGTGTCCCATCAGCCGCCGCAGGAGCGGCCGGACGAACAGCCAGAACGTCACCATGACCGAGGCCGGGTTGCCCGGCAGCCCAAAGAGCCAGCCGCCGTCGTGCTTGGCGGCGACCAACGGCTTGCCCGGCTGGATCGCGACCGCCTCGAACAACACCTCGCATCGCAGCCGCTCGAGCACCGCCTCGACGAAATCGAACTCGCCCATCGACACACCGCCGCAGACCAGCAGGACATCCGCCGACAGCCCCTGGCGAATCTTGCGCTCGAGCACCTCGGGCTGGTCGGGTGCGATGCCGAGGTGGTGGAGCTCGAGTCCGATCTCCGCGCCTGCGGCGAGCAGAAAGTCGCTGTGCGAATCGCGCAGCTGGCCGGGGCCCGGCTCGGTGTCCGGTGCCACCACCTCGTCGCCGGTGGTGAGAAACGAGACCGAGGGGCTGCGATGGACCTCGACCTCGGCATAGCCGTGGGTGGCCAGCAGCGACAGCGCGCCCGGTGTGAGCAACGCCCCGGCGTCGAGCAGGCTCGCCCCGGCGCGCAGCACCTCGCCCCGCCGGCGGATGTGCTTGCCGGTGCCGCCGGCGCCGGAGAAGCGAACCCGACGATCGCCGTTGTCGGTCTCTTCGACCGGCACCACGGTGTACGCGCCTGCCGGACAGGGAGCGCCGGTCATGATTCGCACCGCGGCGTCCGCGGGCAGGTCGAATCCGGGCGGATCACCGGCCGCGATCACGCCGACGACTTCGCGCGTCTCGCCGGCCGAGACCTCGCCGCCAACGGCATAGCCGTCCATCGCCGAGACGTCGCTCGCCGGGACGTCGACAGTGGACTCGAGGCTACCCGCCAGGATCCGGCCGCGCGCACGGCGTCTCGGTAGGCGCTCCGCCGGCAGCGGCCGGAGCCGCTTCTCGAGCCGACTCCAGGCCTCGGTGGGGGTGATCAAAGGCATTGTTTTTCAATCACTTCCACTATGTCGTGCTTCACTTCGACCGCGCGGGGCGATGCTATACTGAAGTCTGGGGCAAACGGCTGTGAGTCAACGGTTTCACTTCAAAGCTTCACTAGCCGAGAGCACTCTCCCAGAGATGCTGCACTCGATCGAGCGCTTCCGGGTTCCGGGCGTGATCGAGGCGCGCAACGCGGAGACCACGAAGCACGTCTACATCCGCGAAGGCTACGTGATCCACGCTGCCTCGAGCGACCGGAGCGACAGCCTGGGCGACCACCTGGTGCGCGTCGGCAAGATCTCGGCCGAGGACTACGAACAGCTGTCGCGCTCGGTCCGGAGCGCCAATCAGCGGCTCGGAGTCCTGCTCCTGCAGCGCAAGTTGTTGACTCCGCAAGAGGTACTGCGCTCGATCCGCGAGCACATCGAGGAGATCGTCTGGAGCCTGTTCTTCTGGCGTGACGGGGAAGTCAGCTTCAGCGTCGGCGAGTTTCACGGGCCGGAAATGGTGCAGATCCAGCTGCCGATGCGGCAGGTGATCGTGCAGGGGATCCGGCGGGCGCCGCAGGCGCGGCCGCTGGTGAGCCGGTTGGGGCGCAAGGACACGGTCTTCGAGCCCCGCTTCAACTGGGAGGATCTGATCGAGATTGGCCTCGATGGCGACGAGACCAGCCTGCTGGAGTTGGTCGACGGCAAGAGAACGCTGTACGATCTATGTGCCGAGGGCCCGCTGGCTCCCGCCGAGAATGCCAAGCTGCTCTATGCTTTCCAGACTTTACAGTTGGTGCGCCGCACGGCGGCGGCCGAGGAGCGCGGGTCGGCGAGCGGACGGGTGAAGATTCAACTGAAGACCAGCGGCGACGCAAGGGGAGCCTGAGGCGTCGGGCGGATACAGGGAAGTGAATGCCGATCTACGAATACCAATGCGACGACTGCGGCCATCGCAGCGAGGCCATTCAGCGCCTGGCCGACGACCGGCTGACCGAGTGCGGCGAGTGCGGCGGAACGCTCAAGCGTTTGATCTCGGCTCCGGCGGTGCAGTTCAAGGGCACCGGCTGGTACGTCACGGACTACGGTGGCCGCAAGGCCTCGACGGAGGGCTCTTCTGCCTCCGACTCCGACAAGGGTTCGGACAAGGGTTCGGACAAGGCGGACAGCTCCGAGACGAAGGCGAGCTCCGAGAAGTCGGAGGGCAAGCCATCTTCGGGAGGGAAGAAGAAGGCGGCGGGCAAGAGCCCCAAGGAATGAAGGTGTGGCGATGAACCAGACCGCGAAGATCACCCTCCGCGCCCTCGTGCTGGCGCTGGTCGCGACCGCCGCCGGCGCGACGTCGTATGTGATGGTCCCCGACGAAGCGCTGGTGGACGAAGCGGCGGCCATCGTCCAGGCGACGGTCGAGGCCGTCGAGCCGGCGCCGATCGCCGGCCCGCCCTCCACCGACTACTTCGTCCAGATCGAGCGCCTGCTGAAGGGTCATCTCACCGGCAGCACGATCGTGGTCCGTGTGCCCGGCGGGATCGGACCCGACGGCGTCGGCCTGCGGATCTGGGGCGTACCCGAGTTTCGTGTCGGCGAGCGGGTTCTGCTCTTTCTGGCGCCGCGCGCCGACGGCACCTACGGCGTGCTGCATCTCATGCTCGGCGCCTTTTCGGAGATCGAGGCGGGCGGCTCGCGAGTCGCCGTGCGCGCCCTCTCCGAAGCTCTCGGCGTGCCGCTCGCGCCCGAGGCCGGTCGTGCGACGCCCGAGCCGCTGCGCGATTTCGCGGGCTTCGTGAACTGGATCACCGACCGGACCGGCTCCGTGAGCCGCCCGATCGACTACTACATCGATCCGGCGATGGTGGACGTGCGACCCCTGCGTGCCAACGGTCGCCTACTCGACGATCGCTGTACGCAGCTCAGCTTCCGCTGGTCGGAGTTCGATCGGGATGAAGCGGTCAAGTGGGCCTTCGACGCGACGGGGTTCGACGGCAAGGGCGCCGGCCGAGCCGCGTTCGTCAGGGCGCGCCGGCTCTGGACCCGAGCTTCGGAGGGTGCGGTCACCCTGGCGAACGGCGGCGTGGTGCGTGGACGCATGGCGCTCAGCGGCCACGACGACACGAACCTGATCGTCTTCGGGGATCCGAAGGATGATGTGGCCGGCCGATTCAGCTGTGCCTCCGGGGGTGTTCTGGCCCTGACCGGGGTCTGGTTCGAGAGCGGCCGCGGCCAGTCGTGTGAGCGGGTTGGCGCCGGCCGCAAGGTCGGCCACGACGGCCGCCAGTACCTCGAGATCGTGGGTGCCGACATCGTGGTCAACGATGGCGCTGCCTGTCTCCTGTCACGCGATCTGCTCGTCGGGGCGCGGCTCTTTGCCCACGAGCTCGGGCACTCCCTCGGTCTGTCTCACGTCGCGGGCAAGGCCTCGGTGATGTCCGGAGAGCTCTCGAGCGCGGCCGACGCCATCGAGCCGCTCGAGGCTTCGGACGTCGAAGCCGTGAGGGCGCTGTACGGGACGGCGCCGCGGCGCTGAGCTCGTGCCGCCGTGCGCCTACCGTCCGCTGACGAGATCCTGATCGACGCTGGCCGTTCGGTGCGCGAGCACGGGCGGATCGCGCTCTGCCAGATCGTCCGGGCCGAGGGCTCGACACCGGGCAAGGTCGGTTGGAAGCTGGTCGTGCCGCCGGACGGTGAGTGTCGCGGCAACCTCGGCGGTGGTGCCTTCGAAGCGCTGGTCACCGCGGATGCGCGGCTCAAGCTCGCGCAGCCCGCCTCGGAGCCCGAGGTCAAGCGCTACTATCTGACCGAGGAGGCGACCCGCGGCGAGCCGACCGGCATGGTCTGCGGCGGGTTTGCCGAGGTGCTGATCGAGGTGATCATGAAGCCGTCGTTGCTGGTGATCTGTGGCGGAGGGCCGGTGGGGCAGGCGCTCGCGCACAACGCCGCGCTCTGTGGTCTCGAGATCCGAGTGGTCGAGGACCGCGTGGAGTTCCGGCGGCCGGAGCTGTTCCCGGAGGGCGCCTCTCTGATCGCCGTCGACCGCGACTTCGAGCAGCCCTTCCTGGACGCAACCGGGCGACCGCAGATGGTCGTGATCGTGACCCGATGCTGGGAGACCGACCTGGCCGCGCTGGCAGCGGTCGTGCGCGAGCCGCCCGCGCAGCTGACCTACCTCGGGTTGATGGGCAGCGCCCGGAAGGTCGCCCGGGTGCGAGCTGAGCTCGTGGCCCAGGACCTCGACCCCGACAAGCTCGGGCTGCGAGCGCCGATCGGGTTGCCGATCGGCGGCGACACGCCGGCCGAGATCGCGGTGTCGATCCTGGCCGAGATCATCCAGACGACCCACGCCGAGAGCTCTCTGCGCCCGCGTGCTGTCGACGGTCTGGCCGGCTAGGAAGGGGTCCGGCCAGGCGCCGCTCCTGTCGTCGGTTGCCCTGGAAACCTCGGTGCTCGTAAGCTACGCGCTCGAATGCCTTCGAACTCGCCATGGAAGCGCTTCACACTTTCGGGGGAGATTGGCTCGGGAAAGAGCAGCGTCGCCAGGTTGTTGGCCGAGAAAACCGGGTTCGAGTTCCACTCGACCGGTACTCTCCAACGTCGACTGGCCGGGGGACGAAGTCTCAGCACTCTGGAGATGAACCTCGTGTCCGAAGGCGATCCAACGATCGACGCGGAGATCGACGGGTTCACGAAGGAGCTCGCCGCGACGGATCGCGCCTTCGTCGTGGATTCCCGACTGGCGTGGCACTTCGTCGAGGACGCTCTGAAGGTCTTTCTGCTGGTCGACACGGCCCAAGCGGTCTCGAGGGTCCTGAGCGATCAGCCGAGTCGAAGCGAGACCGAGTCCTATCGAGGAACCAGCGATGCCGTCCGCGACATCCTGGCCAGACAGGAGAGCGAGCGGCGTAGGTTCCAGAGCACCTATGGGGTCGATCTGTTTCGATGGTCGAACTACGACCTCATGATCGATACGTCGGAGATCTCGGCGGAGGAGGCCGTCGAACTGATCCTCAGCCACCGCCGCGAGGCCCCTCCCGCGCCGACACGTCTCTGGCTGGCGCCGAGATCCCTCTATCCAACCGAGCACGTCCGAGAGCTGGCAGGCGAGCGGACCGAGGAGATCCTGGAGTCGATGCGCGAGCAGGGGTTCTCGAGGGAGTTTCCCATTGACGTCGTCGCCTCGCGGGATCGTGGTCTGTATGTCATTGACGGACATCGTCGGCTCAGCTGTGCCCTTCGTCTGGGCTTGAAGATCGTTCCCGGTCGGCTGGTCGGTCAGGACGAGGATGAGATCTCTCCGAACATGAGCGTCAGGACGTTGCTGGCTGCTCAGCCGCGAAGATCCTGGCTCAACGACTGGGAAGACGCTCACGGCTTCCGGTTCACCTCGTACCCGGGCGAACCCGCTCAGCCGTGCGATCCGACCCAGCAGGTTGGCACCGCCGGCGAATAGACGCCGAGGTGAGTCGGGAGCCGGGCGTAGCTACTCGCCGACGGCGACCTGCGACGGAGCCATCTCTTCTTCGTCTGCCGCGCTGCCGGTGAGGCCGAGCTACTTGGCGTAGTAGCGGAATGAGCGGAAGCTGATCCCGAGCAGCTCGGCGGCCTGGGTCTGCACGCCACGGCAGCGATCCAGCGCTTCGCTCATCAGCTGCCGGCGGATACCCTCGAGATAGGCCTCGAGGTCGAGACCCTCGATAGGCAGATCGATGGTTGTCACGTGGTCGGCGCGCGATCTGAGCACCTGGGCCGGGATGTCATCGGTCGTCAACAGATTGCCCGAGCAGAGCGCGAGCGCCCGCTCGATCACGTTCTCGAGCTCGCGCACGTTGCCGGGCCAGTCGTGCGCTTCCAGCTGGCGCATGACGTCCACCGAGACCCGCTTGGGCTCGATCTCCATCTCGTCGCTGTACTTCTTGATGAAGTGGTCGACGAGGACCGGGATGTCCTCGCGTCGCTCGCGCAGGGCCGGCAGCCGGATCGGGATGACGTTGATCCGGTAGTAGAGATCCTCGCGAAACGCTCCCACGCGGATCTGTTCTCGCAGGTTCAGATTGGTCGCGGCGATGATTCGGACGTCGACCGCCTCCTCCCGGTGGCCGCCGATCTTGCGCACCTTCTTCTCCTGCAGCGCACGCAGCAGCTTGACCTGCATCGAGGGCGCCATCTCGCCGATCTCGTCGAGAAAGAGCGTGCCGGTGTTCGCTTCACGGAAGAGGCCCTTCTTGTCGCGCACCGCACCGGTGAAAGCGCCCCGCTCGTGCCCGAAGAGCTCGCTTTCGAGCAGAGTCTCGGGGAGTGCACCGCAGTTGACGGAGAGGAAGCGCTGATTCGAGCGCGAGCTCGCGTAGTGGATGGCGCGAGCGATCAGCTCCTTGCCGGTGCCGCTCTCACCCTCGAGCAGGACGGTCGAGCTGGTCATGGCGACCCGTTCGATGAGCTCGAAGATCTCCTGCATGCGGCGGCTGCGGCCGATGATGTTCGAGAAGCCGTAACGCTGCTCGAGCTCCTTGCGCAGGTAGACGTTCTCGTCGACCAGCTCGGTCTTCTCGAGCGCCTTCTGGATGACGACCTTGAGCTCCTCGACATCGAACGGCTTGGAGATGTAGTGGTAGGCGCCGAGCCGCATCGCCTCGATCGCCGACTTGGTCGACGTGTAGGCGGTCATCATGATCACTGACGACCGGGAGTCGCGAGCCTTGACCTCCTTGAGCAGGTCGAGGCCGTTGCCGTCGGGCATCATGATGTCGCACAGGATCAGGTCGAAGTTCTGATCGGCGATCTGCGCGCGGCCCTCGGCAGTCGAGCTTGCGATCGAGACGTCGTAACCCTCCTCCTCCAGCAGCAGCTGCAGGAACTCGGTCATGCTGGCCTCGTCGTCGACTACCAGTATGCGCGTCGTCAGGGTCGTCTGTGCCATCTCATCCCTCAGCCGCGAGAAGCTCGCCGGCGAATGCCGCCTCGATCGGCAGCTCCACTGTGATCACGCTGCCATTGCCTGGCTGGCTCTCGAGTACCAACCGGCCGCCGTGCTCCTGGACGATCTGATAGACGATCGCCATGCCGATGCCGTTGCCGTCGTCGAACGCCGAGCTGAATGGGTGGAACAGGTTGGCCCGCTCCTGCTCGGTCATGCCGCAGCCGCTGTCGATGAAGTGGATCCGGTAGAGGTTGCCATCCAGCTCGGTCTCGATCCGCAGGGTGCCGCCGTCACGCATCGCACGCAGGGCGTTGCGGGCGACGTTCCAGAAGATCTGACTCACCTGATCGGGATCGGCCAGAGCCATCTGGCTGGGCGGTCGGAGCTCGAGCTCCAGCCGGTGATCGCCCGAGACCTCCGGGCTGTTGCGCAGCAGCTCCATGTTCTCCGCCAGCAGCGCGGCGATGTCGAAGCGCTGGATTGAGCGCTCCTTCGGCTTGGCGAACCTGAGGAATCCCTTGATCGTGCGGTCGAGACGCTGACTCTCCTTGAGTAGGATCTCGAGCAGCTTGCGCTGACCGTCGCTCCCCTGAAAAGTGTTCGACAGCATCTGGCAGGAGCCGGAAATGGCCGCCAGCGGGTTGCCGATCTCGTGCGCGATACCGGCAGCGAGCTTGCCCACCGCGACCATTCGATCCTTGAGCTGCAGGTCGCGCTGCATCTGCTGCCACTTCGACAGATCCTGGAAGATCAGGATGTGGCCGCTCAAGGCGCCCTCGGCGGTGGTCAGGGTGGAGAGTGCGAACCCGACCTGGCGCACTTCGTCGCCGAGCCGGTACTCGACCTCACGGCGCGAGCGCAGCTCGGGGCCGAGCTCCGACAGCGCCTCCCACGTCTCGGCGGTCATCAGACCGGTGGCATCGATCGACTTGCCGATCAGATCGGCCTCGCGCTTGGCGAGGATCTTCTCCGCGGCTCGATTGGCGCTGGTGATCCGGCTGTTGCGGTCGGTGGTGATCAGCCCGCTCGGGATCGACTCGATGACATCGCGGTGCACGACCTTGAGATCGGCTAGACTCTCGCGGTGCTCGCGCAGCTCCTGCGCGGTGAGGCTCGCGGTCTGCGACAGCCTCGAGGTCATGACCGCAACGGCGTAGAAGCCGAAGAAGTGGACGCCGAGGTTGTAGCACAGCCGCCAGACGGAACCGCCGGCCTCGAAGCCACCGACCGGCGACTCGATGACTCCGAGAAAGAGCGCGATGCCGACCAGTGAGTAGAGACACCACGCGCCGGTGGCGATGACCGTGCCGGCCCGCTGCCGCAGTAGCGTCGAGGCGACGATGATCACCACCAGGTAGAGGATCGAGAACGGCGTGAACGGACCGCCGAAGTAATAGATCAGACCGGTGGTCAGCAGCAGGTCCCCGGCGAACTGGACGTACGCCTGCGGGCGCACCCAGCCGGCCGGCAACCGCAGCATCAGGATGTAGAGCAGGCTGGCGCCGTAGGTTCCACCCGCCAGCAGGTAGAGGAACCTGAAGTCGGCCTGTTGAATCTCGTCGGACGCCAGCTGCAGGAAGAAGAACGGCACCAGGGCGCTCGTGATCACCACGATGCGCAGCGCGACCAGCCATCGCAGCCGCTGCGAGAGCACGCGATCCTGCTCCGCGTGCGCAGCGACGGCGGGCAGGGTGCGCTGCTCAGGCAGCAGCTCGAACGGCGCGGCCGCGGTGGTCACGAGATACCTCTGGCCTTCCTCAACCGATCGATCCGAGGATCGTGTAGAGCGGCAGGTACATGGCCGCGACGATCGTTCCGATGATGGCGCCGAGCACCACGATCATCAGCGGTTCGAGGAGCTTGACCAGACCCGCAACCGCGGTGTCGACCTCGTCCTCGTAGAACTCCGCGATCTTGGTCAGCATCTGGTCGAGGGCGCCGGTCTGCTCGCCGACGTTGATCATCTGGACCACCATGGTCGGGAAGACCTTCGTGTCCTTGAGTGGACCGCTCAGGGTCTTGCCCTCTTCGACGCTCTTGCGCACCGCCATCACCGCGTCCTCGATGATCGCGTTGCCGGCGGTCTTGGCGGTGATCTCGAGCCCTTCCAGAATCGGCACACCCGACGAGGTGAGGGTCGCCAGGGTGCGGCAGAACCGGGCCACGGCGATCTTCTGGATCAGCATGCCGAGCACCGGCACCCTGAGCGCGATACCGTCCACGACCCGGCGCCCGCGATAGGTCTTGTAGTAAGCGCGGAACGCCATGAAGATGCCGATGAACGCGAGCGCGATCGCCCACGAGTAGCGCGCCACCATCTCGCTCGCTTCGACCACGATCCGGGTCAGGAGCGGCAGCTGGCCGCCGAGGCCGGCAAACAGCTGAGCGAACACCGGGATCACCTTCCAGAGGATGATCCAGACCACGCCGATCGCGATCGTGATGACCGTGACCGGGTAGATCATCGCCGACTTGACCTGGCTCTGGAGCTTGACTGTCTTCTCGAGATAGGTCGACAGGCGCTGGAGGATGATGTCCAGGATACCGCCGGCCTCGCCCGCGGCTACCATGTTGCAGAACAGGTCGTCGAAGGCCGCCGGCTGCTTCTTCATCGCCTCGGCCAGCGACATTCCCGACTCGACGTCGCCGCGCACGCGCTCGATGATCTGGGCGAACTTCTTGTGCTCCTGCTGCTCGCCGAGAATCTCCAGGCACTGGACCAGCGGCAGGCCAGCGTCCAGCATGACCGAGAACTGGCGAGTGAAGATCGCGACGCGCTTGATCGAGACGCGCATCGAAATCTGGGGCAGGAAGGCAATCTCACGCCCTTTCTCCCTGACGTTCGCAACCTGGATCTGTTGACGTCTGAGGGTGGCGACGGCTGCATCTCTGGTATCGGCGAGCAGAACTCCCTCGAGCGTCTGCCCCGATCGATCTCGTCCCTTCCAACTGAAGCTCGGCATCTGGTCAGCTCCTCATGGCCGCTTGGTTCTCGGGGTGCCGCGTGGCCACAGCCTCGGGACCTCGGTTGATGATGTCCTGCAGCTCGGCCGGCATGGATGACCTGCTGAGCGCAGCTTTGAGCGTGATCTGGCGCTTGAAGTAGAGCCGCGCCAGCGACTGGTTGAACGTCTGCATGCCGTTCACCGCCTGGCCGGTCTGCATCATTCCGTAGACCTGGTGGATCTTGTCCTCGCGAATCAGGTTGCGGATCGCGGAGTTGGGGATCAGGCACTCCATGGCCATCACGCGGCCGGTGCCGCTCGAGCGCGGCAGCAGCGTCTGGCAGAGGATCCCCTCGATCACGAACGACAGCTGGACGCGGATCTGCCCCTGCTGATGGGCGGGGAAGATGTCGATGATCCGGTTGATGGTCTGCGCGGCCGAGTTGGTGTGCAGGGTCGCGAAGGTGAGGTGGCCGGTCTCGGCGATCCGCAGGGCCGCCTCGACCGTCTCGTGGTCGCGCATCTCACCGACCAGCACCACGTCGGGGTCCTGTCTCAGGACCGACTTGAGGGCGTTGGAGAAGCCGTGCGTGTCGGCGTTGAGCTCGCGTTGGTTGACGATGCAGGACTGGTGCGAATGCAGAAACTCGACCGGATCCTCGATAGTCACGATGTGTTCGCGGCGCTCGCGGTTGATCTTGTCGATCATCGCCGCCAGCGTGGTCGACTTGCCGGAGCCGGTCGGGCCGGTCACCAGCACCAGCCCACGCGGCTTCTCGCACAGCTTCTGGACGATAGGCGGCAGGCCGAGTTCGCGGAAGCCGAGGATCTCGTAAGGGATCTGCCGAAATGCGGCGGCGATCGCGCCCCGCTGGTGGAATACGTTCGCTCGGAACCTGGCGAGCCCCTTGAGTCCGAACGAGAAGTCGAGCTCGAGGTCCTCCTCGAGACGCTGCTTCTGCTTGTCCGTGAGGATGGAGTAGCAGAGCTTCTTGGTCTCCGATGGCGTCAGAGGCGGGTGATCCAGCGCCTCGAGAGTGCCGTCGATGCGGATCTGCGGCGCCGCGTTGGTGGTCAGGTGAAGGTCCGAAGCGCCCTTCTCGGACAGGACCTTCAGCATTTCATTCAGAGTCATCCGCATATGTTGGTCCCCACAGCCAAATTTTTAGCGCTACTTGGCCCGGGGGCGATGTTGGTACGGGTGACAAGGATTGTCTGTGAAGAATCTCGCACGGTGCCGTTTCTGGTCAGCCCCATGAACCGAGAGACGGATTTCCGCACCGGCGTCTTGCCTCCCGGCCCGCGGATCGCGCCGCCGGACGAGCGATCCGGGCGGCGATCCCGCTGAGCGCGTCGAGACCTCCCGCCACAACGTCCGTATCGGTATCATCCGGCGATGCCGGAAACGGTGGAGCAGTTCGAAGAAGAGGCGTTTGGCAAGGCATACGACGCCCGCCTGATGAGACGTCTGCTGGGCTACGTGAGGCCCTATCGGGCGCTCGCCGCGGGCGCCGTGGGCCTGATCGTGCTCTCGTCTCTGCTGCAGCTGATCGGGCCGCTGGTGACTGCGATCGCAATCGATCTGTTCATCGATCCGGCGGGTAGCGAAGGTGGCGCCGTTCCGACTCAGCTCTTCAGCCGTGCGGTCATCGCTACCGGTTTCGAGCTCGAGCCGGTGACGGGACTGACCCTGCTCGCAGCGATCTACCTCGGCTCGCTGTGTGCGGCGTTTCTCGTGCTCTACGCCCAGGGCTACGTCATGCAGCTGGTCGGGCAGTACATCATGTACGACCTCCGGCGTGACATCTTCGGCCACCTGCAAGGACTACCGGTCGGTTACTTCGATCGCCGGCCGATCGGTCGCCTGGTCACCCGAGTGACCAACGACGTCGACGCCCTCAACGAGCTGTTCACCGCCGGGCTGATCGCGATCTTCGGCGACGTGGTGCTGCTCACGGGCATCGTCGGCGTGCTCTTCTGGTTGAACTGGAAGCTGGCGTTGGTGACCTTCGCCATCGTGCCGCTTCTGGCTCTGCTGACGCTCTGGTTCAAGGTGCGCGCCCGCGAGAGTTACCGCGATGTGCGCACCAAGTTGGCGGCGATCAACTCGTTTCTGCAGGAGCATCTGAGCGGGATGTCGATCGTGCAGCTCCTGGGGCGGGAGCGCGACACCCGTGAGCGCTTCTCGGTGATCAACGACGATCACCGGTCCGCCAATCTGCGCGCGATCTTCTACTACGCGATCTACTACCCGGCGGTGGAGCTGATCACCGCCTGCGGTCTGGGGCTGATCATCTGGTACGGCGGTGGCCGGGTGCTGGCGGGCGCTCTGTCGATCGGCGGTCTGGTGGCTTTCCTTCAGTACGCTCAGCGCTTCTACCTGCCGCTCGCTGATCTGTCCGAGAAGTACAACATCCTGCAGGGCGCGATGGCGAGCTCCGAACGTATCTTCCGGCTACTCGACCGGCGATCTGAGATCGTCGTGCCGGCCGACGCCTACCGGCCCGAGGAGGTGCGAGGCGAGATCGAGTTCGACCGGGTCGACTTCGCCTATACCCCCGGCGAGCCGGTGCTGAATGACGTGTCGTTCCGGGCTCGCGCGGGCGAGACGATCGCCGTTGTCGGTCACACCGGCGCCGGCAAGAGCACTCTGACCAACCTGCTTCTGCGGTTCTACGACACCGGCGCCGGAGCGGTGCGGGTCGATGGCGTGGACGTGCGTCAGTGGGGTTTGAGTGAGCTGCGCCGGTCGGTCGGCATGGTGCTTCAGGATGTCTTCCTGTTCTCGGGCAGCGTGGCGAGCAATATCCGTCTGGGCGCCAGCGAGATCGACGACGAGCGCCTACGCTGGGCCGCCTCCGAGGTGCACGCGCTCGAGTTCGTGAACCGCTTGGAAGGCGGTTTCGAGAATCAACTCCAGGAGCGTGGCGCCGGGTTGTCGGTGGGGCAGAAGCAGCTGATCGCGTTCGCGCGCGCGCTGGCGTTCGACCCCCGGATCCTGATCCTCGACGAGGCGACGTCGTCGATCGACACCGAGACCGAGCAGCTGATTCAGCTGGCGCTCGACCGGCTCCTGGTCGGGCGCACCAGCCTGGTGATCGCGCATCGGCTATCGACGATCCAGCGCGCCGACCGGATCGTGGTGCTACACAAGGGCCAGGTGCGGGAACAAGGGTCGCATCAGGAGCTGCTCGCCGAGCGCGGCATCTATCATCGTCTCTATCTACTGCAATACAAGGATCAGCTCGGCGCCGACGCCGCGGTGGTCGGGGGAGGATCCGCGTGATCTGTCTGGTATGTGAACCGCGCAATCTGCGTATCGAGCAGCCGATCAACTCGTTCCATCGCGAGTGGATGGCGAACCCGCCCGACGCGGGTGTGGCCGTGACCCAGCACGACGGCCTGGTCGCCGCCCTGGAGCGTCTGGGAGTCGAGGTCGTGAAGGTACCGCCCCTCGACCACGCTCCGTACCAGGTGTTCATGCGAGACGTGCTGATCGGCGGGCTCGGAGTGCCGATTCTCGCCGACCTGCGCGAGCCGGTGCGGCGTCCCGAGCTGGCGGCGCTTCGCGAGACGCTCGAACAGGCCTCGATCCCGTTCGTCGCCAGCGCAGGCGGCCATCTCGAAGGCGGCGACGTGGTGGTGCACGGCTCCGAGGTATTCGTCGGCGTCGGCGATCGGACCGAGAGCGGCGCCGCCGATTGGCTGCGCGACCGGTACGAGCCCGACTATCGGGTCGAGGTGCTCGAGATGCACCCCGGCTTCCTGCACCTCGACATGGTGTTCAACGTTCTCGGCGCCGATGCCTGCGTCCTCCACGGCGAAGCGCTGGAGCCCGCGTCGGCAGCCCGAATACGCGAACGCTTCACGCAGGTGCTGGAGATCGACCACGCCGCTCAGCGGCGGATGTCGACGAACTTCCTGCCGATCGGCGACGAGCACGCGATCGCGTCGACGACCGCGATCCCGGAAGTGGGCGCCGCCGGCGCCGCCGTCGGGCGCGAGTTCCATTTCGTCGAGCTGGCCGAGATCCAGAAGGGCGGTGGGAGCGTGCGGTGCTCGACCTGTTTGATTTAGTCGGATCACCCCCCCCCTCACCCTCCAGGTGGGCGAGGGACGCCACCACCCGGAACTCGCTTGGGGGTGAAGGCGTGGCCGGCCAGGTGCCAGCCGCGCCTAGTTTCCGGTAGCGGTTTCTTCGGCGGCGGTCAGGGACTCGATCTCGCCGAGGAAGCCCATCAGCTGCTCGACTCGGGTGCCGGACTCGCCGAGCGGGTAGGTGTACTGGACCGATAGCAGCCGGTAGTCGCCAGGATGGATCGCGTAGGCCCAGGTCTCCTCGACCGGGCCCTCGGCTGACTCGTAGCTGCCGCGGGCGGTATAAATCGTGCCGAACGGTCCGCCCAACTCGCGATTGCCGAAGTAGGTGCCACCTGCGGCGCTCTCGAACCAGGCCTGGCGCTCCTTGACCACGTCGATCAGGTTGATGCTGCCGGTTTCCTGGGGACCGACCGAGAGAATCAGAATGCCGGAGCCCGCGGTGCCGGGTGCGGTGAAGCTCCAGGCTGAAGCATCGGCGGAGACGGCCTCGAACGGGTGCGGTACGGAGGCCAGCGCCAAGCCGAGCTCCGGGTTCTCGAGGCGGCCGCTGGCGGTCTCGACGGTCGCTTCCGGCTGCTGCTGGCAGGCGATGGAAAGAGACGAAAGCAGTGCGACTAGGACGAACGCTCTGTTGGCCAAGCTCATCAAAAACCTCCTGGAGCCGGGACTTTCTCACACTCGCGCCGCACGTCCAACGCACCACCCAGGACGGCTCCCCAACAGATTCCACGGCCGGAGCGTTCCCGCGGGGTGGTGGCGTCCCTCGCCCACCTAGAGGGTGGGAGAGGGAACGAGGGAGAGGAGGGTGATCCGATCAACCCTAGGGTTGCGGATCCACCACGCCGCCGAAGTCGGGCCCCCGAGGATCTCCGGCGGCCTCGAACAGGCCGCTCGCCAGCCGGCGGGCGACGCAGACCTTGCCGGTATCTTGCTCTTCGCGAACCTCGTGACCGAGGCGCTCGAGCGCCGCCCAGGTCTCCGGGCTCAACGCGCGCGGCTCGCTGGCGATCGCGTCGGGCAGCCACTGGTGATGGATGCGCGGACGGTCGAGCGCCTGCTGCAGCTCGAGTCC
>JAJCXP010000221.1 GCA_029263375.1 Acidobacteriota bacterium | reverse complement strand
CGCGACGCTCCTCGATCTCGCGCGGGGCGAGGGAGTGCAGCTCCTGGATCGGGGACTTGCTCTCGTCGACCGTCATGACGGTTCCTCTCTAGGACTGCCCACGCTCACTGGCGCACCTCGCCCAGAAGGCTGAACAGCGGCAGGTAGACCGATACCAGGAGCAGCGCGACGATGGTGCCCATGAAGACCAGCATCACCGGTTCGAGCATTGCCAGCAGGCGCTGCATGCGCGTCTCGACCTCCTGATCGAGGAAGTCCGAGGCGTGCGTCAACATGTCGTCGAGAGCTCCGGTCGACTCGCCGACTTTGACCATGTCGATGGTGATGTCGGGCGCGATCTCGGTTTCGATCAGCGCCTCGTGCAGCGCCCGTCCCTGTTTGACCGAGGTCGTCAGCGGCTCGAGCTCGCGACGGATGTAGGCGTTGCCAACAGCGCCGACCGCGCCCTCGAGCGAGGTCACCATCGGCATGCCGCCGGCCAGCAGCGTGGCCAGCGAGCGGCTGAACTCCGAGAACGCCAGGCGCTCGAAGATCCCGCCGAGGATCGGCAAGCTCAGCTTCCAGCGGTCGAGCGTGATGCGGCCCATCTTGGTGTTGCTCCAGCGGCTGAGGAAGAAGTAGAGCGTCACCGCGCCGATCAGCAGAAAGGGCCAGTTGGCCGAAGCGAAGCTCGACAGGCCGAGCGTCACGCGCGTGATCAGCGGCAGTTCGGTGTTGAGCGCCGCAAAGAACTCGGTGAACTTGGGCACCACGTAGAGCGTCATCACGGCGATCAGGCCGAACGAAAGAACCACCAGCACGGCCGGGTAGACCAGCGCCGAGATCACCCGGGAGCGGGCGTCGCCGATCAGCTGCTGATACCTCACGTAGCGGCGCACCACCATCTCGAGCTCGCCGCTGCGCTCGCCGGCCAGCAGCGTCGGCGCGTAGAGGTTCGGGAAGACGTCCGGGTACGAGGCGATCGCCTGAGACAGATCCTTGCCAGTGCGCACCTGCTCGCGCACGTCGCCGAGCACCTCGCGGAAGAACGGCTCGTGCTGCCGATCGACCAGGACGTCGAGCGCCTGGACCATGGGCAGGCCGGACTTGAGCAGGGCGGCGAGCTCCTGATTGAAGAGCATCAGCGCGCGATCCGAGATCTTCGCCGCGCGCTTGCCGAAGCGCGGCAGCGGCAGCCGACTCAGCAACCCCTGAGGCCGCACGTCGAACACGTGATAGCCACGCTGCTCGAGCTCGCTGCGCACCGTACGCTCGTCGCGAGCGGCGTGCTGCTCGACCAGGATGCGCCCCTCGGGGGTGCCTATTTTGCAAACGAATTCCATTGCCCCAGCGCTCGATTCCCAACCCTACTGTTCTAGCGCTTCCTCCTTCTTCGTGCAGTGCAAAACCACCATCAGGGCGGTGTCGCTCGACTCGGTGCGCGCCAACCCGAGCACCATCGGGCGGTCGAGCAGCAGGTTCAGATTCGTGTGGATCAACGGCTTGACGTCCGAGTCGCCGTCCCGGCGCAGGACGCGAAAACCGTGCAGCTTCACCCGGCGGTCGGCGCCGACCAGCCCGAGCCGGAAATCCACCTCGTAGTCGGGGCCGAGCGCCGACAGCACGTCGAGCCCCTCGGCGGCATCGACCCGCGAGCTCGCGACCAGCTGATAGCTGCGATAGCGCAGCAGCTTCTGGAGACGCGACACCAGCTCGGGCGACAGCTCCGAATCGCTCTGGTCGCCCGCGCCGGCGCTGACGATCTGAATCTGCAGCTCCATCGACTGCGCGGGCCGGTCGAAATCGCCGAGCAGCGTGGCCACGCTCTCGAGCACCGCCGCAACGTCCCTGACCACCAGGGCGTTGCCGGCAGGACGCAGCTCGACGGCGCCGCCGTCCGACAGGTAGGGGTAGACCAGACTCACCGCTTCGACCGCCGACTGATGTTCGAGGACGAAGACCCGCTCCTCGATCGCGGCCTGCGCGTGAGCTGCCGCCGTTCGAGCCAGGACCGCCAGGCAGATCGGCAGCAGCCGGGCGATGTAGGCACGATAGGCACGGGAAGGCGGCACCGGAGGCTCCGGGGTCGAGATCAAACGTCGATCGACTCGTCGACAACCATGATGACCGAGAGGTCCTCTTCACCCAGCTGGTAGATGCGTGCCAGCGGTAGGTCGTAGGGCTCGATCTGGGGCGCCGAGCTGTCCTCGAAGAGTCCGTCCGCGAAAGGAGCTCGCTTGAGAGCCAGGCTCGGCCCCGCGGCGGGCGCCTGAGAAGCCGGCTGACGGGAGGAATGGGTAGGCAGGAAAATCAACAGGGAGGCGACCGCGGCGGCCGACGCCAGGCGAGCCATCTTGCGGCGAGGCTCCAGCGCGGCTCGCTCCTGGGCGCGCGCCCGGCGCAGCACGCGGACGTTCGCCTGGATCGCCTCGACCTCGCCGTCGCTCACTTCGATCGACGGCTGGGCGACGAACAGCAGAGTGGGATCGAGGTCGATGGCCGTCGCCCGGCAGGACGGACAGCCGGTCAGGTGATCGACCGCGGCACGCCAGGCGTCGCCGACCTCCCCCGACGAGCGCTCTCGCTCGGCCAGCAGAAGGCGCCAATCCGGACAGATCATCCCGCCTCCTCGCACGGCTCGATCGCGCCGGCGATTCCCTGGACGTACTCCGGGAAGCGCCTGGCGAGCTCGACCCGCAGGTACTTGCGTGCGGCGAACAGATGGTTGCGAACCGTCGAATCGCGACAGCCGACGATCTGGCCGACCTCGCTCGAGCTGAGACCCGCAAGCTCACGCAACAGGAACACCTGACGCTGCTTCTCGGTCAGGCCGCCGGCGAGTTCGCGCAGGATGCGCTCGACCTCCGAGGCGTCCAGCCGCGCCAGCTCGCGGCGCTGGCGGGTCTCGCCGGCGTCCGAGAAGTGCCGGCGCACCGGCTCCAACTGTCGCAGTCGACTCTGTTTGGAGCGCAGGAAATCGATCGCCAGGTTGCTGGCGATCCGGTAGACCCAGGTGTTGACGCTCCAGCGCCGGTCGAATCGATCTCGATGCTCCCAGACCCGCACAAATGTGAGCTGGACCACGTCGCGGGCGTCCTCGCGGTCGCCAACGATGCGATAGGCGTGCTGCACCAGCTGCCGGGCCTTGCGCGAGATCAACTCGTCCAGAGCCCACTCCTCGTCCTGCTGCAGGGCGAGCAGGACGTCCAGATCGGACATCTCGGTGCGGTTTGGTGATGATGGAACGAGAAATGGCAAGTACAGCCCCCTGCTATGGGTTCTACGGCGGGCGGCCCGCGCGCGTCTAGGGTGCGAGTCTCGCATCTCCCGATCGCGGGTGCAGTGGCGAGCGCCGCATAACCCGTAGAGACGTCAACGATTATACTCCTGCCTCCGGCACGCGAGCGGCCTCCCGGCACCTCTCCTCTATGTGGTTCCTCTACCAGATCGCTACGGCGCTGCTCCTGCTCGCGGGTGCCCCCTACTTCCTGGCGACCCGCGGCCGGCACTACCTGCAGACGGTTCCCGGCCGGCTCGGTGGCTACCGCGGGCCGGTTCCGGAGCGCCCGCTCTGGGTGCACGCGGTCTCGGTCGGCGAGGTCGGGGTCGCGGCGGCGCTGATCGACTCGCTGCCGGCGGAGCTGCCGGTCGTGCTGACCACCGTAACGCCCACCGGGCAAAAACGTGCCCGGGCGCTGCTCGGAGAGCGCGCCGCCGTCGCCTATCTGCCGTTCGATCTCGGCTTCGCCGTCAACCGGTTCATGAACCGCTTCCGGCCGCGCGCTCTCATCCTGATCGAAGGAGATTTCTGGCCGCTGGTCCTGCGACGCGCGAAGCGCGACCGCCTGCCGACCGCGGTTGTCAACGGCCGGGTGAGCGATCGCGGCGTCCGCCGGATGCGCCGGATGCGGCGATTCCTGGGCCCGACCCTGGGCCGGATCGACCGTTTCGCGGTGCAGACCGAGGCCGACCGAGAGCGCCTGCTCGAGCTCGGCGTACGCCCCGAGCGGGTGGTCGTGACCGGCAATCTGAAGTACGAGACCCCTGAGCCCGCCCCGCGCCCGGAGCTCGCGGCCCGGTTCGAGCGTCTCGCGGACGGACGACCGATCCTGCTCGCGGGCTCGACCATGAACGGCGAGGAGGCGGCCGTCATCGAGGCGTTCCGGCGCATCGGCGGCGGCGAGCGAGCGCTGCTGGTGATCGCGCCGCGACATCCGGAGCGCTGGGGCGAGGTCGACCGGCTTCTCGGCCAGGCCGGTTTGCAGGCCGCTCGCCGAAGCTCGTTCGACGACGGCGAGCCCGAGCATCGGCCGGACGCGATCCTCCTCGACAGCCTCGGCGAGCTTGCCGGCCTGTATCGCATTGCCGCGATCGCCTTCGTCGGCGGTACGCTCACGGCAACCGGAGGGCACAACCCGCTCGAGCCGGCGCGCTTCGGCGTGCCGGTGGTGGTGGGCCCATCGATGGAGAACTTCCGCCAGATCGCCGATGAGTTCGACCGCGAGCGCGCCTGGGGCCGGGTCGAAAACGACCGTGATCTGGCGGCAACCTGGTCGGAATGGCTCGCCGAGCCCGAGACGGCGGCGACGATCGGACGGCGCGGCGCAACGCTGGTCGCCGCCAATCGCGGCGCGCTCGCTCGCACGGTCGAGGAGCTGGGCGCGATCCTGGCGCTGTTTCGCGGGACGCCATGAGCCGCACGGCGCTTCAGGCTCCCACCCCGCCCAGATCGCCGTGGCAGCTGCTCTACGGCGCCGCGCACCGTTGGCGCCGGCGCTGGTATCGGCAGCGCGCACGCCGCCTGCGCCGGCCGGTGATCAGCATCGGTAACCTCCACTGGGGTGGCTCCGGCAAGACCCCGCTGACCGCCGCGCTGGCGGCGAGGCTGCGAGATCGAGGACTCAATGTGGCGATCCTCACCCGGGGCTACAAGAGTCGCGGTCAAGGCATCCGCATTGTCAGCACCGGCGAGGGCCCTCTGCTCGGGCCGCTGGTGGCCGGCGACGAGCCCGTGCTGCTGGCCGGCAAGCTGCCGGGAGTGGCGGTGGTCGTCGGTCCCGACCGCTATCGTGGCGGCGTGCACGCGCTCGAGCGCCTGACGCCGGCGCCGGATCTCTTCCTCCTGGACGACGGATTCTCCCATCTGTCGCTGGCGCGCGACCTCGATCTGCTCGCCTTCCCCACAGCCGACGTCTTCGGCGGCGGCCGGCTGGCCCCGGGCGGCCGACTGCGCGAGCCGCTCCGCTCGGCGGCCTGGGCGGATGCGGTGCTGCTCTCAGGACCGGAAGCACGCAACGGCTCGGCGTTGGCCGAGGCGCTGCGCCCGTTCGGGTTCTCCGGGCCCGGCTTCGCCAGCCCGACGATCGTCCACCCGGCGCTCGACCAGCGCGACCGCGAAGTGGCGCCCGGCAGCACGGCCGTCCTGGTGACGGCGGTCGCCCGACCGGCTGAGGTCGCCGCCGCCGCGAAGCGGCTGGGCTACGAGATCGCCGACACGGTGACGTTCTCCGATCACCACGCCTACCCCGCCGACAGCCTCGCGTTGATCCAGCGCCACTGGCGCGCGACCGGCGCCGACATGGTGCTGACCACCGAGAAGGACTGGGTGAAGCTTTTCGGTCGACTCGACCTGCCGCTCGCGCGGTTGCCGCTCGAGGCAGCGCCCGAGGACGCCTTCTTCGAGTGGCTCGAGGCGCGTGTGACTGCGCTCGTCGACCGGGAGGAGCGATGAGCTCGGGCGTCGTGGTCGACGCCGCCGGCTGGGCGCTGAGCCGGGCCGCGCGCGGCGCCATCCGGCTCCTGCCGCATCGCGCGGCACGCCCCCTGGGCGCGCGCATCGGCGATCTCGGCCGGCGCATCGATCGCCGTCACCCGCGGGTGGCACGCTACAACCTCGAAGTGGTCATGCCCGAGCTCGGTCCGGACGAGCGCCGGACACTGATCGCGAACTGCTTCGAGCACTTCGGATCGGCGCTCATCGACAACATCTCACTGGGTCGTTTCGACCCGGTCGAGATCTGCCGCCGGCTGACGCTCGAGGGCTGGCACCATCTCGACGCGGCCGAGAAGCTCGGGCGGGGCACCCTGATCGTCACCGCGCACCTGGGCAACTGGGAGATCATCGGCTACGCGTTGGCGCTCTACAAGGGCGAGACCCACGTGGTGGCGCGGCCGACCCACAACCGCTTCGTGGAGCGCGACCTGCGCCGGTTTCGTGAGCGCTTCGGCAACCGGACCATCTACAAGCGGGGCGCGGCGCGCAAGATGCTCTCGGTCATCAAGCAGCGCGGCCGGGTGGCGTACGTCATCGATCAGCGGGTGCACCCGAACGAAGGGATCGAGACCCCGTTCTTCGGTCATTCATCGTTCACCTCGCCGCTGCTCGCCGGACTGTCGCTCCGCACCGGCGCCCCGGTGGTGCCGATGTTCGCCTACCCGGAGCCGCCCGACCGCTTCCGGGTGGTCGTCCACCCGCCGATCCTGCCCGAGGTCGCGGGCGCCGATGCCACGGCCACGCTCACCCGGCGCTACCTCGAGGTGATCGAACGAGCCATCCGGGAGCGGCCCGAGCTGTGGCTCTGGATGCACGAGCGCTGGAGGAAGCATTGACGTCCGCCGTGCGCACCCTGGTGGTGGCACCCAACTGGGTCGGCGACACCGTCATGGCCCTACCGGTGCTCGATGCCCTCGCCGCCGCGGGCCGCGAGGTGCACGTGCTCGCCAAGCCGCATCTGAAGTCGCTCCTCTCCCTGGCCCCGGCGGTCACGGCGGTGATCGTGCGCGGCACGACCGCCGAGTCGATCGCGCGCGTCCGCGAATCGCACTGTCGTGAGGCGTTCATCCTGCCGAACTCGTTCCGCTCGGCCTGGTTGCCCTACCGGGCGGGCGTCGCCGCCCGTTTCGGCTACCGTGGCAACTTCCGCGGCCCGCTGCTGGCGCCGGCGGTGAGCCGGCCGCGCCAGCGCGGCCATCAGGTCGAAGACTACGTCGAGCTCCTGGAGGCCGCCGGGCTCATGTCGCCGGCGAGTTGGACGCCCCGCATCGAGACCTCACCGGCCGTGCGCGAGCGCGCCACCGAGGTGCTCGAGCGGGCGCGAGTGCGCACCGACGGCGGCCCGCTGATCGGCCTCTTCCCGGGCGCCGAGTTCGGGCCCAGCAAGCGCTGGCCGTGGCAGCGCTTCGCCGAGCTGACCCACGCGCTCCGACGCACGCGCGGCGACGTTCAGCTGGTCCTGGTCGCCGGGCCGAAGGAGATCTGGTCGACCGTGCGCATCCACGAGGGGAGCGGTCGCATCGCTCCGGTGGTCGGCGCCGACCTCGATCTGGCCGACCTCGCCGGCCTGCTCGAAAGGCTCGACCTGCTGATCACGAACGACTCGGGTCCGATGCACATGGCGGCGGCGCTCGGCGTGCCTTGCGTGTCGATCTTCGGCCCCACCGATCCCAACCGGACCCGACCCTACGGCGAGGACCACCAGGTGCTCTATGCCAACCGCTGGTGCGCGCCATGCTTCCGCAAGCGCTGCCCGCTGCTGCATCACAAGTGCATGAAGGAGATCGGGGTCGCCGACGTACTGGCCGCGGCGGGGAACACCCTACGCGACCCTGGGTGAGATCTCGCACGAAGGGCCACCCTTCGGTAGGAGTGATCGTGGTTCCGCCGGAGATTACGTACCGGGTCCGCCGACTTCGAACAGCGGATCGCCACGGTCGACCGCCTGCCCCGGCTCGACCAGGATCTTCGTGATCACGCCGTCGCCCTCGGCTTGGATCTCGTTCTCCATCTTCATCGCTTCGAGCACCACCACGCCCTGACCGGCGGTGACGGTGTCGCCAACTTTGGCCAGCAGCGCCACCACTCGCCCTGGCATGTAAGCGGTGACCCGCTGACCGGCGCTGCCTCCGGAGGCGGCCTTGCTCTCCTCGGCCAGTCGGGTCAGCGGATCGAGCACCTCGACCACGCCCATGCCGCCCGAGCCGCTGACCAGATAGCGGTGCTCGCCGTCACTGCGCACGGACACCTCGTACTGCCGACCCTCGATCAGGAAGCTGCGCAGCGAGCCGTTGGCCGCCGTGCGATCGACCTGATAGATCCGGTCACCGATCCGGACCTCGAAGTGGTCGCCCTCACGACGCAGATTGACGGTCGCCTCTTCGGGGCCGTCGGGGCCGCTGAAGCGCGCGATCAGCTCCATGCGCCTCCTCCTCGGAGCGACTCACGCCGGCCGGCTTCCCGCCAGTGGCCGCGACGGCCGCCCTCCGGCGCGGGCGCCGCCGAGGCGCGGGACTGGCGCAGGCCGTGCTCGAGCGCCGCTGCGATCAGCGTCAGGTCGGTGTGCTCGCTGGCGTGGGCCGGCGTCAGCTCGCCGGCCTCGAGCTTGCGGTCGAGCATCGCGATGTCGAGATTTCCGGCAATGAAGTCGGCATCATCCACCAGCGAGCGGTAAAGCGGCACGGTCGTACGGATGCCCTCGATCCGGATCTCCTGCAGTGCCCGCCGCAGGCGCCGCAGCGCCTCTCCGCGATCGGCGCCCCAGACGATCAACTTGCCGAGCATCGGGTCGTAGTGAATCGAGATCTCATCGCCCTCGTAGACCCCGCAATCGTTGCGCACTCCCGGGCCCTCGGGCAGCCGCAGGCGCTCGATGACGCCCGGCGAGGGCGCGAAGTTGCGAAACGGATCCTCCGCGTACAACCGCAGCTCGATCGCGTGGCCACGCGGCTCCACTGCGTCCAGCTCGGAACCGAGCGCCTCGCCCTGGGCGATCGCTATCTGCCAGCGCACCAGATCGACACCGGTGACCATCTCGGTGACCGGATGCTCGACCTGGAGGCGCGTGTTCATCTCGAGAAAGTAGAACTCCCCCGATCGATCGAGCAGGAACTCGACCGTGCCGGCGTTGGTGTAGCCCACCGCCTCGGCCGCGCGCACCGCCGCCTCGCCCATCCGCGCCCGCAGCTCGGGCGACACCACCGGCGAGGGAGCTTCTTCGACGACCTTCTGATGACGCCGCTGCAACGAGCACTCGCGCTCCCCCAGCGACACCACCTTGCCGTGGTGATCTCCCAGAATCTGGATCTCCACGTGGCGCGGCTGCTCGACGTACTTCTCGAGGTAGACCGCGTCGTCGCCGAAGCTGGCGGCCGCCTCGGAGCGGGTCGCGCGAAAGGCCGCCGCCATCTCGCCGGGCTCACGGATCAGTCGCATCCCCTTGCCGCCGCCACCCGCGGACGCCTTGAGCATCACCGAGTAGCCGATCGCGGACGCGGTCTCGGTCGCTTCCTCGAGGCTCGCGAGCGCGCTCTCGCCGCCCGGCACCACCGGCACGCCAGCCGCGATCATCAGCCGCCGGCTCTCCAGCTTGGAGCCCATCGCCTCGATGGCGCTCGAAGGCGGGCCGATGAGCTGGAGGCCGGCCTCCTCGATCCGGCGCGCAAAGCTGGCGCGCTCGGCCAGGAAACCGTAGCCCGGGTGGATCGCGTCGGCGCCGATCTCGACCGCCAGCTCGACGATCGCGTCGCCACGCAGGTAGCTGTCACGCGACGGCGCCGGTCCGATCCGATACGCCTCATCGCTCAGGAGCACCGCCAGGCTGCGCCGGTCGGCGTCCGAGTAGATCGTCGCCGCCTTGATGCCGAGCTCGCGCAGGCCACGGATCACGCGCACGGCGATCTCGCCACGGTTGGCGATCAGGACCTTCTCGAATTTGCGCACGCTTGCCATCGGCGGAGGATCGGGGATGTTAGCAGCCCGAGCGACCGTCTCGGGCTAGCTTTCGGCCGAGCGCCGGCGCCAGCGCGTAGCGACCAGGGCAAGCAGAATCGCGCTTCCGAGAGCCAGAGCAAAGGACGTATGGAGCGCATTCCTGGAGACCCAGATCCGTACCGTGTGTGGACCCGGCCCGACCTCGATGCCGATCCGGTGCAGATCGGCCGGCACGATCGGCGCCTCGACGCCGTCGATCTCGGCGCGGTAGAGCGGCAGAGGAGTGCGCTGGATCACCAGCGCGCCGCCCGACGGCGAGTCGACCTCGAGCACC
>JAJCXP010000220.1 GCA_029263375.1 Acidobacteriota bacterium | reverse complement strand
CCCCTGGACGGCTACCCCACCTTGTCTTCACCACCCTCACGGCGACGCTCTTCGAACTTGGGCGGCGGGCATTCAAGAAGAGACCGTCGTCACCGCCGCATCGGGGGAGGCGTGTCCGCCCAGGGGTGTGGGTTACGAGCGGCTCTCACGAACCATAAGAGGCGACGAACGGTGGCAGCGATGTAACCCAGAGGCGGCCCCTCCCTCCAAAGGGCAAGAACAGGCCGCCGACCCCTGGGTGGATACGCCTCCCCCGATGCGGTGGTGACGACCACCTTTGAATAAACAGCGACAGCGCTCACAAGTCCATGCCCTCCGCACAGAAGCCCCGCGCCGCAGGTCACATGAGACCCGTTCTACAGGCGCTGTTCGTCACGTTCCTCTGGTCGACCTCCTGGGTGCTGATCAAGATCGGGCTGCTCGAGCTGCCGCCGCTGATATTTGCCGGCCTGCGCTACCTGCTGGCCTCGGTCCTGCTGGCCGCGGCCACCCTCCGGCACGGACCATCGCGGCGCGAGCTCGCGCGGCTCGATCGCAAGTCGTGGCTGCTGCTCGGCGCGCTCGGACTGATCATGTACTCGTTGACCCAGGGCGCTCAGTTCGTCGCGCTGGGCGAAGTGCCAGCGGTGATGGTCAGTCTGGCGCTCAGCTTCACGCCCGCGTTCGTCGCGCTGCTGTCGATCTGCCTGCTCGCCGAGACGCCGACTCGAATCCAGTGGCTCGGGACGCTGGTTCTCGTGACCGGCGCGGTGCTCTACACCGGCCTGACCGGACCGGGGCCCGGCCAGACCTTCGGCGTCGTGATTGCATTCCTGGGAATGGCGGCCAACGGCGCGGCGGCTCTCCTAGGCCGTTTCGTCAATCGGAGCGAGCGCCACAGCCCACTGGTGGTGACCACGGTGAGCATGAGCGTCGGCTCGCTGGCGCTGGTCGCGGCCGGCCTGGCGATCGAGGGCCTGCCGCAGCTCGACGCGAAGAGCTGGGCGATCGTCGGCTGGCTGGCGGTCGTCAACACGGCGTTCGCGTTCACCCTCTGGAATCACACCCTGCGCCGGCTGACCGCCAACGAATCGAGCGTCATCAACAACACGATGTTGATCCAGATCTCGGTCCTCGCCTGGGTGTTCCTCGGCGAGGCGCTGTCGACGCGTCAGATCGTGGCGGTGCTGATCGCGGCGCTCGGCGCGTTGATGGTGCAGCTCGGCCGCTCGCGCGTCTCGAAGGTCAGCCGAGAACCGCTTCCAGCCGATCCAGGAACGCCGCCTGCGCCGGGTTGATCTTGCGACGCGCGGTCGGTAGGCCGAAGAGCTCGCCGCGATCGACCTCGGGGATCTCGACGAACCGGCCCGAGCCGCGCGGCCACTCGAGTTGGAACGTGTTGCTCTCGAATACGGCGCCGTTCGGCCATTCGCCTTCGAATGCCCAGGCGACGACCCGCTTGCCGCCGCGCTGAACGACCGAACCGAGCTCGACGAATTCGGGTCGCGGCGCGCAGCTGCGCACCCGCTGTCCGGTCTCCTCCCGGAACTCGCGCCGCGCGGTTTCGAGCGGCTCTTCCCCGGGATCGATCAATCCCTTCGGCACGCTCCAGACGCCCGCGTCCTTGGCTGCGAAGAACGGACCGCCCGGGTGCACCAGAAACACCTCGAGCCTCTCGCCGCTAGTACTGAACATCAGTAGACCGGCTGACAGCCGCTTCGGCGACGCATGCTGCACTCCGGCCATCGTGCTAGTCGCGCGCCCGCGGCACGATCTCGATCTCGTGCCGCTCGTCCCCACGCAGGAAGACCACCTTCACCGGCTCACCCACCTTCACCACGTCGAGCGCGTAGGTGTAGTCGTAGATGTTGGCGATCTTCTGGCCGGCGAACTCGGTGATCACGTCGCCTTCTAGCAGACCGCCCTCGGCCGCCGGCCCGCCCTCGATGACGCCCGACAGGCGCAAGCCCTCGACTTCGGTCGTGTAGTCGGGAATCGTGCCGGTGAAGGCCCGCAGGGTGTCGCGGCCGCCGCCCTGGTCGGTTCTCGGAGCGACCTTGACGAAGTCGGGCGCTTCCTCGAGATCGGCCAGCCGGCGCGCGATCAGGGCGCTGAATCGAGCCACTCGGTCGAGGTCCTCGTAGTTGATCTTGTCCGCGGTGTCGGACGGCCGGTGGTAATCCTCGTGGCTGCCGGTGAAGAGGTTGAGCGTCGGCACCCCGGCGCTGTTGAAGGCGGTGCTGTCGGTAGGCAGATACGGATCGTCGATCGTCTGAAGGTCGAATCCGACCGGCACATTGCTGCGCTCGATCAGGATCGGCCACGCCGAGCTGCTGCCGATAGCCTGGACCGTCAAGCGGTTGTCGCGCATGCGTCCGACCATGTCCATGTTCAGGTAGCCGGCGACTCGGCCGGGGTCGAGCGTCGGCTCGCTCTTCGCGCCGTTGACGAAGGCCGACGACCCAAGCAGACCGAGCTCCTCGCCGGACCAGAAGGCGAGCACCACGTGGCGCCGATGCTCCGTGCCCGCCAGGCGCACGCCCGCGGCCAGGACCGCCGCCGCTCCCGAGGCGTTGTCGTCGGCGCCGTGATGGACGCCGCCCGCCTCCTCCTGCTTGGCCAGAGAGTTGCCGCTGTCGCCACGGCCGAGGTGATCGTAGTGGGCGCCGACGATGACGTAGGGCTTGTCGGCGGTCTGCGCGTCGTTACCCGCCAGGATCCCGGCCACGTTGAAGCCGGTGCGCGTCTCGCGCTCGACCTTGACGTCGAGGGTCAGCTCGACGCCGGCGATCTCGAAACCGGTGACGTGTGGGTTGCCGTCGTCGAGCGCCGCCTGCGCCTGCTCCAGGGTCTTGTCCGGCACCTGCTCGAAAAGGCGCTCGGCGACCGCGCCGCTGATGCTGGCGGCGACGATGCCGGAGCCGGCGACGGCGGTGTCGAACGCCATCGGAATAATCTCTCCCGCGTTCGGTGAGCGCGGTCCCGAGACCACCACCAGCGCCCTGGCGCCGCGTTCACGCGCCTGCAGCGCTTTGTAGCGCAGCCCCGAGTAGCGGGCCAGCTTGGAGCGACTCTCCTGGTCCAGATCCTCCGGGAAGTAGCGCAGGACGACGACGATCTTGTCTTCGACATCGAGCGTGGCGTAGCTGTCGTAGCCGAAGTCCTGGCTCTCCGGCACCACCAGTCCATAGCCCGCGAACACCACGCCACCGCTCACCGAGCCGTTGTCCGAGAACGAGAGCGCCTGGATCGATTCCACGCCGGTCCACTCGTGCCCGCCACTGTCCCAGGCGAGCGCCAACGTGCTGCCGTCGTCGCTGGTGCCGGCGGTGAACTCGAACGGAATCAGGTAGCCGGACTGTCCGGGCAACGGCTTGGCGCCGAGCTGCTCGAGCTCCGCCGCGAGGTACTCGGCGGCGGCGCGCTCGCCACCGGTGCCAGTGAGCCGCCCTTCGAGCTCCTCGGCCGCAAGGCGATCGACGTGCCGCTCGAGCGCTGCGGTATCGGCCGCCGCCGGAACGGCGAGTATGAGCAGGATGGCCGGAGCGGCAGCGAACTCAAGTAGCTGTCTCATCAATCGATCTCTCCCGGGTCAGTTGGCGGAGGAGCGATCGGCAGCCGCGGCGAGTGCCGCCAACGCCGATTCGTGGTTCCAATCCGCGAAGTAGAGCTGCCCGCCCTCGCCGCCGTGGCGCGTCGAGGTCCAGGCGAGACGGCGGCCGTCGGGGCTGGGGACCGGCAGACCGTCGAAGCCGTCGGTGTAGGTGACCCGCACCGGCTCCTTGCGGCCGTCGGCGTCGACGATGAACACCTCGAAGTTGGCGAAGCCGTGCTTGTTCGAGGCGAAGAAGATGTACTCGCCTGATGGGTGCAGGTAGGGCGCCCAGCTCATCGACCCGAAGTCGGTGATCTGCCGCTGATTGGAGCCGTCCGAGCTCATGGTCCAGACGTCGGCGATCAGCCCCTCCTCATCGAACCTCCGCCAGACGATCTTCGAGCCATCGGCGGAGAAGAAGGGCCCACCGTCGTAGCCGGGCGCATCGGTGAGCCGCCGCTGCTCCGAGCCGTCGGCGCGCATGATGTAGATCTCGCCGAAGTAGGCCGGGTTGATCTCGAGGATCTTCGCCTCCTCCTCGCTCAGCTCTCGCTGGAACGCCTCGCGCGTCGAGGCGAACACGATCCACTCGCCGTCGGGCGAGTAGCTGCCCTCGGCGTCGTAGCCGCGCTCGTCGGTCAGCCGGGTGAGCCCGCCGCCGTCCGCCGCGGCCACCCAGATCTCCATCTCGGGGTCATAGTCCCAAGCGTAGCGACGCTCCTGCCCGGACGCGCGCGCCTCGAGCTCCGCGCGTTGATACTCCTCGGACCTGGGATCGTGGTGAGTCGAGCCGAACAGAACGTCGCCCGAGCCGGGGCGGATGAACGGACAGGTCGTCTTGCCGGGACCGGGCGACACCAGGCTGGTCTCACCGGTCTCGAGATCCAGCAGATAGATCTGGTAGAACGGATTGCCCTGGTGACGCTCGCTCTGGAAGACCAGCTTTTTGCCGTCGGGCGAGAAGTAGCCCTCGCCCGCGCGCCGTCCCTCGAAGGTCAGCCTGCGTACCCGGCTCAGAAAATCGGCCTCTGAAAGCTCGGCGACCGCGGCCGACGGCAGCCCTGAGATCCCGATCGCCAGGAGCGCCGCCATGGCGAGCCGGATCCGGTGTCGGGGGTGAGGCTCGGTCATGATCCGGGTACCTCGGCGGGAACTTCGGTCGGTGACGTTCCGACCGCGATCAGGCGGCTCGGCGTGCGCAGAAACAGGACCCCATCGGAGACCGCCGGCGTCGCCATCAACGGCTCTCCAGTGTCGTTCACGCCCAGCTCTTCGTACTCGGGTCCGGCCCTCAGCACGTAGAGGTACCCCTCCTCGGTGCCGGCGTAGATCTTGCCGTTGACCGCTATCGGCGAACCGGTGAACGTGCCGCCCTTCGAGAAGCGTTCCTTGTAGATCGCGGCGCCGCTCCGAGCGTCGTAGGTCACCAACCGGCCGTTGTGATGGACGACGTAGAGCAGTCCGCGGTAGAGCAGCGGCGTCGGCATGTAGGCGCCGCCGATCCCGTGACTCCAGGCAAGGCCCTCCTCGACGGCGCCGGGCTCGACCTCGTACTCGCCGCGCAGGCCGGACTCGAGGGCATAGATCGGCTTGACCGGTGGGTAGCCGGCCGAGACGAACGCCATGCCGTGACCGATCACCGGAGTCGCGATCACCAGCTCGGAATTGGGCCCGAGTCTCCACAGCTCCTTGCCGGTCGCCGGATCGTAGCCGTAGATAGTCGAGCCGTTGACCACCAGCTCGTCGCCGTCGGCGCCCGGGAGAACGTTCGGCGTCGCCCACGAGGGCGCAACCGAGCGCTCGGTTCGCCACACCTCGCGACCCGACTCCAGATCCCAGGCGGCGAGGTACTGACCGCCGTGGACGTCCACCTGCTGGATCACCAGGGAGCCGTAGAGAAACGGACTGCTGGCGAAGCCCCACTCGACTCCAGGATCTGTGAAGGCGCCCGCGTTGAGGCCGCCGAGCTCTTTCTTCCAGTGAATCTCACCGTCGAGGCCCAGGCAGGCGAGCCCGGCGGTCGGGAAGATGACCACCAGATGCTCGCCGTCGGTCGCCGGCGTCGAGTTCGCCTGAGTCGCCTTGAAATGGCGCTTGGTGATCGGCACCGCGCGCCCGACCTCCGACTCCCAGAGCTTCTCGCCGGTCCGCTTGTCGAAGGCGAGCACCAGCCAGCGATGCTCGACCGACTCGTCGACGGGGTCGCCGGCGCCGGTTAGGCCGGTGCGAATCTTCTGCTCGGCGCCCGCGGCGACCGCGGTCGTGAGGAATACCGTCTGTCCCCAGACCACCGGGCTCGAGTTGCCCAGACCGGGAATCTCGGCGCTCCACAGAACGCCATCGCCGCTCTCGATCGTCCATCTCACCGGTGTCTCGGCGCCGTCGCCGACGCCGCTTGCGCCCGGACCGCGGAACGAGGGCCAGTTGACGGTCGCCTCGCCGCCGACCGGCGTCGCTTCGGCCGCACCGCTGAAAGCGGCGGCGCCGGCCGGCTCGGCGACGCTCCTCCGCAGGGCGTCCGGTTGGGCGCCGGTCTGCGCCAGCTGAATGCCCTCGACGGTGCCGGCACGGCCGAAGAAGCTCGCGGTCGCACCGCCTGCGGCACGGAACGCCTGTTCGCCGGTCACCTCGAGAGCCTGCGGCTCGCCGTCACCGATCGTCATCAGGAGGCGCTCGTCCGCGATCGTCACGTCGACGACCGAGCCGCTCGCGAAACCCTCGTAACGACCGGCGAACCGCGCCAGATCGGCGGCGGTGTAGGTCGGAGGCGGCGGATCGGGCCGAGTCTGGGCGCGAGCGAGCATCTCTTTGAGCGCGGCGTCCATATTGCGAGCGCCCGCCGTGTAGCGCGCCAAGGTCGACTCCGCGATCGGGCCCGATTCGACGGCGGCGCGCAGGAGCTCGAGATCGCCGTTCTGAATCGCGATGCCGAGAACCTGATCGCGATCTTCGGCGCCGTGCTCGAGAAGCAGCATCGCGATCTCGCGCTCGATCACTTCGTCGACCGTGCCGCTGAAGCCCATCCAACCGAGTGCGGTCGTGCCGTAGAAGTTCTCCTTACGACTCGCGTCGGCGCCCTTCTCGAGCAGAAACCGCACAACTTCAGGGCGGCCGGAGCTGGCGGCCATCATCATCGCCGAGGTGCCGTACTTGTCGGTGGCGTCGACCGGGACTCCCGCCGCGATCAGGCGTCGGACCTCCTCGATCCGCCCGGCACGCGCCGCCGCGAACAGGCTCTGAGCGTCGTCGGTCGCGGCAGCGAACGATAGCGGCAGGCAGAATAGGGCAAGAAGAATGAATAGTCTTCGCATCGGCAGGAATCCTCCAGGGGCGCTCAGGACGCGAGGTCGAGAGCGTGACGCTTCAGGTCGTCCATCGACACGTAGTCGAGCGCCCGTTCGTGAGTGGCCGCGAGCACCACCGGCGGAGCGGTCCCGGCCACGAGCGCCTCGCGCCAGCGCGCGGCGCAGATACACCAGCGATCGCCGACCACCAGGCCGGGGAAGTCGATCGCCGGCACCGGTGAGCTCAGATCGTTGCCGGTCGCCCGCGAGAACTCCAGGAACTCGTCGGTCACCTCGGCGCACACCACGTGCGCACCGGCGTCGTCAGTACCGGTGTTGCAGCAACCGTCGCGGTAGAAGCCGGTCATCGGCGACGCGCAGCAGCTTTCGATGTCGTCGCCCAGTACGTTTTTGCCCTTGTCCACGTAGTTCGTCTCTTTCAGGTCGATTCTAGCCTGCCGGCCCGCTTCCCGTTCGAGCTATCTCCTGACCCGGCGATGCCGACCCGCAATCTCTTGTCGGTCAACCGCCGCTTCTGTAAGACTGGCTCGAGTGGAGCTTCTGGGCACCAAGCTGGCGTTTATGGTCGGCATTCTCGTGGTCGGCTGGGCCGGCGCCGCACTGCCCCTGATCAGCCGCACGGCGGCCTCGGGCGGCCGCTTCATGAGCTGGGGCAACGCCTTCAGCGCCGGCATCTTTCTCGGCATCGGCTTGATCCACATGCTGGGCGAGGCTCAAGCCGCCTGGGCCGAGCTCGGCTGGGACTACCCGATCGCCTTCGTGCTCGCCACCGCCGCGTTCGCCGCCAGCCTGCTGTTCGAGCATGTCCTGCTTCCCGAGCCGGCGCACGCGATAGTCCATCATCACGGCCACGACTGCATCGAGGAACACCACGAGGAGGCCGGCTCGGGCGGGCTCTTCCCCTACGTGCTGGTGGTGGTGCTCTCACTCCACTCGGTTCTCGCCGGGCTCGCGCTCGGCACCCAGACCTCGCTCGCCAACGGCATGATCATCTTCGTCGCGATCTTCATTCACAAGGCGACCGACGGGCTGGCACTCGGCGTCAGCCTGGCCCGGAGCGAGATCGAGAGTCGCCTCGGCCTGCGGCTGGCCGCGCTCTTCGCGCTGATGACGCCGCTCGGAATCCTGGCTGGGATGGGCGTCAGCTACCTGCTCGGCGGCGGCGGCTCGGAATCGCACCT
>JAJCXP010000219.1 GCA_029263375.1 Acidobacteriota bacterium | reverse complement strand
ATCGGCACCAGCGTGCCGATCACGCCGACCACGATCAGGACGATCGCCAGGCCCCACAGGGCGTAGATCACCGGGTGGGTGCGCTCGCGTCCGCGGCGTTCGGTCGTGCCTCGGCCGGGCTCGCGACGTAGCGGCCGAACCAGTCCAGATAGCGCTGCCAGCGGTCGCGGACGAAGGTCGGGGTCGAGATGCCGTGGAACTCGCCCGGGTAGACGATCAGCTCGGTGGTCCGGCCGAGGCGCTTGAGCGCCATGAAGAGCTGCTCGGAGTTGATCACCGGCACGTTCCAGTCCTTCTCGCCGCAGACGATCAAGGTCGGTGTGACGATGTTCTCGACCCGGTTGAACGGCGACAGATCCTCCCAGATCTCACGGTTCTCGGGTCGCCAGGGAAGACCGAGCTCGTACTCCCACCAGCGCTGGTACTGATCGTGGCCGTAGTTGACGACGTAGAGGGTGGCGCTGGCGCCGGTGATGGCGCCCTTGAAGCGATCCGTCCTGGTGATGACGTGGTTGGTCAGCATGCCGCCGTACGACCAGCCGCCGACGCCCAGTCGTTCGGGGTCGGCCCAGCCGCGCTCGATCACGTGGTCGACGCCCGCCATCACATCCTCGTAGTCGGTCTCGCCCCAGGCGCGCCAGATCGCCATCGAGAACGCCTGGCCGTAGCCCGAGGAGCCGCGCGGATTTGGCCGCACGACCAGGTAGCCGTTGGCGGCGAACAGCTGCGCCTGGAAGTCGAAGCGGTAGTCGTACTGCGCGACCGGTCCGCCGTGAATCCAGAGCACCGTGGGGTAGCCGGTGCCGGCCTCGAATTCGGGCGGTTTGACCACGAAGCCCTCGATCGGTGTGCCGTCCGGGCTGTCGTAGGCGATCTTCTCGACCCCGCCGAGATCCCATTCGGCGAGCAGCTCCTTATTCGGGTCGACGACGATCTCGGGCTCGCCGGCGCGCTGGATCGCCAGGTAGGGCGGTCGGTGCGGTGAGGTGACGAGCGCCGCTGTGGTACCCGAGGGGTGGAGATCGAACGCGTCCACGATCCGTTCGCCGCTGATCAGACGCTCGATCGCGCCGCCGCCGGCCGGCATCCGGGCGAGGCTCTGTTCACCGCCGGCCTCGAGCAGAAAGTAGATGTGCCGTCCGTCCGGGGAGAACCGGGGCTGATAGATCCATCGATCCAGCTCGGCCGTCAGCACGCGCTCGTCGCCGCCGGTGGCTGAGGCGCTGGCCAGGTGCTGGGTCGAATAGACGATCGCGTCGAGATCAGTGTTGGCGGTGAAGGTCAGGCGCCCGCCGGACGGACTCCAGGCGGGGGCGCCGTCGGGCCCCGCGTTCGCCGTGATCCGGGTGAGCTCGGGGGGCGTGTCGGGCTCGCCGTCGATGGCGACCACCCAGACGTCCGTGTTGTAGTTGGCGTCGGGGTCCTCAGTGCGGTTGCTGGTGAAGGCGATGCGCGTGCCGTCCGATGACCAGGCGGGGGACGAGTCGTCGTAGTCGCCGGTGGTGATCTGGGTCAGCTCTGCGGTCGCCAGGTCGAAGAGGTGGAGGTGGGTCCGGCGACTGTCCAGGTAGCCGACGTAGTCGACCTTGAACTGGCGGCGGGTGACCACCCACGGCTCGGGCTCGTCGTCGTCCGAGCTCGCATCGGAGTCGTCCGACTCCGAGTCCGAATCGTCGTCGTCGGAATCGTCGTCGGCGCTCGCGTCCGAGTCGTCATCCTTGGGGTCGCGAATCACGAGCACCAGACGGCGCGAGTCCGGGGACCACTCGTACGCTTCGACCCCCTGCTCGACCTCGGTGCGCGCGATCGCTTCGCCGCCCTGGCGGTTGAGGGTCCAGACCTGCGCTTTGGCTTCGCCCCTGGCCGACAGGAAGGAAACGTACTGACCGTCGGGGCTCCAGCGCGGGCTCGAAGACGATTCGCCCTCGGCGGTCATCGGGATCGGGTCGCCGCCGTGCGTGGCGGCCATCCACACCCGGGTGTGCGATTCGTTCTCCTCGAGGTCGGTCTCTTCGAGTGTGTAGGCGACCCAGTCGCCCGCGGGGCTGATGCGCGGGTCGTCGAGCCACTTCAGACGGAAGTAGTCGTCGAGCTCGAGCGGCCTGGACTCGCCGGGGGGAGCGTGTGTCTCGGAGTGGGCGGCGCCTGCCGGCGCCAGGAGAGAGAGAAAGAGCGTGGAGGCGAGCCAACGCCTCACGCCAGCTCCCTCAGGTCGCCAAAGCCGACCAGACGGCGTCGATCCTCGTCCCAGAGCTTCAGCCGCGCGCACTTCAGGCTGTTGACGATCGAGAGCTTGGTCACCCGCTGGAGCTCGCCGATCTCCCGGTAGCAGCGCGCCAGACGGTAGTTCGGGATCAGGCTCGAGAGGTGGTGGATATGGTGAAAGCCGATGTTGCCGGTGAACCAGTGCAGGACCGGGCCGAGATCGTAGAGCGAACTGCCCTCGATGCCGGCGCGGTGGAAGTCCCACTCGGGATGGTTGCGCCAGTAAGTGTCCTCGAACTGGTGCTGAACGTAGAACAGCCACATGCCGGCGCCCGTGGCGATCGCGAAGATCGGGCCGTGCACGAGCAGGAACGGAACGATGCCGATGGTCATCCAGCCGATCGCAACGATCGCGGCGATCACCAGGTTGGTGTAGATGACGCTCGCCCACTCCTTGCGCCAGCTGCGCGGGATGTCCACCGGCAGCCGATGTTTGATCACGAACTGGTAGAAGGGCGCGACGCTTAGCAGAACGAACGTGTTGCGGTAGAACCGGTAGCCCAGCCGGCCCCAGCGGCTGAGAGCCAGGTACTCCTTGACCGTCAGGGTGTCGATGTCGCCGAAGCTGCGCCGGTCCAGGTCCCCTGAGGTTCCATGATGGATCGCATGGGTGCGCTTCCAGTAGTGATACGGCGTCATCATCAGCACGCCGATCAAGAAGCCGACCGCTGAGTTCGCCTTGCGGGACGAGAAGTAGGAGCCGTGGCCGCAGTCGTGCTGAATGATGAACAGGCGTATCAGGAAGCCGGCCGTCGGCACCGCGATC
>JAJCXP010000218.1 GCA_029263375.1 Acidobacteriota bacterium | reverse complement strand
CCGGTGGCCGAGGTCAGGACCTCCTCGTGCCACGGATCGGGGAAGTAGGCCCCCATTCCGGCGGACATTCCGAGCACTCGCCTGCCGGCGTCGTGATCGCCGGCCGCCATCAGCGCCCGGCCGAGGAGCTGACCGGCGACCCCGTTAGTGCGATCCGCCGCCAGCACCGGATTCAGCAGCGCGACAACCTCCTGCAGCTCCCGGCGTTCGAGCAGGATCGTCGCGATTCCCACCCAACCTGCGGCGGCGGCCGGATCGACGTCGACCGAGCGCCGGAAGGCGGCTTCGGCCTCGTCGGTACGGCCCATCTCCGCGAGCCAGCGTCCTCGACGCCAGTGAGCGGGCGCATAGCCCGCGACCAGATCGCCGACGCCGTCGAGGGTCGCGAGCGCACGCTCAGGCTCTCCGATCTCGGTGAGGGCGATCGCCATCAGGTACCAGGCTTTCGGTTCCGCCGGCGCCAGCTCCGTCGATCTACGGTACGACTCCAGTGCGGGCTCGATCAGCTCGTGTGCCTGATACAGCTTGCCGAGCTCGAGCCAGGCACCCGCGTCGTCGGGCTCGGCGACCGTCCGGGCGTGGGCCTCCTCGATGCGCGCCACGACCGCCGGGTCGGCGCCTGCGAGGACGGAAGCCTCCGACGCCAACGCGTAGCCGCTCGACATCGCGAGCGTCGCCGCCATCAACCAGAGTCCCGGATTCAGCGTTCGCCAGATCGCACCCATCACCGCGAGCCTAGCCTGCTCTCTTCCACCCGGCTAGCGCTTGTCGATCCGAGCCTTGACCGGCAGGTGAGCGACACCGGCGAAGCGGTAGGTGTCGCCCGGGATCACCTGGAACGAGAGCGCGTTGTCGATCCAGTCGTGATTCTCGGAGACGTGCCCGGTAGGCGCGTGCACGGCGACGGTGAGCGAGTAATGGCCGTGGCCGAGCTCGAAATCGACCTCGAACTGCGCCGTCATGCGATCGCCGGCCGCGGCCGGTGGCATCGGCACGTCGAGATAGGTGGTGTTGGCCCCGAACACCTCGTTGCCGAGGCGATCACGAATCAGGATCCCGACCGTGTACTCGGCGAGATCCTGCTCGAACTCCAGGTCGACCTCGAACACGCCCGGCTCGCTGGTGGTGAACGAGGCGCTCTCCGCGCCGTCCGCGTCGCTCAGCCGTACCGCGGCGATGCGCACCTTGCCGTCGCCCGAACGCGTCTGCACACGCGCCTCGGCGCTCGCCAGCTGTTCGATCGAAGCTTCCTTCTCGCGCCGCGCGATCATCGCGTTGTAGTAGTCGAGCACCGCCTCTGCCGGGCCCTCTCGGATCAGCAGCCCCTGGTCCAGGAGCAGCGCCCGGTCGCACAGCGTCTTGACCGCCGCCGGGTCGTGCGACACGAACAGCATGGTGGTGCCCGACTCCTTGAAGCGTCGGATGCGGCCGATGCACTTGTGCTGGAAGTAGGCGTCGCCCACCGACAACGCCTCGTCGACGATCAGGATGTCGGGCCGGCGCGTGGTCGCAACGGAGAACCCGAGCCGCATCTGCATGCCGCTCGAGTAGGTTCTGAGCGGCTGCTCGAGGAATCCGTCGAGCTCCGAGAAGCTCGCGATCTCGGGCAGGCAGGCCTCGGCCGCCGACTCCTCCATCCCCATCAGCTGGAGCGCCATCACCGCGTTCTGCCGGCCGGTGAAATCGGGGTGGAAGCCCATGCCGAGCTCGAGTAGCGCCGAGACCCGGCCGTTCACCGAGAAGCTCCCCTCGGTCGCCTGGCTGGTGCCGACGATCAGCTTGAGTAGGGTCGACTTTCCCGCCCCGTTCTGGCCGACGATGCCGACCGCCTCGCCGCGACCGACCTCGAAGCTGACCTGGCGCAGCGCCCACAGCTCCTGATGCCTGCGCACCGCACCGAACGTGAGCCACTCGAGCGCGCGGTAGCGCGGCGCCGGGTAGCGTTTGTAGCGCTTGCCCAGGTTGTCGGCGCGAATCTCGCCAGAGCCGAACTCAGCTCCGCTCATAGCTCGTCCACCATCTCACCCGAGAGCTTGCGGAACACGACCAGACCCAGCACCAGGAACAGGGTCGCTGCCGCGAGCGGCAATCTCAGATCCAGCCAACTCGGCCAGGCGTTGTCGAGGATGATCTGCTGGTAGCTCAGAAAGAGCGGCGTCAACGGATTCCAGGCCAGAAGCTCCCGAACGCCCTCGGGCAGGATCGCGATCGGATAGACGATCGGCGTCGACCAGAACCAGAGGTTGAGCAGCACCGCCCAGAGCTGGCCGACGTCGCGGAAGAACACGTGTAGCGTACCGAGCAGGATCCCCAACCCCACCGCGAGCCCCTGCTGCACGACAAGCAGCGGCAGGAAAGCGAGGATCGACTCGCCCGGAAAGCGTTGCACGATCAACAGCAGGGCGATGAAGACGATCGTCACTAGAACGAAGTTCAGCGCCGCCGAGAGCAACACGATCACCGGCAGGGTGATGCGCGGGAAGCTCATCTTCTTGAGCAGATTCGCGCTCTCGACGAACACCACCTGACAGCGACCGACGACCTCGGCGAAGAAGCCCCAGATCAGGATCCCGGTGCACAGGAATAGCCCGTAGCTGAGCGAGTCCCCCGCCTCACCGGCGACGCCGGGCAGCTTGCCGCGCATGACCGCGGAGAACACCACCAAGTAGATCAGGATGGTGGCGATCGGCGTCAGCAGCGCCCAGAAGCCGCCCAGCAGCGAGCCGAGGTAGCGGCCGCGGAACTCCCGGCCGACCATGCCGAAGACGAACCTGCGAAAGACCCAGAGGGCCTCCAACATGCCCAGGAGGCCGCTGCGTTTGACGGGGCTCGGCACGGTCGGTGGCAGTTTGACATACGACAGCCCGAAGCTACTCCGCTACCTCGCCTGCGGATAACTGGGCCGCACGTCCACCGGCACCTCCTCGAGCTTGGCGATCGCCGCTTCGAGCTCCGGCGTCGCCTTGCCGTAGGTGTCCAGGAACTCCTTGGTGCCGTCGTAGTCGCCGGTCGCCTGGAGCATCAACATCAGGTTCAGCAGGTCGCGGATCGCACTCGGGAACTTCTCCGAGACAGTCCGGAAGAGGCCGTCTTCGCTGACCTCCAGGGCGCCCTTCTCGAGCAGGTAGGTGAACTGCGAGACCGTCCCGCGCCCGTGCGCCTCGTGCAGGCCGAACCGCGCCGACCGGAAGAGACCGGCGAGGTAGGTCGGCTCCAGGGTGTCGAGCACTCTCTGATCGATCATGCCCCTCTCCGCCAGGGCGAGCGTGTTGTAGGTGCCCATGACGTCAGCCTTGGCCTCTTCGAGGGTCGAGTAGAGGTCGCGCAGCTCGAGTCGCACCTCGGTCTCGCGACCGTCGACGGTGATCAATCCCGGGCCGAGACCGTGAGACAGCTCGTGGTGCAGCACCTCGCTGAGGAAGGCGTCGAAGGAGACCCGCTCGACGTCCTCGGGCGCCATCACCCGCTGGGCGATCGGCAGCAGGACCTTGTCGTACTTGGCGCGCAGCACGTTGCGCAGAATGACCTTCTTCGAGCCCTTCTCCTCGCGCACCCGCTCGTCGTTCGGCAGGTTGAAGGCGAGCGTCTGGACGCCGGCCTTCGTGTCGCCGGCGGCGAAGACCAGATCGACGACCCGGATCGGGCTCTCCGACCCACGATCCAGGTTCTTGTGCTCCTCGGGGATCGGCAGGTTGAGCTCGAGCGCCGGCAGCTCGGCCTTGAAGCGCGCGAGCGCCTCGGACTCCTCGGGCAGGGTCACGGTGACGAACGATTCGAAGGCGCTCTTCCAGCCGAACAGCCCGTCCTCGTAGGTCTCGTACGGTCCGATGGTGATCTCGACCGGCGAGTCGAGATCCATCCAGTCCTTGTCGCTCTGGTAGTAGTCGTTGCTGAAGAACGCGTCGGCGCGCGAATCCAGGAACCGCCGGAGCGACTCGTGGCTGGTCATCGCCGCGGCTTCGCGCATCTTGGCTGCCGCCGGCTCCAACCACTCCTTGAACGCTTCTGAGTACGGGACGGCGGCGAAGTCGTCCCCATCGCGGATCACCACGGCGGTGAGGCCGGAGAGGTTGTCGCGCGCATCTGGGTGCGCGTCGAGATACGCCTCGATCTCCTCCTGCACGGCGTCGATCGGGTAGTAGCCGGCACCGGGTGGGTGCTCTAGGTCGCCGATGAACGGTCGCATCTCGTCCAGTCGGTCCCACGGTCCGAAGTTGATCGCGAAGTAGGCGCGCGCAGCGTCGGAGTTCGGCGCCGTCGATCGCTCGAGGTCGGCCCGCAGCTTCGGGTTGTCGGCCCAGACCTGGCGCAGGAAGATCTCGTCCATGTTGCGCGACCCATCGACCAGAAGGTCGAGCACCGCCCGATCCTCGTCGCTCAGCGCCGAGAGATCAGCGGTCATGTCGTGGGGCGCGTACTGCTTCAGTCGCTCGCCGACATCATCAGCGATGTTCAAGGTGGTTCCCTCCGTGGCCTTTTCGGCCTGATCGCCGGACTGGGCACAGCCGAACGACAACAGCAGAGTCATGACGAGTAGAGTCGATCTCATGTTCCTGGCCTCCGTTTTCGAAAGCGTATGGTCGCACATCAGAGGTAGGATCTCGCCATCATGACCAA
>JAJCXP010000217.1 GCA_029263375.1 Acidobacteriota bacterium | reverse complement strand
GGCGACGCTGTCGGTACCGACGATCGGCACCTCAAACGGCGGGCCCGGGAAGCGCAGGGTCGTGGTGGTGACCGAGAAGTCCGTATTGAAGGAGTCGTCTTCGTAAGCCTCCACACCCCAGGTCAGCAGATTGTCGTCGCTCAGGATCTTGTTCACCTCCGCGCGCAGTCCGAGCGTGTCGATGTCGGTAAAGTTCCGAGTATCGGCTTCGACCGAGGAGTCCGGGGCGCCAGGAAAGATCGGTCCGATGTTGATGTCGATGTCGTTGACCAGCTGGCGCTCGTTGCTCTGCTGGTAGAGCTGCACTTCGACCGAGTCGGCCAGCACGCTGTCGAGCGCCGTGCCGTGGTATCCGAACGTGTAGCGATCGAAGTCCTGGAACGGATAGAGGATCCGAATCCTGGCGCCGGAGTCGTCGCCGATCAGCTCGGGCTCGACGAAGCCGAAACCGGAGTCGTCCGCCCGATAACGATTGAGCCGGAAGAAGAAGGTGTTGCGATCACTCGGGGCGTAGTCGGCGCGGCCGTAGACCGAGCTCTCCTCGGCGCCGCTGTCGGTGACCACGACCCGATCCGGAATGCGGACGGCGCCGAAGCTGCCGGTGCCCGAGTCGTAGTTCGAGCTCTCGGTCACCGAGCCGCCCAGGTTGAACGACCAGTTCGGGCCGCGGCGATCGACCGACGCCTGGCCGCGCAGCTGGTCGCCGCTCGAACCGTAGCGCAGCGCCGCGGATCCGCGCACGCCGTCGGCCGGCGAGGCGATCTTGGTCACCAGGTTGAGCACTCCGCCGATGGCATCGGTGCCGTAGAGCACCGACGCGGGGCCGCGGACGACCTCGACCACCTCCACGGCATCCAGGTCGACCAGGCCGGTGATCTCTCCGAAGTCGGTCTGGCGCCGGGGATTGTTCATGCGCAGGCCGTTCTCGAGAAACAGCACCCGCAGGCCGCGCGCTCCGCGAATCACCGGCCGACCCTGGTTGGGGCCGACGCCGTTGACGTCGACTCCCGGCTGATCGCGCAGCAGCTCGGCCGCGTTGTTCACCTGCTTGCGCTCGATCTCCTCGGTCGGGATCACGGTCACCGGAGTCGAGAGCTCGAACACATCGGCCTCACGGCCGGTTGCGGTGACGGTGGTCGCGGCGAAGAAGGAGAGCTCCGCGGAGCCCTCGTCGACCGGCTTCTGGCGTTCGTCGCCGGCCTCTTCGGCCCCGGACGGCACCGCTCCACTCAGGGCGAGCACGGCCAAAAGAAGGCCGGCGGTCAGGTTTCTGATCATGGTGGATTCCTTTTCTAGCGGCGCGCTCGCATGGGCTGCGGAGCGAGCCGCGATGACTTTCTCGGAGATGTTGAACCGGTAGCCGACGTAGATCAGCACCAGCCCGATGAGCTCGGTGACGTAGAGCGCTTCGACGTAGCCGGCGCGAGTGGCGGTGCCGCCGATGCCAGGCAGGATGGCGCCCACGGCGATAAGGATGTTGCCGATGTAGCGGTGCCTGAGCTGGGGCGCGCGGCGAAAGCGCAGCGCCGAAACCACGGCGCCGCCGACCAGGAAGATCACCGAATAGAGATTGACGAAGGGGGTCATCATCCGGATCCAACGCCACTCGATGACCGCGCCGGAGAGTCGGTGCGTCTCGACCAGCGACAGATCGAGCGGCGTCAGGAAGACGAAGACGCCGCCGATGACGATGAAGGTGCTGACGATCGCCGCGGAAAGATGGGCGAAGCGCCGCTTCATCAACAGGTAGATCGAGCCCTGGGCGAGCGGATAGCCGCCCAGGAAGGCCCCGGCGACATACCAGGAGCGGAAGACCAGCTCCTGCCAGCCGAACAGCGTCGTCAGCGACTCGGTCAACGTGCCGAGACCGTAGGTCGCCATGCCGATTCCCCACCAGAGCAGATGGAGGCCACCGCCCTTGTGGCGATATCGAGAAAACAGCTGGTAACAGAAGACGATCGAGCAGATCGTCGTGAGCAGCGGCAGATGAAGCACCGCTTGGTGGAGATCTGAAGTAGGCACCTGAAGTCCCCTTCCAAAGTCGTCGTCCGATGGCCAACGGCCACGCGACGATTCCAGACGTTGTTGGGCACGCCCTCGGGCGCGCCGCTACGAGCGCTCGTGGCGCTCTTCGAACGTGGAAGCTCGGCTCAGAAAGGGCGGGGCGGAGGCCGCGAAAGGTGCGACGGCGGCACGCCGGCCATCGCGGCACCGAGCTTGCGCGTGCAGACGCCTCGAGGATCGAAGCTCCGTAGACCGGTCGATGCCGCGCAGGCGGCGAGCGCCAGGCCGAGCGCCAGCGCAAGCGCCGTACCCAACGAGACGCTGGCCGGCAGGGCCAGAAGCCAGCCGATGGGCTCGAGCCCGGAAACCTCGGGAGCCACGCTCACCGGCGCCATCGGCAGCTGTACGTGCAGCAGCAGAGCCAGGAGCCAGATCACGCCGGCGCGCTTGCCCGAAAAGAGCCGAAAGCCGGCAGCCTTCAGCCGCCACAGTCCGAACACCAGGAGCCCGCTGACGAGCCACTTGGTCGCTACCCACGGCTCGAGCACGCTCTGGTCACTCAAGCGCTGCCAGAAGAGCCGTAGGTGAAACAGCGCCAGCGCGACGGCGACGGCTCCCAGGATCACCTGGAGCAGTCGTCGACCGGTCCTACCCGATCTGGCGGCGCTGGCGGCGGGCTGCTTCACGACAGCATCATACGCAAACGACGCGGGACTGGAAAGCATCGAGTTGCGGGGCGGCCCGCCTTGGCGGACGGGCCGATTCGGCCGCCCGCCGGGGTGGCGCGATGGCGGCAGGCCGTTGCTAGACAAGGAAACGACATGTCGGTCGAAAATGCGAGCACCCGCCCAACCCTCAGATCCATGGTCGACGGCAACGAAGCGGCGGCCTCGATCGCCCACCGCCTGAGCGAGGTCATCGCCATCTACCCGATCACCCCGGCCTCCCCGATGGGAGAGCTGTGCGACGTCTGGTCGGCCGAGGGACGCACCAACATCTGGTCCACCGTGCCGGACGTTGTCGAGATGCAGTCAGAGGGCGGCGCGGCAGGCGCGGTCCATGGCGCAATTCAGGCGGGAGCGCTGGCGACGACGTTCACGGCGTCCCAGGGTCTGCTGCTGATGCTGCCCAACATGTACAAGATCGCTGGCGAGCTGACACCGTTCGTACTCCACGTCACGGCGCGGACCATCGCTACCCACGCGCTCTCCATCTTCGGCGATCATTCCGACGTGATGGCCGCCCGGGGCACCGGCTTCGCCATGCTCGCTTCGGCTTCGGTTCAGGAAGCGCAGGATCTGGCGCTGGTCAGCCACATGGCGACGCTCGAGAGCAGAGTGCCCTTCCTGCACTTCTTCGACGGCTTCCGGACGTCACACGAGATCAATGTGCTCGAACCGCTCTCGAACGAGGACCTGCTCGCCCTGATCGATCGCCGGTGGATCGAGCACCACCGTCGACGAGCACTGACGCCCGACCGTCCGCAGATCCGCGGCACGGCCCAGAACCCCGACACTTTCTTCCAGGCGCGCGAGGCCTCGAATCCGTATTACGCCGCGTGTCCCGAGATCGTCCAGGGCGCGATGGATCGACTGGCGGCGCACACCGGTCGCCGATACAACCTGTTCGACTACCACGGACATCCTGAGGCCGACCGGGTGGTGGTGATCATGGGCTCGGCAGGTGAGACCTGTTGCGAGACCGTCGACCACCTGAACGCCGCAGGCGAGCGCGTGGGGGTGCTGCAGGTGCGACTCCTGAGGCCCTTGAGCACCGAAGCGCTCTCCGAGGCTCTGCCACGCAGCGCCAGGAATGTCGCCGTCCTCGATCGCACCAAAGAGCCCGGCGCACCGGCCGACCCGCTCTTTCAAGACGTGCTGACCGCGCTGCACGCGGTCGGCCGCGCTCCGGGCGGCGCCGGACCGAACCTGTTCAACGGCCGCTACGGCTTGGCGTCCAAGGAGTTCGATCCAGCCTGCGTCAAGTCGATTTTCGACACGCTCGCATCACCGTCGCCGCCGCCGCGCTTCACGGTCGGCATCGTCGACGACGTCACCCACCTGTCGATCGCGGTCGACGACTCCTTCGACATCGAGCCGGCAGAACGGGTCAAGGCCGTGTTCTACGGTCTCGGCTCCGATGGCACCGTCAGCGCCAACAAGAACTCGATCAAGATCATCGGCGAGCACACCGACCGCTACGCCCAGGGCTACTTCGTCTACGACTCGAAGAAGGCCGGTGCCATGACGGTCTCGCACCTGCGCTTCGGCGACCAGCCGATCCGCTCGGCATACCTGGTCAGATCGGCCGATTTCGTCGCCTGCCATCAGTGGGACTTCCTGGACCGCTTCGACATCACCGAGCGGGCCGCTCAGGGCGCTACCCTGCTGCTCAACGCGCCCTTCCCCAACCAGGAGGTCTGGGATCGCCTGCCGCTCGAGCTGCAGCAGTCGATCCTCGACAAGAAGCTCAGGCTGTTCACGGTCGACGCCGGGCAGCTCGCACAGGACTGTGGTCTGGGTGGGCGACTCAATACAGTGATGCAGACCTGCTTCTTCGCCCTGACGAAGATCCTGCCATTCGAACGCGCGGTCGAGCTGGTCAAGGGAGCGATCGAGAAGAGCTACGCTCGACGCGGTCCGGAGCTGGTGACCCGCAATCATCAGGCGGTGGACCGGGCACGCGACTCGTTGGTCGAGCTCCAGATCCCTGACCGGGCCACCGCTCACCGGCGCCGTCCGCCGATCGTCTCCGAGGCCGCCCCGGACTTCGTCCAGAGGGTGACCGCCCTGCTGCTCGCCGGCAAGGGCGATCTGATGCCGGTCAGCGCATTCCCGGTCGACGGCAGCTGGCCGGTCGGCACCGCGCGCTGGGAGAAGCGCAACATCGCCCTCGAGATTCCGCTCTGGGACGAGGGCCTCTGCGTCCAGTGCAACCAGTGCGCGCTGGTCTGTCCGCACGCCGCGATCCGCACCAAGGTCTACGACGCCGACGCCCTCGCGGGGGCCCCGGAGTCGTTCCAGTCGACCGGCTACCGAGCGGCCGATCTGAGGGGCATGAGCTACACCGTGCAGGTGGCTCCCGAGGACTGCACCGGCTGTTCGCTCTGTGTCGAGATCTGCCCGGCCAAGGACCGCGCCAACCCCCGCTTCAAGGCGATCCGCATGGAGCCCCAGGCGCCGGTGCGCGAGCGCGAGCGCGGCAAGTACGAGTTCTTCCTCGGCCTGCCCGAGGTCGATCGTTCGCGGATCGCGCGCCTGGACGCCAAGGGCTCCCAGCTCCTGCAACCGCTGTTCGAATACTCGGGCGCCTGCGCGGGGTGCGGCGAGACGCCGTACCTCAAGCTGCTGACCCAGCTCTTTGGTGATCGGCTGCTGATCGCGAACGCGACCGGCTGCTCGTCGATCTACGGCGGCAACCTGCCGACGACGCCCTACACGGTCAACGGCGACGGCCGCGGTCCCGCCTGGTCGAACTCGCTGTTCGAGGACAACGCGGAGTTCGGTCTCGGCTTCCGGCTCGCCGTCGACAGCCTGCGACGGGAGGCCGAGGCGCTGGTCACCCGGCTGCTGCCCGACCAGGGTCACGGTGAGATTCTGGGTGCTGCGCAGATCGACGAGCCGTCGGTCGAGGCGCAGCGCCGGCGGGTCGTCGAGCTGATCGGCGCCCTCCGCGACCTGGACCATCCGGACGCCCGCCGCCTCGAGGCGATCGCCGACTACCTGGTCCGAAAAAGTGTCTGGCTGGTCGGCGGCGACGGCTGGGCCTACGACATCGGCTATGGCGGTCTCGACCACGTCCTGGCCCTGCGCCGTGACGTGAACATCCTGGTGCTCGACACCCAGGTCTACTCCAACACCGGCGGCCAGCAGTCGAAGGCGACCCCACTGGGGGCGGCGGCGAAGTTCGCGATCCACGGCAAGGAGACTCCGCAGAAGGATCTGGGCATGGAGGCGATGAGCTACGGCCACGTCTACGTCGCTCAGATCGCGTGGGGTGCGGACATGAATCAGACCGTGCGCGCACTACGCGAGGCCGAGGCATACCGGGGCCCCTCTCTGGTGATCGCCTACAGCACCTGCGTTGCCCACGGCTACGACCTGCGCTTCGGCGGCGAGCATCAGAAGATGCTCGTCGACAGCGGGCTCTGGCCGCTCTACCGATTCGATCCCGAGCGGCTCGGCCGCGGCGAGCCGCCACTGACTCTCGACTGCAAACCGCCGCGGACGCGAGTCGAGACCCTACTCAAACAGGAAGCGCGCTTCCGCATGATCGAGCGACTCGACCCCGAGCGCTTCCGGACCTTCACTCGCCGGAGCCAGCAGATGGCGAGCCGGCGGCGTGCGATCTACGAGCAGCTCGCCGGCATCTCGGTGCCCGCGACCGAGCCCGGTCACAAAGGAGCCGACGCATGAACCTGTCCTGCACCTACCTGGGCCACACCCTGCCCCATCCGTTCATCGTCGGCGCCTCGCCGATGGTCGATGATCTCGCGGTCGTGCGTCGCCTGGAGGACTCAGGCGCGGCCGCGATCGTCATGCGCTCCCTGTTCGAGGAGCAGGTGCTCAATGACGAGCTCGCCTCGGCGCTGGCAATCGACGGCCCGGCACTCTCGTTCGCAGAGGCCGAGAGCTATCTGCCGGAACCGGCAGTGCGCGAGGCCGACGACTACCTCCAGCTCCTGGCAACGGTGCGGGACGCGGTCGACGTGCCGCTCTTCGGCTCGCTGAACGGAATCCATGGTGGCCGCTGGCTCAAGTATGCCGAGCAGATGGTCGCCGCCGGCGCCAACGGCATCGAGCTCAACCTCTACCAGCTGCCGACCGACAGCCGACAGAGCGGCGCCGACATCGAGGAGGTCCAGCTCGAGATGGTCGCCGAGCTCAAGCGCCGGATCGCCAAGCCGGTGGCGGTCAAGCTCTCGCCCGCCTACACTGCCCTGCCACACTTCGCGCGCCGCCTGCAGGAGTCGGGCGCCGATGCTCTGGTGCTGTTCAATCGCTTCTACCAAGCCGACATCGATCCCGAGGCGCTCGACGTCGTGCGCCGGCTGGAGCTCTCGGACTCCTCCGAGCTGCTGTTGCGGCTGCGCTGGCTCGCCGTGCTCTCGCCTCAGCTCCAGCTGCCGCTGGCGGTCACCGGCGGTGTGCACACCCCGATCGACGCGGTCAAGTCGGTCATGGCCGGCGCCTCGGCGATCCAGCTGGTGTCGACGCTGTTGCGGCACGGACCGGAGCGCATCGGCCGGCTGCGCGACGAACTGGCGCGCTGGCTCACCGAGCACGGCTACTCCTCGCTCCAGGAGATGCGCGGGTGTATGGATCTCAGCCGGTGCCCGGACCCGACAGCCTTCGAGCGCGCGAACTACATGGAGCTCCTGCGCAGCTGGCAGTGACACGGAGTGTCGCCCGCGAGCCGTTTTTTCGGCGCACCGCCGGTTACTCATTTCATCCGATCCCAGTGGGCTTGTTCACTGATGGAGAGGGCACCCGTCCGTACGCTCTTCGAACCGTTTTCGGCGCCAGTCGGAAGCGGTACCGAAAGGAGCCCGGCGGGTGTTCGTCAGAGCGTCGCAATCCGAAACCAAACTCCGATCCCTATCCGCTGCGTTCCGTCTGGCCGTCCTCGGGCTCCTTTCTCTTATCTTCCTTCCAGCCGCTCAGGCGGCCGTCGACTACGACATCGTCTACGTCCGGCAGCCGCGCGACCCCGGCAGCAAGAACACCTGGGCCGAGGTCTTCCACCCGGCACGCATGGACCCCGGAGCCGACCTGGTTCTGCTGCGGCCCGACGGCCGCGAAGAGGTCCTGATCCACGGCGGTAACGGCTCGGTGACCGACCCGTTCGTCTCCTTCGACGGGCAGTGGGTCTACTTCAGCTACTTCTACGATCTCCGTCCGGAGCGGCTCAACAGCCAGCGCCAACATCTTCCGATCGAGGGCGCCGACATCTTCCGGGTGCACCTCTCCACCCGGCGCGTCGAGCAACTCACCTTCGGCGAGTTCACGCCCAACACGGGCGCCGGGCGCTGGCAACCGGGCAACCCGGTCGACCCCCCGGGCAATTACAATCGACTGGGCTACGGCATTCTGAACCTCGGCCCCTGTCCGCTACCGGGCGGCCGGGTGGCGTTCACCAGCAATCGCAACGGCTTCGAGCCGCCGAAGGGCTACACCAGCCCGACGCTGCAGCTCTTCGTGATGGACGAAGACGGCTCCAACATCGAGCCGATCGCGCCGATGAGCATCTCGAGCTCACTCCATCCGACCGTCCTGCGTGACGGCCGGCTGATGTACTCGAGCCACGAGAGCCAGGGCATCCGCGACCGGCGCAACTGGGGCATCTGGTTCATCTCGCCGGACGGCCGCGACTGGGGGCCGCTGGTGAGCGCTTTCCGCGAGGCCCAGGCGTTCCACTTCATGACCCAGCTCTCGAACGGCGACATCGTCTTCGAGGACTACTACAACCTGAACAACAACGGCTTTGGCGCGCTCTACCGATTCCCGCTGCCGGCCGGGCGCGGACCCGCCTTCCACGCCGCAGCGCTCGACGACAACCCGCCGATCGCTCGCACCAAGACCAAGGGCTTCTCGGCGCCGTTCCGGATGCCGTTCACTCCGCGTGGGCTCTACTCGATCACTCCGCTCACCCACTCCGATGACGCACCGGCACCGATTACCGACGGTCGCTCGGCGGGCAAGTTCACCCATCCGTCGGCCGCCCCCGGCAACGACCTCTTGGTCGCCTACACGTCAGGAGCAGCCAACCATCGTGGAAGCTCATCGGGCAGCGCCTACGACAGCGGCATCTACCTGGTGCCCAACGGCGCTCCGGTCGAGGATCCCGGGCAGCTGATCGAGCTCAAGAACGATCCGCGCTACAACGAGGCGTGGCCGCGAGCCGTGGTGCCCTACCGGGCGGTCCACGGTATCGACGAGCCGGCGCGGATCGACTGGCTGCCCAACGACGGCGAGCTGCATCCTGAGCTGCCGGCGGGCACGCCCTACGGCCTGGTCGGGACCTCGAGCTTCTACAAGCGCGAGACCTCACCCGGCCTCGATCGCGCGCGCTCGTTCGACGGCCTGGAGCCGTTCAACAGCGCCGCCAACGGCGCCAACAGCAACTGGCACGTCCAGGGGGCAGACGCCGGGCGCTACAGCAACAGCGACATCTGGGCGGTCCGCGTGCTGTCGATGGAGCCCAACAGCCACCGGAGCTACGGACCGGACGAGGGCCGGCAGTTCTACAGTCACGCGAGCGAGCGCCTACGGGTGCTGGGTGAGATCCCGCTGCGCAAGAGCGACGGCTCCGGCGGCGAGCTGCTCGACCCCGAGGGCAATCCCGACACCTCGTTTCTCGCCAAGCTGCCGGCGGACACGCCGTTCACGTTCCAGACCCTGGACCGCAACGGCATGGTGCTGAACATGGCCCAGACCTGGCACCAGGTGCGGCCGGGCGAGATGCGGGTCGACTGCGGCGGCTGCCACTCGCACAGCCAGGAACCGCTGTCGTTCGAGGGCACAGCCGCTTCGCGACCCGAGTACACGCCCTACGACCTGTCACGGGTGACGCCGCTCTTGACTTCGAGTCGCGATCAAACCGCGCTGGCGATCGTCGAGGCGACGGTCGTCAACGTCGAGTTCTATCGTGACATCCGGCCGATCCTCGAGCGCAGCTGCGTCTCCTGCCACACCCGCAGGTCCGCCAACCCACCGGCGGACCTGGTGCTCGACGATCAGGCGCTTTACGACGGATTGCCTGGCGACTATGCCCGCTTGGCGGCAGATCCGCACGCCCGCTGGGGCCGGCCGCCGGTCATCCAGGGCGGCAAGTGGCGCTCGCCGAACGCGTCGCGCTACGTGCGCAAGTTCCAGAGCCGGCGCAGCCTGCTGACCTGGAAGATCTTCGGCGAGCGGCTCGACGGCTGGAGCAATCACGACCATCCCAGCGAGCGTGTTCCCGGAGTCGCCTCGACCCTGCCCGCCGGAGTCAACCCGAACGACGCCGACCTCGACTACGACGGCGTCCCCTGCCCGCCGCCGGGCTCGCCGCACGCGCTGACCGCGGACGAGAAGTTCCTGTTCGCCCGCTGGATCGACCTCGGCGCGCCGATCGATCTCGACGAAGGCAGCGCGCGCGACCGCGGCTGGTTCCTCGACGACCTGCGGCCGACCCTGACCGTGTCGCTGCCGCGGCCCGGGGTGAATCAGGAGCCGGTCGATCGCCTGAGCATCGGCACTAGCGACGGCTACTCCGGAATCGACGGCTCGAGCCTGTCGTTGGTCGCGGACTTCCCTGTCGCTGGGCGCGCACCGGGCGCAGAGCTCATCGACCTGGCACGCGAGGTCTCGCCCGGCGTGCGAGAAATCGCTCTCCAACAAGCGTTGCCGCCGCTCGACCGGGCCAAGCTGACCGCCCGCGTCAAGGATCGGGCCGGCAACAGCCACAGCATCGAACGCGTCTTCTCGACCGCGCCCGAGCTGAGCCGCAGCTTCACCCTGGCGAAGACTTCGTTCGGCAGGAGCGATGACGGCATCCGACTCGCCAAGCATCCGCGCGCCTGCGGCAACTGCCAACCGGCCGGTGTGCGACTCGCCGCTCGCGATACCCGCGGCCGCGAGAAGTCGGCAAGGACCTCGGCCGCCGCGAGAACGACCTCCCACGCAGCCGCCCGCCAGGTCCGTACGGTAGCCCGAGGCCCCGAGAAGCTCGCTCCCATGCCTGCGTCGCTCCCGCCGACTGTCGCCGGCGACCGACTCTTCGCCGACCTCTTCGACCGCCGAGACTCGGCCAAGCTGGGGCGGCACTGGGCGGAGATCGAAGGGCGCTCGAAGGTGCGACTGGAGAACGGCGGCGTGCTGTTCGAGGCCGCCGATGACGCCTACCGGCCGATGATCTCAGGCCGATTCGAAGGTCAGAAGACCGGAACGCTGGTGTGGGAGTTCGACCTCGACTTCACACGCTCCGGACCCGAGCGCAGCTATTCGTTCTGGATGCAGCTCGGCTCGGCTCGCGATATGGACCAGGAGGATCCGACCGAGAGTGGCGTCGCCATCAACCTGGTCTGGGGCGGCCCCGATCAGGGGCTCGACGGTCACGAAGGCCTCGGCTATCTCACCCGCGGCGCGGTCATCCAGGCCGCGACCCTCCGCGGTCTCCACACGGTGCGAGTCGTGGCCGATCTCGAGGCCAGGACCTACTCGCTGAGCGTCGCCGACGAGACCATCGACGGCATCCCGTTCAACCGCGACGTGCCGCTCGACACGGTGCGTTTCTTCGCGCATCGGTTGAACTCCAAGAACTTCGAGACCCGGAGCGTCGACAGGGTGGTTCTGTCACGCGAGGCCGGTGGGCCACGGGTCGCGCGTCGCGCGGCGCCGGCGCCCGCCGCCGGGACCGCCGTCCCGCTCGAGACCGGCCGGTAGTTACAGGTTCTCGAGATCGGTCCCGGGCCCGTGGAACCTGCTCGCGCAGCGCTGCGATGACGCCCCGCTACGTTGCCTCCCGATCCAGCCACTTCTTGACCTGGACCGGCGAGTAGCCCGCGAACCGGTCGAGCAGCGCCTCAGGTTCCGACTCCACCATCAGCAGCTCACGGTGCTCAGGGCGCAGGAAGCGCGCCTCGACCGCGCGATCCAGCATCTCGAGTAGCGGTCGGTAGTAGCCGTCGACGTCGAGCAGACCGCACGGCCAGGCGTGGACTCCGAGCTGAGCCCAGGTGAGGGTCTCGAGCAGCTCCTCCATCGTGCCCATGCCGCCGGGCAGGGCGATGAATCCCTCGGCCAGTCCGGACATCATCGACTTGCGCTCGTGCATCGAGTCGACGAGGTGCAGCTCGGTCAAGCCGTGGTGCATGACCTCTTTGGCGGCGAGCGCCCTGGGGATGACCCCGACCGCCTCGCCGCCGGCGGCAAGCACTGAATCGGCGACCGCACCCATAAGACCGACCTCGGCTCCGCCGTAGATCAGCCGGATGTCCCGGGCGGCCAGCTCGCGTCCCAGGCTCTCGGCACACTGCCGATACCGCGGACTCCTGCCCGGACTCGAACCACAGAAAACGCAACAGCTCTTCATCGAAGTCTCACCGACGGCAACCGCTCTCGGGCCATCGGACTTCGGGAGGATATCTCGCTTCCCTCAGGGGTGAATGAGCTCGAGAGTCCCGACCACGGGCGGTTCCGCGAGCCCAGCCGCCAGAGCCCGCTGCAACCAGATCAGGAGCAGGGCGGAGCCGACGTACGGCAGCGCCACGACCAGCCCGAGCGGCCGCGGTCGGGAGCGATACTCGACCCAGAGCCAGACGATCATCAGGGCCGCCAGAGCGGCTGCCCCTTCCTGCACCCGAGCGAGCGGCCAGACCTCCGATCCGATGCGTAGATAGAGCTCGACCGGCGACAGCGCATGTAGTGAGTACTTGACCTGGTAGACGATCATCGACATCAGGCCGGTATAGAGCACGACGACGACGACCGGCATCGACAACGGGTTCAGCGCCCGCGCCCGCCGCCGCTTCAGCTTCATCCGACCGGCTCGTCCACGGCCACGGCACTCTTCTCGATCACCTCGGCGACCTGGTAGTCACGGATCGAGCGCGCGTGGGTGAAGATGATGATCTCGCCGAGCAGTCCGAGCGACAGGGTCTGGATGCCGAGCACGATCAGGAGCACGCCGAGCAGCAGCAGCGGCCGGCCGGCGATCGCTCCCATGTCGAGGATCCTGTAGACGCCAAGGTAGAGCGTGATCGCGCCCCCGGCCGCCGAGACCGCCAGTCCGATCAATCCGAAGAATCTCAGCGGCCTGCGCGTGAACTTCATCAGGAAGAAGATCGTCAGGACGTCGAGCACGCGCTTCAGATAGATCGCGATGCCGTAGTAGCGCGTCGAGCGATCCTCGTTGCGCTGCGGGATCGCCAGCTCCTCGACCCGAAAGCCCTGGTTCTGGGCCAGGATCGGGATGAATCGGTGCAGCCCGCCGTAGACGTGCAACTCTTCGGCGACGCGCCGCTTCATCGCCCGGAAGCCGGAGCTGATGTCCTTGAAGCGCGAGCCGGTCATCCAGTTGACCAGGCCGTGGAAGAGGGCGCTCTGTAGCCGGTTGAATGCCGAGTCGACCCGCGGGTGGCGGCGACCGATCACCAGGTCGGCGCCGCCATCGAGCGCCTCGAGCGCCGGCCGGATGCCGGACGGCTCGACCTGGAAGTAGGCCGCCGCTGTGACGATCACCTCACCGCGAGCACGCTCGAGACCGACCGTGAGCGCGCTCGACTCGCCGAAGGTGCCACCCAGGAGAACCAGCGTCACGTCGCGCTCGCTCCGACTCTGGAGCTCGCGCAGGGTCGGGATCACCTCGCGCTCGCGGTAGTCGACGATGAAGATGTACTCGGCCGTGCGACCGAGCGCTTCGATCTCGGACGACAGCTCCGCGAACAGCAGCGCGAGGTCGCCGTGTCGCTCGACCACCGGGATGACCACGGAGACGTCAGGTACTGGCTTCATGATTGTCCGGCTCCCAGAGCCCCGGTCTCGACCCGGGTCAGAATCGGCTCGGTCTCGCGGTAGTCCCCGAACCGCACGACCAGCTCGGCGAACATGCCGAACAGCACCAGATTCGCGGCCGCCACCACCAACAGCGCCGCGATCGAAGGCACGACGATCTCGAACGGCTCACCCGCCGGCGCCACCGCGTAGAGATAGAACGACAACACGGTGGCCACACCGCCGGCGACCACGAACGGAAAGCCGAGGATCGCGAACCAGGCGGCCGGATGAGTGGCGAAGCGCAGCAGCATCTTGACGGTCAGAAGATCCAGGAAGACCTTCCAGATCCGACCGAGACCGTACTTGCTCTCGCCGAATCGACGGGCGCGGTGATTGACTTCGACTTCGCGGTAGCGACAGCCGGAGAGCGACAGCATCGGCGCCAGGAAACGGTGCATCTCAGAGTAGAGCCGCGCGCGCTTCACGACGTCGCGGCGATACGCCTTGAGGGTACAGCCGTTGTCGTGGATGCGCACGCCGGTCAGCCAGCCGATCAGCCAATTGGCGGCGACCGACGGCAGTTTGCGGGTCAGCCAGACGTCCTTGCGGTCCCGACGCCAGCCCGTCACCACGTCGAAGCCGGCGTCGATCTCCTCGAGCATCGCGGCGATGTCGCGCGGATCGTTCTGGAGGTCGCCGTCGAGGGTCACGACCACCCGACCCCGCGCGGCGTCGAAGCCCGCCTGGAGCGCCGCCGTCTGGCCGTAGTTGCGGCGGAACTTCAGTACCTTGACCCGGGGGTCGCGCTCGCAGATCCCGCGCAGACGTTCGACCGTGCGATCACGCGAGCCGTCGTCGACCAGCACCAGCTCGTACGAGCCGACGGCGCCCCCGAGTGCGGCGGTCAGCTCGGCGTAGAGCGGCTCAACGTTGTCCTCTTCGTCGAACAGCGGCACGACCACCGACAGATCGAGCTCCGGCGGGCGCTCGGCGACGCTCATCGCGCGCCCTCCGCGACGGCGGCGGGCTCGCCTTCCAGCACGCCGAGCTCCGTGAGCACCTCGCTCACGGTGCCGAATCGGAAGCTCTCGAACAGACTCGCCAGTCGCTCCTCGGTGCGCTCCAGATTGCGGTAGTGGCGAATGGACGCCAGCCAGCCCACGGCCTGCCGCGGCTGCTCGGGGTCGAGCTCCCACGGATGGACGTAGACGATCGCGGGCTGCCCCTCGGTCTTGTTCAGCCGGCGCATCCCCCAGCGGCTGAAGCCGAACGGCAGCAGCCGCAGATAGCCGCCGCCGACGAACGGCAGATTCATGCCCAGGAGGCGCACGGTCGAGATCGGGAACTCGATCAGCCGCGAGCCGTTGTCGCTGACGACGACCCAGGGGAAACGCGGCGCGTCCGGGATGCCGTAGCGGTCGTGCCGGATCGGGAAGATGCTCGAGTCGTAGCGGAACCCCTCCTCGAGCAGGATGTCGACCGCCCACATCGTCTCCTTGACGATCGAATAGGTCGGCGCCCGGTAGCCGCGCACCTCGATGCCGGCGATGTCCTCGAGCAGGCGCTTCGCGGTGCGCACGTCGGTTCGGAACTGGTCCGGCGTCAGCTCGGTCACACGCTTGTGGTCGTAGCCGTGGATCGCCAGCTCGTGGCCGCGCGAGTGCATCTCCCGGACCAACTCCGGCGCACGCTCGGCGACCCAGCCGAGCACGAACATGGTAGCCCGCACGCCGTGGCGATCGAGCAGATCGAGTAGCCGGTGGGTGTTGCGGTCGACCCGGCGGTCGAAGCTGTCCCAGTCGGCGCGATCGATCACGCCCTCGAAGGCGGCAACCTGAAAGAAGTCCTCGACGTCGACCGAGAAGGCGTTCAGGCGGCCGTTCGGTCCGCTCACCGCCCTCCCCCAGCCGCCGCGGCTCGCGGCTGCTTCCACCAGGGTCCGCTCGTCTCGATGGTCGGCTCAACGCTCTGCTCGACCTTCACCGCCGCGGCCGCTACCTCGAGCGATACGGTCAAGGCGACGAGCTGGTAGAAGAGATCGAAGAGCGCCATGTCCAGCAACATGCCCCCAGCCGCGAACGCGACCAGCGACACCTGCATCATGCCGGCCCAGACGCCGGCCCAGTCCTCCTTGTGACGCATTCGAAGGGCCTGCAGGCGTAACAGAGCGACGACCAGCAGGGAAACGAACAGCAGGAAGCCTGGCAGGCCGGTCTCGGCCAGCATCTGCAGGTAGGAGTTGTGCGCCACGTGCACCTCGTCCTCGTTGCTGTAGCGCCGGTAGAGCAGCGTGAAGTTTCGGGGGCCGACGCCGGTCACCGGGTGGTCTCTCCACATCTGCAACGCCACGCCCCACGCTCGAATCCGACCCATCGCCGAGGAGTCGTCTTCGTAGCTCGTGATCGACGAGGAGCGGTCGGCGTACTTCTCCTTGAGCTGGTCTGAGGCGGTGTACGAGAAAGCCGCGATCCCGAGCGCCAGAACGAGCGTCGCCAGCACCGGCTTGCGCGTCCGCCAGATCAGCATCGCGCCGACCACACCCATGGTCAGCAGGCCGCCGCGCGAGAAGGTACAGAAGATCGTGATCATGCAGAACGGAACCAGCGCCAGAGCGGCGATCCGGACCGCTTTGCGCTCGGCGGTCATCGCTACTCCGACCAGGAGCGGAATCGCCATGTTGAGCGCCACCGCGAAGGCGTTGCGGTCGATCATGAAGCCACCCGGACCGTTCAGGAACTGGGCGCCGCCCGAGGAGATCGCGAAGATCCCGTTCTTCAAGCCGAGCAGGCCGAGCGAGAACGCGATCACCATCATCATGAAATCGAATCGCTTGCGCGTCACGATCAGCCCGGTGGTGATAACGCTGATCAGGATGATCTTGAGGTAGACGTCGATCCACTTCTCGGCCAGCTCGGGAATCACCGCAGTGTGGCAGGTGATCGTGTACCAGATGCCGATCGCAACCAGCAGGATGGTCTGCAAGCGGAAGGTGGCGAAGCGCTCGCGACCTGACGCCAGGACCAGCCCGACCAGCATGGCGATCGCCACCCACATCGACAGCTGCATAGACTTGATGCTCCAGGCCAGATCCTGCGGTCGCATGTAGGCCAGCCAGGCGTAGACCGCGAGCCCCAGCACCGGCCGGAACGGGATGATCGGCAGCGTGCAGTAGAACAACGCCAGGATCGCCAGATCACGCAATCTCGGCGTCCCTCTGCTCGACCAGTCTGAGCGGCGGCGGGTCGCCGGCGATCTCGAGCAGCGCCTCCTCGAGCCGGCGGGCGGTGTGATCCCACGAGTACGACCGGCAGACGAAGCGCCGGCCGCAGGCGCCGATCCGCTCGCGCAGGTGCTGCTGCGACAGCAGCCGCTCGATCTCGTCAATCAGATCGCCGTCATCGTGCGCGACCAGCAGGTCGCGCCCGTGCTGGATGCCGCCGTCGGCCAGGCCCCGCACCGCGACCTCACTGGCGACCGTCGGCACCCGCGCCGCCATCGCCTCCAGGATCTTCGTCGGGACACCCAGACTCACTCGGAGCGGCGCCACGAACACCCAGGCGCGGTCGAGGTAGGGCGCCACCTCCGGCACCTCGCCGGTGACCGTGATGCCGGCGATCGTCGTCAAAGCCTGTACTGCCGGCGACGGCCGCCGGCCGACGATGTGGAACTCGAGCGTCGGGCGGCGGCGGCGCAGCCGTGGGAACACCCGGTGCCCGAAGTGGGTCACCGCCGCCACATTCGGGAGGTAGTCCATCTGCCCGGTGAAGACCAGCGTCGGCACCGGTGCCTCGGCACGCTGATCGGCCGAGAACGCGTCGACGTCGATGCCCTGTCTCAGGACAAAGGCATTGTCGGTCGGCGAGAACGCCGCCAGCTTTTCGAGCTCGCGGCCGGTGGTCACGGCCACCCGGTCGAACCTCGCGACCTGCTCCTTCTCATACTCCTGTAGACGGTTCGCTTCGAGCCGATAGACGGCGCTGCGCGGAAAGCGCGCATCCTCGGCGTAGAGCGACCACTTCGCGGAATCGACATCGATCAGATCGAGCAGGCTCGGAACACCCTGGAACATCGGTGCGTACTGGGCCGTCGAAGAGCTGCAGGCCACCACCGCCGACGGCCGCGCGGTGAGCACGATCTGGCGCGCCCGCCGTGCCAAGGCGGACGAGTAGAAGAACGCCGGCGTCAGCGGCCGGCCGCTGACCGCGGCCAGCGCGGCGCGCACCCGGGGCGCCAGGCCGCCCGACGGGAAGACCTCGACCGAGCTGCAGAACTTTCCGAGCTCGGCCGCCCCGGCCCCCTCTTGCGCGTTGTCAGCAAGCGCCAACACGTGCACGTCGTGCCGTTCCGCGAGCCAACGGATCTGGTGAAACGCGCGGATGCGCTCCCCCTTGTTGGGAGGGTAAGGCACGCGATGACAGAGGAAGACCAGATTCACCGGGCGCCCTGTCCGACCAGAACGATCCGCAGCGTGCTGGCGAGGATCGACAGATCCAGCAGAATCGAGAGGTTCTTGATGTAGTAGAGGTCGTAGCGCAGCTTCTCGTTCGACTCCTCGAAGCTCGAGGCGTAGGTGCCCCGGATCTGCGCCCAGCCGGTGATCCCCGGCCGCACGACGAGTCGCTGCTCGTAGAGCGGGAAGCGCTCGATCAGCTCGAGCACGAACGGCTCTCGCTCCGGCCTCGGTCCGACCAGGCTCATGTCGCCAACGAGGACGTTCCACAGCTGAGGCAGCTCATCGAGCCGCACCTTGCGGATCAGCGCTCCGACCCTGGTGACGCGCGGATCGCCCTGCTGGGCCCAGACCGCCTCGCCTTCGGCCTCGGCATCGGCCTGCATCGATCGAAACTTCCAGAGCGTGAACAGTCGACCCTGACGACCTACCCGCTGCTGGCGATAGAGCACGCCGCCGGTCGACTCGAGCCGAATCGCCGCCGCCGTCACCAGCATGAGCGGCGCGGTCAGCACCAGGCCCACCGCCGCCACCACCAGGTCCAGGACCCGTTTGAGGAACAGAACGGAACGCGACACCACGAAGCCGCTCGAGAAGATCAACCACGACTTGACCGTCACGTCCTCGAGCATGATCTTGCCGGTCAGCTGCTCGTAGTAGTCCGGACCCTTCTCGACCGGGATGCCCGAGGTCTTGCAGCGCAACAGGCTGTCGAGATCGACCCGTCCGCGGTTCTCGCGCTGCGCCACCACGATCCGGTTGACGCGATGCTCTAGCGCCAGGTCGAGCGCATCCGCGGTGGTGCCGATCACCTGTGGATTGACCAGGCTCACGCCCTGGAGCTCGGGATCGTCGGCTACGAAGCCAACCACGTGGTATCCCAGGTGAGCGCGATCGAGGATCTCCTTGGCGATCATGATCGCCGACTCGTCGCTGCCCACCAGCAGAACGCGCTCGCTCATGAACCGGGTGACCAGGATCCAGCGCAGCAGCAGCCGCCAGATTGTCAGGAGGACAGCGGCGATCCCCATGGCGATCACGAACACACCGCGGCCGGTCCAGACAGGCGGGAAGACGTAGTAGACGGCGAGCAGGCCGATCGCCGAGAACACCACCGCCCGGCTCAGCTGCAGCACCACCTGCTGCACGCTGAATCGCAACGAGAAGTCGTACAGGTTGTTCAGATAGAGGCCGAACAGAATCACAACTGCGAATGTCGTCGCCCTCAAGACGAGTTCCGAAAAGGAGAAGAACCTCATGGGCGCGCCGTCGAAACGCACCACGAAGGCGATCCAGAGCGAGCCGACCAGGATCAGCGTTTCGGTCAGAAGGCAGACCGTCGACGGGATCGACCAGTGGCGGCTGAAGAGCTTGAACACGCTACGGCCTCCGCGGGGCGGACTCCGTCACCCAGGTCGAGCCCGACGGCCCAGCAGTCGGATTGCTTCCGCACCGGAGTTGGACGGAAGAGCTCGAGATCTGTGATCGCGACGGGGACATGGGCTAGCTCCCCGAGCGAGCGGTCCAGCGGAAGTGCCCTGCGATCGGCCAGCGGGTCAACATGTCGGCTTCGGCGCCGGTCGGGTCGGTCTTGAAGTGGTGGATCACCATGCGAGTGCCGTTGTCGGCCAGGCGGTCCGAAACGACTCCCACGTGGTTGATCCGGCCGGGAGCGTCGGTGGCCCAGAAAACCACGTCGCCGGGCTGCCAGTCGCCCGACGGATCGGTGTCGAGGGTCGTCGCATGGCGCTCCAGCCAGGTCATCAGGTTGCGCACCCGGCGATGATCGATGCTGCGATCCGGCTCGAGAGCGCCGTAGACCTCAGGCGACTGGAGCAAGTCCTCGTGGATCTCCTGCTGCAGATCGAGCCCCGCCCGCCGGAAGGCGCGCACCACGAGATCCGCCGCGTTGCCGCGCTCGAGCCCCGGGTCGCCGCCGGGAAAATCCAGCAAGACGTACCCCACGTGGTAGCTCCGCACCGTGCGGGCGGCGGTGCGGGCACCCTCGAGCAGGTCCGCGACGGAGCCCGAAGGCTCGAGCGCACTCGTCTGCTCAGCCGGCAGCGCTGTCATCGCGGTTGTCTCGGTCGAGGCCGCGATCTCGGGCTGCCGCTCGCCGCTATCCGACCGCAGCAGCCAATAACCGACTGCCAACGCGAGGACCCCGGTAGCAACGGCCACAGCCGTCCTCTTCCATCGCTGCGGCGGCGCGGCAGGGCCGTGAGCCTTCTCGGTCGCGCGCGCGTAGCCGGCGTAGTAGGCGTATCCCTTCTCCGACGTCTGGCGAGCACCGTTCAGAACGAACCCGAGCACCTTGTCGGGTGTTAGCGCCGACAGCGCCTCCTCGATCCCTCGGCGCTTGGTCTGCCCCGAGCGCACCAGCACCAGGATGGTGTCGGCACAATCCGCGAGCGCCCGGCCGCTGGCAAGCATGACCGGCGGCGCATCGATGATCACGACCTCATAGGTGGACCGCATCTCCTCGACGAATCGCGTCAACCGCCGCTGAGCCATGAGCCCAGTGGTACGCCCGAGGTCGCCCGCCCAGAGCACGTCCAACTCGGTGCCCCATACCGTGTGCACCGCGTCCTCGGTCGCGCACTCGCCCGCCAGCACCTGGGCCAGACCGGGAGTTGACTCGTCGATCTCGAGGTAGCTGCGCAGCGTCGGCTTCCAGAGGTCGCCCTCCACCAGGAGGACGCGCTGCTCGCCGTCGCGGGCGAGGGTCAGCGCCAGGTTGAGCGCCGTGAGGGTCTTTCCGGCGCCCGGGTCCGAGCTCGACGTTGCGACCACCAGCGAGCCGTTGCCGAGCTCGCGCTTGCGCTGCTCGACCTGGAACGACAGATTCCGGTACTGCTCGGCGGCGAACGAGTCCGCTTCGAGCTGACTCAGCACAACGGGCGCGCCGGGCGCCACGCTTGCCCAACGCCGGTCCTGACTCGACTTGCCCTTGCCCGGGGGCTTGATCCGCTTGCTCACGCCGGCCTCCCGTGGGCGCTCTGCGCTGTCCGCCCAGCATCTCGATTGATCACCGGAATCACCGCGATCACCGGCACCGCGGGAAAGGCGTCTTCGAGTGCGTTGGCGTCGACATAGCTCTGATCGAACTCCTCGCGCAGGAAGACCAGGCCGACGCCGAGCGCCGCGCCGGCCGCCAGACCGATCACCAGCACCAGAATCGGGTTGGGCGCGTAGGGCGAGCTGGGAGCGCGGGCTTCCTCGAGAATTCGGAACTGCTCGCTCTGGCGTCGCAGCTCGAGGTTCTCGGCCAGCCGAGCGTCGGTACGCTTGACCAGCAGAGCCTGGTAAGCCTTGCGCTTGTTGTCGTAGTCACGCGTCAGGGTCAACAGCTCCTGTTCGACGCGCGGGATCTGCTCAACTCGCTGCTGATACGCGTCGATGTCGCGCAGGATGCGGCTGCGATCCTGCTGCAGACGGGCGATCTCGAGATCGAGCTGCCTGAGCTGCTGCACCGTCGGCGACTCCGGAGCGGCGGCGCTCGCCGAGCTACCGGAGGGGGAGACCCGCTCGAGGGCCGCGATCTCCTGGCGCAGCCGCACGACGTCGGGATGACGATCGGTGTACTGCGCACGCAGTCGCGACAGCTCGAACTTCAGATCCTCGATCCTCGCCGCCGCCGCGGAGATCTTGACGCCGGGGCCCCCCACCGCATCCACTTCGCGCTGCAGAAGAAGTTTGCGGATCTCGGCGTTCTCGATCGCATCGAGATTGATCTCGAGCTTCTGATCGAGATGCGCCAGCGAGGCCAGATTCGAATCGCGCTGATCCGGCAGCCGGCCGTCGTTCAGGATCCGGAACCGCGCGACCTTGGCCTCCTGCTCTTCGAGCCTCAGCTTGATCTCCTCCAGCTCCTCTTCGAGGAACGCCGAGGTGTTCATCGCCTGGCTCTCGCGAATCCGCAGATTCTCGGCGATGAAGTACTCCCCTACCAGGTTCGCCGTCCGCGCGGCGATCTCGGGGTCGGGAGCCTTGAAGAAGATCCGAAAGATGCGGGTGCCCTGTACCTGGAAGGTGAGATCCTGCCGCACCCGGCTGACGGCGGCGCCCACCTGCCCGGCGTCGACCAGCTCACGATAGAGCCCGACCTCCTCGATGATGCGCTCGAGGTTGGTGCGATTCGTGATCTGCTGCTGGATGGTCTGAAGACGGTCCTGCAGACTGGAGGTGACCGTGGCCTTGACGTAGTTCTGCGGAACCGTCTGAGACTCGATCATGATCAGCGTGCTGGCTCGATAGATCGGAGTCATCGTCCGCAGCGCAACGATGCCGCCGATCAGGCCGAGCACCATCGGTGTGATGACCCAGAGCCTGCGCCGCCACAGAAGGCGGCCCAACTCCATCGGTGACAGCGCCCTCATCTGCAGCGCCTCGCGGATTCGTCAGATTTCATCATCGGTCCCCCTCTACGACCGACGTCCCCATTCCAACGTGGCAAACGGGCAGGCCGGTTTCACTACTGGCTCCGCGAGGGCCAAGTGACCACATACAGCGTCTCGCATCATCGCCGCCAACGTGAGCCTCCGGCAGGACTGCCGTCGACTCGAGAGGTTGTCTGTTCGATCGACTTGAGCTTTCCGTCTATCTCCTCGAGTCGATCCCTAGGTCATGATTCCAAGAATTAAACAGCCAGAATTGTAGCTCAGGGGACCTTCGGTGTCAACCGAAGTTCCATAACTAAGCGTCGATAAATCAGTGACTTGCGTCACACTGAGCGAGCCGGATCGCGGGCGCTCAGGAGGCCAAAAACGGCGCTTCAGGGGACGATGATCGTGTCGCCGGGCTCGAGCATCAGGTTGTCTTCCGGGCTCTTCCCAGAGGCGATGGCGTCGATATTGACCTGCCAACGCTTCTTGACGCCGTTGAGCTCCCGCAAGACGACGATCTTGTTCGCGCGCGCGAACTCGGTCATGCCGCCGGCCATCGCCAGGGCCTGCATGACGTTGGTCGGCTGCAGGATGTCGTAGGCGCCCGATTCCTGTACCTGCCCCAGAATGAACACTTTGCGCGAATTGATCTGGGTGATCAGGACCGAGACCGAGGGTGCGGTGACAAAGCTGGTGTAGCTCTCCGTCAGCAGGCTCTGGACCTCGAGCGGGGTCAGCCCCGCGACGTGGACCTCGCCGATCAGCGGCACTGAAATCCGGCCATCCGGCCGCACCGGCACCTCAGCCTGGAGGTCCGGGTTCTTCCAGACCGAGACCTTGAGCAGGTCACCGACCCCGATTATGTAGGTCTCACCCGCTCCCCCCTGCGCCAGAATCGGCAGCGCCACCAGCGCCACGACGACACCCACGAAGAGGCTGGCGCGGAGCCCCCGGCGGAGTCGCTGGCTTGTCTTAGTTGGCATATCCACTGCGCTTTTCAGGCTACAGATGTGCTAACCTCCCGTCAAGGTTATAGAATTTCCGGCGAGTTTTGCGTCTCGTGTCCTGGAGTCGGAGTCGACCTGGTCGGGGAGAAGAGGATTTGTGTAACCCGGGTAGACGGTGTGAAAGAACACGCTGAGCGCGGATGGGGATCCGCGTAGGCTCCTACTTGATTGCTTTTTGCTGATTTTTATTTGTGGAGACTCCCGTGAGTGACTTTCGTAGAATTCTGTCGTTGCTGGCCGTCTTCCTGGTCGGCACCGTCGCAGGCGATCCGGTGGCCGCCCAGCGGCGCTTGACGTTCAACCCCTATCTCTATCTCGAGCAGACCTACACCGACAACGTCCGCTTCACGTCGGAGGGTCAGAGCGACACATTCACCCGGGCGGCGATCGTGCTGCCGGTCAACTACGACCTGCGCCGCCAGGGCAACCTGTTCGCCTCGTACCAGTTCTTCGTCGATCGCTTCGAAACCTTCAACGACTTCGACAACGAAGGTCAGCGATTCGACGTCGGCTATACGGTCAAGCCGACCGAGCCCTCTCAATTCCGGATCGGCGCCTCCTACATCAAGCGCGACGACCAGGGGCTGATCGAGAGCAGCCTGGAGGAGGACCTGTTCCTGACCCCCAGGCTGACGCGCGAGATCCTGCGCATCGGCGCCCGCTACCGCCGTCAGCTGAGCCAGACCTGGAGCAGCGCCGTCGGCGTGACGTACGCCGACTTTGACTTCGACAAAGTGGTCTCGACCCAGAACGACCAGATCCTGACCAGCGTCCAGAGCCGCTCCGGCTGGATCTACGACGCCAGCCTGGAGAAGCGCTTCTCCGAACGGACAACCGGCGGCATCGGCTACTCGTTCCAGGACTTCACGCTCGACCCGGTGCCCTTCGACGAGGAGTTCGACATGGAGGGCAACGAGGAGATCCACACCCTCTACGTCTTCCTGCGCCACACGGTCGGCCCGCTCTGGCGCTTCGACGTGCGTGCCGGCGGCTTCAGCCGCGACGGCCGCGGCTCCGACGGCTCCAACCTGTCGCGCGAAGGCGCCACCGGTCGCTTCTCCGCCTTCCGCCGGTTCCGAACCACCGAGCTCGAGATGTTCGCTGGCTACGCGCCCACCACCCAGGGTCTGCTGCGGGGCACCTCGACCGTGACCACGGTCGGTGTGGCGCTGCGTGACATGACCCCCGGCAGGTGGGACTGGCGAGTGTTCGCGCGCGCCGGACGCCGGGATCCCGCCAACCCGGACGAAGCCGACATCGACATCCTGACCGCTGGCGGCTACACCGAGTGGCACCTGCAGCGTTTGTTGACGCTCAGATTCAGCACGATCTACAGCGACCAGACCTCCGACGACCTGTTCTCGGACCGATCTTTCCTGCGCGCGAGCGTGGCGCTCTTCTGGTTCCCGCTCGGCCGCACCCAACTCGGCGGGGCTCCGACGGTGCCGTTCTCAGACGGATAGCGTGGAGGGCGCCATCCGGACGGACGGTGAGGTCTCGGTCGAGCCGGCGCCGCCCGACGCCGCCGCGACCTGGAACGAGTTCGTGTCGCGACGGCCGGATTCGCACTACGGCCATCGCTACGAGTGGCGATCGGTCGTAGAGGGCGCCTACAAGCGGTCATGCAAGTTCCTGCTCGCGCGACGGAACGCCGAGGTCGTGGGCGTGTTGCCGCTGGTCTGGATGCCCGGGCGGATCTCCGGCAACCGGCTGGTCTCGCTTCCCTACCTGGATCTGGGCGGAGCCCTCGCAGCCGACCGCGACGCCCAGGCCGCTCTGAACGCGGCAGCCATCGAGCTCGCGCAGCAGCTGGGCGCTCGATCGGTCGAACTGCGTGAGAGCGCACAGCCTGAGTCCGCCGGCACCGAGTCGGATCGCTTTCGATTCCTGCTCGCGCTCCCCGACAGCTCGGACGCCCTCTGGCAAGCGGTCGGCCAGAAGGTTCGCAATCAGGTGCGCAAAGCCCGCAAGTCAGAGCTGTCGACCGTGCGCGCCGAGGCCGCGAGCCTGCCGGAGTTCTACAACGTCTTCAGCCGCAATATGCGCGATCTCGGCTCGCCGGTCCACTCCCGGCGATTCCTGGCCGCGATCCTCGACCGATTCGGCGACGACGCCCATCTCTACCTGACGCGCGACCGCGACGGCCGTACCGTCGCCGGGGCGATCGGTCTCCGCCACCAGGACACCCTGACCGTCCCCTGGGCCTCGGCGCTTCGAGCGGCGCGCCCCATGTGCCCGAACCACTCGCTCTACTGGGAGATCCTCGAGCAGGCGATCGCAGCGGGTCTGGAACGCTTCGACTTCGGCCGCTCGAGTGTCGGCACCGGCACCTATCGGTTCAAAAAACAGTGGGGGGCGACGCCGGTCCCGCTGACCTGGCAGCAGCTCGACGGCAGCGGCTCACACCCCGAGGCCCCAGCACCGGCCGGCCCTGGCGGGCTGCTGGCGGTCGACGTCTGGCGGCGGCTGCCGATGTTCCTGGCGAACCGGATCGGACCGCTGGTGCGCGGCCGGCTGCCGCAATGACTCGACTCGCTAGCGGCAGACGCCACCGCTGGCGGCTGATCGCACTGCTCGGGTTGGCGGTTCTCTACTATGCGATTCCGAACGCCCGCCCCGACTTCACCCGGTTCAACTGTCACGACAGCGAGAGCTATCTGGCGCTGAGCTACTCGCTCACGCACGGCCTGGGCTACACCCGCAGTCTCGCTCCGGAACGCTACATCGCGCATGAGATGTGGCCACCAGGGATGCCGGTTCTGCTGACGCCGGCGACGGTCGGCGGCGAGGGCGTGCTCGATTGGACGCGGGTGAAACTCACGATGGCGACTCTCGGCGTGCTCGGGCTGATCCCGATCTGGCTCTGGCTGCGGCGTGTGGGCGGTGAAGGGAATGCCGATGTCGGAGCCATCACCCTGGCTCTCAACCCGTTCTACTGGCACTTCAGCCATCAGGCGATGGCGGAGCTACCCCTCCTGCTCTGGCTGGCCGCAGGCCTCTGGTGGATCGATCGCTCGTGGTCCCGGGAGCGAGTCACTCCGTCGAGCGCGATCCTCGGCGGCCTCATCTGCGGGCTCGGTCTGCTGATCAAGGGGCACGCGGCGGGGCTGGCGCTGGCGCCGCTCGCCTACCTGGGCGCCGGCGGCTCGGGCCAGACCCGGCGTTCGCGCTTCTCGCTCTGGCTCGTCTTCTGCCTCGCGTTCGCGCTGCCGTTCTCCGCGTGGCTGGCGCGCAACGCCACGATCGAGGCGCCGGGGCCCGACGGCTACAGCCAGCTGCAGCAGGTGCGGATGGCCGATCCGATGGACCCGTCCAGCGAAGAACGCGGCACCGTCGCCTCGATCGGCTCGATGCTCGGCAACCTGAGGCACCACGCGATCTACCACCTACCCGCACAGATCGTTCCCGGCCTCTGGCCGCCTGCGGTGCTCGCCTGGCCCGGGAGCGGGTGGTTGGCCCTGGCGCTCACGCTGCTGCTGATCGCTGCGGCCTGGGATCGCCGCCGCACCGTGCGAGCCGCTTTGCTGGTCGTGGCGTTCTTGAGCTCGCTGAACCTGCTTTACGGCTACGGCGGGTCGCCCCGCTTCTGGGTGCCGGTGTCGCTCCTTCTGTTGCCACTGATCGCCGCGCGGATCGCGCGTTCGCTCACTGGCTTGAGCCCATGGACTCGCCGCGCCCTGGCGGTCGCTGCCGGCCTCGCCCTGGTCGTCAACCTGGCGAGCTACGTCTCCACCAACGAGCGGCAGCCCTACAACCCGGAGGGGCCCTGGTCGGAGCTCGCGCGACTCTTCGAGACCGTCGGCGCAAGCGCCCTGGAGACCGCCGGCGTCCTGACTCCGAACCCGCATGCCTTCCAGCTGACGACCGGACTGCCGGCGCCGATGGTGGTCGCGGAGTCCACGTTCGAGCACATGGTCGCCCGCACCGACGACCTCGGACCCCAGCCGCCCGCGGGCTCGACGCTAGTCCTCGAGGTCGCGCCCTGGGCGCTCTACGAGCTAGCGGCGCCGACTTCGGGCGCCGACCTCACCGGCGGACCGCCGCGCTACCCGATGAACTGGTGAGCACCCGGGTCAGGCTAGTTCGCGCCCAGAATCGCAGGCGCGGAAAGCGTCGACGGATCCCGAGGGGGCACCCGCAGATCGACCCAGCGCCGCTCGGCGGGCGGCCCGAGCCGGTCGAGCGTCGCGCCCACTCGCATGCGCAACCGCCAGAGGGCGACAGCGTCGGCCACTGCGAAGTCGAGCCGACCGGCGTCGGACGAGTCGTTCTGCGAAGCCACCGCCTGCAGGCCGGCCTCCCGCCGAACGAGCTCGCCGAGTGCCCATCGGGGCTGACCAGTGACCGCGGCCAGAATCGTCAGGTACTCGACATCCTGCTGCCCGCGCCGGTAGGCCTTCAGTCTGACGCTCGGATGCGCGCCGCCGTCGGGCGCCGGGTAGAAGAGCGCCAGTGGGCTTGCCTTCTGCCAGGAGCTCTCGCGGCCGACGGTCTTCCACGGCAGCACGCCATCGGCACCGACGCTCCACGCCCACAGCGACCAGGCAGCCGGCTGGACGTTCGAGCTCTCGATCCGATTCGAAGTGCCGTAGTTGTAGACCAGTTCGCCGTTGCGCGACCGGCGCTCCATCACCGTGCGCAGATAGGGTGCGAAGCCGATACCGACGACGTTCACGTCTAGCAGTCCGTCGAGCAGATTGCGCTGCCACTGCGGGCGCGAGATATCGGCTCGAAAGACCATCCGGGCGCGACCACCGGTCTCGGAGCGCGCGCGCGACACCCCTTCGTGAAAGGCCTCGGCGTACCACCGGAGCGCCCAGAAGTCCTGGGTGTTGATCGGCTCGTCGAACACCCAGTAGGCGGACGATCGGCTCCAGCCTTCGCGCCGATGGTAGAGCTTGTTGTTCAGGTAGAACTCGAAGAACGTCTCGTCCCAGCCGCGCTCCCCGAGGTGCTCGGCGAAGTCGCGCGCCCCGGCGACGAAGCGCTCGCGGTAGTCGGCCGAAAGCGCCTGTTCGGCCCAGTAGCCGCCACCGAAGCCGCTCTCGACCGGCGCCGGCCAGTTCTCGTTGAGCGGCAGGTAGAACGCGTCGACGGGCACTCCCGCGCGTGGCAGATCGGCGAACGCGGAGCCGTCCACCAGAGGCCCGAAGCGCGCGTCCCAGGTCCGCCATCGATCGGGTCCGGCCCCATCCGGCCTGTAGCCTCGGAACACCTCGCCGCGCCAGCTGTACGGCACCAGGTTCAGGCAGGTCCGGTGCCGGTGCGCCAGTCGGTAGTAGGCCATGTCGTCGGGGGGCGCAGGCATCCCGTATGAGTTCATCTGTGGGACAAACGAGAGATGGTCGGGCAGCGTGAAGTTCCAGACCCTCAGATCGACCGCGAGCTCCAGACGCTCGCCGCCGGAAGTGAGCTGGAGCGTCCCTCGGGAGTCGCCGGGCGGACACTCGTGTGGCACCCAGAGATCGATCAACAGGGATCGCGTGCCGGCGACCGCTTCCCCACCCGAGCCGATCGAAGACTCGATCTCCGAGTCGATCGGCACCAGCGGATCGGGCAATGGGCCGAGCTCGCTCGGGATGGCGACGAAGCGCAGGATCTCGACCTCCGGCCGGCACGGTGACGACTCCTCGAACCGCAGAGCCGCCGCGACCTCACCGTCCGCGGGGACGATCACCTGGAACGCTACGAACTCGTTGCGGGCCGCGGCCAGGCGCACGCTCCGCCGCCCGGCGCTCCAGAGGTGATTGCCCAGCCGGTAGCCCGCGGCGCGCGGCGGGATCATCTCGCCGGTCACCGGGTGCACCTTGTCGAGCGGATCGACGACGAAGACGTCGCCGCCACCGAGGCGTGGCAGCGACCCCGCGTCGGGTCTCGCGGCTCCCGGCGGATCGGCCGGTTCGGGAGCGGCGGCCAGCTCGAACGCCGCCGGTTCGCCGGTGACGTCGATAGTGGCGAACGACAACGGCCCGCGATTGCCGGCGGCGTCGACCGCGCGGGCGCCGACCTCGACCAGCCTGCCCGGAGGGAGATCCAGATCACGCAGCACGACCTCGACCACCTCCCCCGGCGCTCCAGCCGGCGGAATCAGATAGCGCGGTACCGGCTCGGCGCCCCCCCATCCGAAGGGCCCTTCACGGGTGACCCGCACCTCGAAACCCAGGGTGCCGGCGGGGCCCACGTCGGCTGGGGTTTCCAGGCGCACCAGGGCTTCGCCCGGGCGCAGCTGGGGCCGGGGTTCAGCGGGTCCCGGAATCAGCCGGACGCTCCCGGGCGGCTCGCGGTCGACCGGTCCGACGCCCACGGTCACATAGGGCGCCGACTCGGGGCCGCTCTCGCGACTCCAGAAAAACCGATTGGGGAAGACCCGGTAGTCGATGGCGTCGTCGACCCGCCGGTACTCACTCCCGACGTCGTCGGTGAGCGCGAAGCCGCCGCTCAGGCCAGCGACACGGGCGGCGACAACCTTCGGATCGATCGCGATCCGCTGCCATCCGTCGGCGTCGGGCGCGGTGGCGTCGGCGAACCCCCAGAGGGTGAACCCGGTGCCGTTGATCACCGCGGTGACGTCGCTGCCGGCCCAGGCCCACGGCTGCTCTTCCTGGGCCGCCCAGGCGAAGCTCGCGGAGCCCGCCTGCGCCCGATAGCCGCTCGAGCTGCCCTCGACCCAGTCGGCGGCAACGCTGGACACGGTCACTCGAAGCTGCGGATCCTCCGACGCGCTGCGCAGATGCAGGACCGGGTCGACGACCACCGCGCCTCGCAGCCGCTCGACGTTGACGTCGAACAGCGTCAGCTCCACGATCCCCTTGGTCTTGAGCTTGCGCGCGCCACCGAGATTCGCGTCGCGCTCGCCGCCTGCGGACGAGAGCACCGTGTCGCGACGCACCGGCAGCTTGAGGCGCACCGCGGCGCGGTCGGCCTGGAAACCGACGTGCTCCTCGGTGCGCGTCTCGCCGGCGGCCAAGAGCGCGAACAGGGGCAGAAGAACCAGCGCCGGACGGCGACCAGAGAGCAACTTGTTGCCATTCTAACTTCGGCGCCGAACCTCCTGTGCTACCTTGCCACCCTAGAATGAGGCGGAAGCCCGCACGCCTGCCCCCGAGCGAGCCGCCCCGTCTCGTGGTCGTGGTCGACACCGAAGAGGAGTTCGACTGGAGCGCGCCGTTCGACCGGACAGCGACCGAGGTCCGGGCCATGAGTCACCAACAGCGCGCCCAGGCAATGTGCGCTCGCTACGGTCTCGCCCCGACCTACGTGATCGACTACCCGGTCGCGTCGCAGCCGGACGGCTACGCGCCGATCGCCGAATGGGTCGCCGACGGCTCGGCGACTCTCGGCGCCCACCTCCATCCGTGGGTCTCGCCGCCGTTCGAGGAGACGGTCGACACGTTCCATTCGTTCCCCGGCAATCTGCCCCGGCCGCTCGAATTGACCAAGCTGGCGCGGCTGTGCGAGGCGATCGAGAGCGCGGCAGGAGTGCGCCCGACGATCTACAAGGCGGGACGCTACGGCTTCGGCGAGAACACCGCATCGATCCTCGAAGGGCAGGGGTTCGAGATCGACCTGTCGGCCAACCCGCCCTTCGACTACCGGGACGAAGGCGGCCCGGACTTCTCCGGGTACTCGGCCGACCCGTACTGGTTCGGAGAGCAGCGTCAGCTCCTGGGCATTCCCGGCACCGGCGCCTACGTCGGCTGGTGGAATGCAGGCGCGCATCGCGCCTACGGCTGGGTCTCGGCGCCGGCGCTCGCCTGGAGCCGGCTGCCGGGAGTCCTCTCCCGCCTCGGTGCGATCGACCGGCTGCGGCTGTCGCCCGAGGGGTACGAGCCGCGCGAGATGGAGAGCCTCACCCGACATCTCCTGGCGCGCGGCACGCGGGTGTTCACGTTCTCCTATCACTCGCCATCGCTCCTGCCGGGCTGCACGCCCTACGTCCGCACGGATGCGGATCTCGACCGGTTTCTGGGCCGGTTCGAGAGCTACTTCGAATTCTTCTTCGGCGACCTCGGGGGCGTTCCAGCGACGCCGCACGAGATCAGGACGCGACT
>JAJCXP010000216.1 GCA_029263375.1 Acidobacteriota bacterium | reverse complement strand
CTCTTCGGCTGGGTCTCCTTTCTGGTGATCATGTCGGGAGGCATCGCGGCGCTCGCGGTGGCGTTCGGGGTCTACCTGGGCAGCTTCTTCGGCTACTTCTCGCCCGACAACGTGCTCGCTACGGTGCCGCTCGGCGGTTGGACCTGGACCTTCTCGGGAGCACAGCTGGCGGCTGTGCTCGCGATCCTCGCGCTGACGGCGATCAACTACGTCGGCGTTCGCGAGGGCGCCTGGGTCCAGAACCTGCTGACGCTGATCAAGGTCGGCGCGATCGTCGTCTTCTGCGTCCTGGGACTCGTGGTGAGCGCCCCGGAAGCAGCGAGCGCCACGGCGGCGTCCCCGGTCGAGCTGCCGAGCGGATTGCTCGCGGCGTTCGGCATCGGCATGATCGCCGCGCTCTGGACCTACGACGGTTGGTACGGAGCGACCTTCTCGGCGGGCGAGCTGCGTCGGCCGCAGAGCCAGCTGCCGATCGGGCTGATCGCCGGCACCACGATCATCATGCTGCTCTATCTCGGCCTCAACGCGGTCTACCTGCGGGCGCTGTCGCTGGAGGAGATGGCGGCCACCTCGCGCATCGGCGAGACCGCGGCGGCGGTCCTGTTTGGTCCCGTCGGTGCTCGTGCTCTTGCCGCGGCGGTGGTGATCTCGACCCTCGGCTGTCTGTCGGCGACCATTCTCTACAGCTCACGGATCTACCAACCGATGGCTCGGGACGGTGTCTTCTTCCGTGCGTTGGCGCGCGTCCATCCGCGGTACCGGACCCCGGGGCGTAGCCTCTGGGCCCAGAGTCTGTGGGCGGCGGTGCTGGCGGCTTCCGGCAACTACGAGCAGATCTACACCTACGTCGTGTTTGCGGCGGTGTTGTTCCACGCCGCCACCGGCGGCGCGGTATTCGTCCTGCGCCGCAAGCTGCCGGACGCACCGCGGCCCTACCGGGTCTGGGGCTATCCGGTGGTGCCGCTCCTGTTCATCGGCGCGTCGGTCATTCTGGTCGCGAACACCCTTTGGGAGAAGCCGGTAGAGTCGCTCACCGGGCTCGGGTTCCTGGTGCTGGGCCTGCCCGCGTTCTACTGGTGGCGCCGACGCAACCGAGCGGCGGGCCCATCTGAGGACGCGAGCCGAGAGGCGTCCTGATTGAGAGGAGAGACGATGAGCTCGTCGACAGAGTCCGATCGAAACACTCCGAGCGCCGCCGTCCGATGGTCGGTGGCCGCAGCACTGTGCGTGATGGCGGTTGCCGCCGCGATCGCTCAGCCCCAGGACGACGGCGAGCGACCGATCGTGCTCCAGGCGGCGCGCATCATCGATGGAGTGAGCGCCGAAGCGCGCACCGGCCAGGTGATCGTGGTCCAGGGCGAGCGGATCGTGGCGATCGGCGGCCGGGAGATCATTCCGTCGGGCGCCGAGGTGATCGCGTTCGGCGACGCCACGCTGCTGCCGGGCCTGGTGGACGCCCACTCCCACCCGCTGATCAGCACCGACAGCTACCAGATCGACAACCTGCGTTGGTCGTCGGCCTACAAGGCGCTACGCGGACTGAAAGCGGTCGAGGAGAACCTGCAGGCCGGCTGGACGACGCTACGGATCGCGGGCGACGCCGATACCGCCTACGCGCATCTGGAGGTGCGCCGCGCGATCGACGAGGGGCTCTTTGTCGGCCCGCGGCTCACCGGCGCCGGGCACTACATCTCGGTTACCGGCGGTGGCGGCGACATCAACTTCATCTCGCGGGAGCAGCGGGTGATCGCCGACGGCCTGGTGGTCGATGGCGTCGATGACATGCGCAAGGCGGTGCGCGAGGAGATCAAGTTCGGCAGCGACTGGATCAAGATTCTGGTCACCGGCGCCTTCGCATCGGCCGGCGACAACCCTCAGGACGTCCACTTCAGCCCTGAGGAGCTGCGCGTCGTGGTCGAGGAGGCCAACCGCCGGGGCGTGCCGGTGATGGCCCACGCCCACGCCACCGAGGGCATCAAGCAGGCGGTGCGCGCTGGCGTGCGCTCGATCGAGCACGGCACGTTCATCGACTCCGAGGGGATCGATCTGATGCTCGAGCGCGGCACCTTCCTGGTGCCGACGCTCTATATCGGCGACTTCTACATCGAGCAGGGCTCTCCCAGCGGCGCCCAGGACAAGATGGTGGAGCTGTCAGTCAGGTACCGGGAGGAGAACTACCGCCGTATCTCCGAGGCGGTCCGGCGCGGCGTCAAGGTCGTCGCCGGCAGCGACTTCGGCGGTTGGCCGGCGCACCTCAACGTGCGCGAGCTCGGCTGCCTGATGGAAGCCGGCATGAGTGCGATGCAGGCGATCCAGGCCGCCACCATCGTTGGCGCCGAGATGCTCGGCTGGCAGGACCGCATCGGCAGCATCGAGCCGGGGAAGCTGGCGGACATCATCGCCGTCGCCGGCGATCCGCTCGCCGACATCTCAGCCCTCGAGCAGCCGGTGTTCGTGATGCTGGGCGGCCAGGTCGTCCGCCAGGACTGATCCGAGATCACGCACCCGGACCGCGCGGAACGCTAGGCGGGTGATCGGACCAACCCCAGGGTGGCGGCGTCCTTCTCCCACCTGGAGGGAGGGAGAAGGATTGGGGAACCGGGCGGGCGGGGAGGATGAGGGGGGTGATCCGATCAAACTACCACCCGATCGCATGCGCGATCAGCAGCAGGACCAGACCGGCTCCCAGCCAGAGCAGTTGGAGCGGCCACATGAAAGCGGCCCAGCGCGTCCAGGGCACCCGGATCAGGGCGAGCCCGGCCATGAAGTAGCCCTGGGTCGGAGTGAACACGTTCGAGATCCCGTCGCCGAGCTGGTAGGCGAGCACGGCGGTCTGGCGGGTGACGCCGACCAGGTCGGCGATCGGCGCCAGCACCGGGATCGAGAGCGCCGCCTGGCCGCTGCCGGAAGGCACCAGGTAGTTGAGCATCACCTGTACGCCGTAGATTCCGCCGACGCTCGCCCAGGACGGCAGGTCGGAGACCAGACCGGCCACCGCGTGAACCAACGTGTCGATGGTCTGTGAGCCCTCCAGGATCACCAGCACCCCGCGCGCGAGGCCGACCACGAGCGCTCCGCCGGCGATGCCGGACGCGCCCTGGACGAACGCGTCCGCGGTCCGATCCGCGCCGAGACCACCGGTGACGCCAGCCACCACCGCGACTGCGACGAACACGCCCGCCAGCTCGAGGATGCCCCACTGCCACTCGAGGGCGCCGACCGCGACCGCGATCAGCGCCAGCATGATCACTCCGAGCACCATCTTGCGTCGTAGGTCGAGGACACCCGCCTCGGACGCCTCGAGCGTCGCGTCCGAGGTCGAAACCGGTGCTTGCGAGCGGACCCGCCGCGCGTAGCGCAGCACCCACAGGATGGCGATCGAAGTCATCACCAGCCAGACCAGGAGGCGGTAGGCGAGTCCGGAGAAGAGGGGCACTTCGGCGATGCCCTGGGCTACGCCGACGGTGAACGGGTTCAGGAAGGCGCCGGCGAATCCGGCGCCGGCGCCCACCAGCGCGATGGCGCCGCCGGTGATCTCGTCGTAGCCCAGTCTGCGGGCGAGCAGGACCAGGCCGGGCAGGAACGGCAGGGTCTCTTCGGCCATGCCGATCGTGCCGCCCGCGAAAGCGAAGATCAGCATCAGCAGAACAATCACCAGGTCGCCGCGACCGCTGCAGGCTCGAGCGACCGCGTCGATGCCGCCACCGATGGCGCCGGTGGCGTCGATCACTCCGAAAGCGCCGCCGATGATGAAGATGTAGAAAACGATCGCGGCGGTGTCGATCAGGCCGCGTGGGAAGGCGAGCAGAATGTCGTCCACTCCCGCGGGCTCGGCGGTCAGCTGCCGGTAGGAGTCGGGATCGACCACCTGGCGGCCCGCCTCGTCGTGCCGCTCGTACACGCCCGCGGGCACGAAGTGGGTGGCGATCGCGGCCACGACGATCAGGCCGAAGAGTAGCGCCCAGGTGTGGGGGAAGCTGAGGCGCATCACTCTCCGTTCGGTGCGCGTCGCGTGCAGAAGCGTCGTGCCGACTCGGCGTAGATCCGCGCCGCCGCCACCACTTCGTCGAGGGGAACCGCTTCGCGCGGCGAGTGGGCGAGCGACAGGTCGCCAGGCCCGAGGATCAAGGTCGGAATGCCGGCGGCTCCGGCCAGGAGGCCACCGTCGGTCCACGCCGGGAAGGTGGTGAGATCGGGCTCGCGGCCGGTCACCTCGAGAGTGGCGGCGGCCACGGCCAGAACAATGGGATCGTCGGCCGGGGTCAGAAACGGCAACCGCTCGTAGGCGCCGGTGCCGCCTGGGAAGCGTCGCACCGAGCCCGTCACTCCGGGCATCGAGGCGACCACCTCGACCAGCAGCGCCTCCAGCTCGGAGACCATGGACTCGTAGCCTTCACCGGGCACCGAGCGCCGATCGAGTGCCAGCGTGCAGCGGCCGGCGACGGTCGATGGCTGCTCGCCGCCGCGGATCGTTCCGAAGTTCAGCGTCGGCGGCCCGAGCACCGGATGCGCGCGACGGGCGAGCTCGGGTTGCAGCCGGGTCTCGACCAGTTCGAGCAACCTCCCGGCAGCAACAATGGCGTTGACACCCGCCGCCGGCGTGCTGCCGTGCGCAGAGCGGCCGACGATCTCGATCTCGAGCCATTCGAGACCCTTGTGTCCGAGCCCGAGCCGGTTGCTCGTCGGCTCGCCGACGATGGCGCCATCGGCCAACACGCCGGAAGCGATCATGTGATCGATTCCCAGGCCCTCCATCTCCTCATCCGCGAGCGCCGCCAGGGTGACAGCCCCGGTGAGCGCCGGCTCGCGCGCGATGTCGATCAGCGCCCAAGCCATCGCCGCGATCGCGCCTTTCATGTCGACTGAGCCCCGGCCGAGGATCCAGCCGTCACGCAGCTCGCCCGACAGGCCGGTGCCGGCGTCGTCGGCGCTCGGCGGGACGGTGTCGGTGTGCCCGCACAGGATCAGGTGGGGGCCGGACGCCGGATCGCCCACGGTGCACAGAAGATTGGGCCGTCCTGGCCGCACTTCGTCGAGCCGCGGCGTGAGCCCGGCGGCTGTCAGGTAGTCGGCCAGCTCTACGGCGACCGCCTCCTCCTGCCGGGGTACCCCGGGATGGCTGGGAATGCGGATCAGCCTGGCCAGTAGCTCGGCCAGCTCCGGCTCCAGGTTTTTGGTCAATGGCAACCTCCCCGCCGTCGGGGCCGAACGGTGGTCGAGCAGGTGGGGAGCACGGCGACCCCCTGATGGACGTCGAGCACGAGACGCAGCTTATCTCGCGTACGGTGCTCTAGAAGGCTCGATACACGATCCGCCCGCCCACCACCGTCAGTACGACGCTCGCATCGCGGATCTCGGTGGGAGGCACGGCTGTGAGATCGCGGTCGATCACGATCAGGTCCGCCAGCTTGCCGGCCTCGAGAGAGCCCTTGATCTCCTCCTCGAAGGACGCGCGTGCCCCCTCGACCGTGTAGGCGTAGAGCGCCTGCTCCACCGTGATCTTCTGCTCCGGCACCCAGCCGCCGGGATTCTCGCCGTCGAGCGTTCGACGGGTCACGGCCGCGTAGATCCCCTCGAGCGGGGTGGCCGGAGCCACCGTCCAGTCGCTGCCGAACGCGACCGCGGCACCGGAGTCGATCAGCGATCGGAAGGCGTAGGTCGTACGGATGCGCTCGGGTCCGATGACGCTCTCGGCCCAGCGCCCGTCGTCGATCGCATGGAAAGGCTGCATGCTGGCGATGACACCCAGGGCGGCGAAGCGCGGCACGTCCGCCGGCGCGATGTGCTGCGCGTGCTCCATCCGGAACCGGCGGTCTCGAGCTCCGTTCTCTCGGCCGACCCGCTCGAATGTGTCGAGCAGCAGCTCGATCGCCCGGTCGCCGATAGCGTGGACGGCGACCTGGAGCTGCGCCCGGTCCGCGCCCGAGATCCAGTCGTAGAGATCCTCAGGAGGATGGATCAGCAGGCCGGTGTCCTCCGGAGCGTCCGTGAACGGCTCGTGGAAGGCGGCGGTATGGGAGCCGAGCGAGCCGTCCACGAAGCCCTTGAGCAGGCCGAATCGAAACCACTCGTCGCCGGTGCCCCGCTCTTCGACCAGATCGCGGAGGCGTTCCCAGGAGGCCAACGGCACGGCCGCGTAGACCCGGGTCGCCATGCGGCCCGTGGCTCGCGCACGCTCGTACATCTCGAGCTCCCAACCCATCGCCATGTCGTGCACCGAGGTCACCCCCTGGGCGGCGACGTGGCGCATGGCGGCCTCGAGCGCGCGATCGACCAGCGCTTTGTCGGGTGACGGCACCACTCGATCGATGAGCGCCATCGCATTGTCCTTGAGAACCCCGGCCGGCTCACCGTCGGTCCGGCGGGCGATAGCGCCGCCTTCGATCTCGGCCGTGTCCCTCGAGACTCCGGCCAGCTCGATCGCCAGGCTGTTGGCGAGCGCCATGTGGCCGTCGAGCCGGTTGACCCAGACCGGGTTGTCCGGCGTGACCGAGTCGATCCAGTCGCGGGTCGGGAGCTCTCCCCCCCACAGGGTGTGATCCCAATCTCCGCCGGTGATCCAGACCCCGGGCTCGAGACCGGCGGCGAAGTCACGGATCCGCGCCGTGAAGGTCTCCGGCGTGGCGGCATCGCGGAGCTGGACCGACGAGAGCTGGAAGCCGCCGACCTGGAAGTGCACATGGGTGTCGATGAAGCCGGGAGTCACCAGGCCGCCTCCAGCGTCGATGACTTCGGTCCGGTCACCGATCAGCTGCCGGATCTCGGCCTCGGAGCCCACCGCCTCGATCGTCTCGCCGCGCACCGCCACCGCGTCGGCCCAAGCTCGCTCGGGGTCTCCCGTCCAGACGCGCGCATTGACGACCGCCAGATCGGCCGGTGTCTCGCTCGGCGGTGAGCAGGCCAGCGGGAAGATCGCGAGCGCAGCCAGGGATCCGGCCAGCGCCTGCCAGGGTTTCCATTCGGTTCTCATGAGTCGCTCCTCACGGTGGGGTGGCGAGGCTACCACCGAGCGCGGCGGCGGGGAGACGACAGGCGCGGACCGGTAATTGCGTCCTCGGCCGCCGCTGCGATGGGTTCTCCGATCTGGGAAGCGACGTCCTAGCGATCCGCCTTTGCGGTCGCTCCGTCTAGGCTCGGTTCGCCGAACAGGAAGCCCTGGGCCCATTCGAAGCCCGCTTCGCGGCAGGCTTCGAGCTCGGCTTGCGTCTCGATGCCCTCGGCGATCGGTAGCGTCCCCATCGACCTGCTCAGCTCGATGAGATGGCGCACCATCGTCCGACGACGGGCTGGCGCTTGATCCAGCCCACGTACGAACGCGAGGTCGAACTTCAGATAGTCGGGTGGAACCTCGGAGATCGCCTGCAGCCGCGAGCGGCCGACGCCGAAATCGTCGAAGGCGAACTCGACGTCGAGCGCGCTCAGGGCGTCTCGGATCTTTCTCATGGCCGCGACCTCGGTCATCGCCGCCTCGTGGATCTCGACCACCAGACTCACCGCGGGTGCCCGGTCGCGCAGGCTCTCGACCGAGGCCAGGAAGTCGCGGACGTTGCGCAGCTCGCTCGGGTGGGTGTTGATGAACAGACGCTGAGCTCCAGGCAACCGGGTCGCCGCTTCGGCGCCGCACTCGCGGAAGATCTCGCTCAGCTCCACCTCGCGATCGAGCCGCTCGGCGATCGAGAAGAGCTCGGCGGGGGCGCTGTCGAGCTGGTCCTGTCGACCGCGACCGAGCAACTCGTAGCCCATCACGGACAGGCTCTGGAGGTTGACCACCGGTTGGAAGAGAGGCTGGACGGCTCGCGTCTCGAGGAGTCGAAGAAACGCCTGCTGTTGTTCACCGATGTAGTGCGAGCGCTCGGCGGGGCTCAGCTCCCGGGTGGTTTCCATGAGCGACTCGGTCGTGTGGTAGGCCGAAAGGCGGAACTCGAGATCGCCGAAACGGATGACGTCGCCGATCCGCAGAGGGGTCGGCCCCTCGATCCGGCGGCCGTTGACGAAGGAGCCGTTGGTGCTGCCGAGGTCACGGAGTCTGAGCCCGCCATCGAAGAAGATCTCGGCGTGTCGATGCGAGACCTTGTTGGAGAGGAGATGGAGGTCCATGCCCGAGTCACGGCCGATCGAGATCGGTAGCGACCGGATCACGGTGCGCCAGGCGCGCCTGCCTGAATCGACGAAGCCTTCGAGGTACCAAGATGTGTCGTCGCCTGCTGAGATTCCTGGCATGCCCACCCTCCCGCGAGTACGTCGGTGCGTCAGTCTCGCACGGCGGGCCTCGGCTCGGAAGCGTCGCGGCACGACACCGGGATGCCTGGGCGGTGGATTTGCGGAGCGTGCGCCGGTTTACTGGCGGCTCGCGCCATTTCTCTTGCTGTCGTGCACCGGCTCCAGCGAGGCTGCAATCGCCGGGTACCGGGGCTGGATCGGCAGGTTTCCGCAGGCTAGATTGGGTGACGAGGCCGGTGTTCAGCGCGCCGCGCGGGGAAAATTTCGGCTGGCACCGAAGGTGCTCTATAGCCCCTTTGTCCGGGCATTACAGCCAGGTCGAACCGCAGCAAAGGCAAGACAATGATCTCACTCCTGATTGACTTCATCGACTACCTCCAAGGCTTTATCTGGAGCGATGACTAAGCCCCGTTCTGCCGGTGCGTACAGCGCCCGGCGCGTGGCTCGAGGCGCGGCCACCTCGTCTGCACTGCACGCTGCGTCGTAGGGGGCGTAGGGAAGACGGAGCGGGGTCGCGATCCTCGCTCACTGCTCGAAGCTGGAAGCTTCGCCCCGTGTAGAGTCGGTGCCCTGGTTCGGCACTGACGATTCGCGATGGAAGAGCCTCTCCTAGCCTGGGCGATCCGCATCCTCGGTGCGGCCGTCGTGCTATCCACGCTCCTGCCGCTGGTGCGAAGGGACGCCTGGTGGATCCGCGGCTTCGAGTTTCCACGCGTTCAGCTCCTGTGCGCCGCTCTGCTGGTGGCTGGTGCGGTGCCCGTGGTCGCGCAGTCGAGGGGTGAGATGTGGCTGTTGCTGGGAGCGATCGGTGGGTCGGCGTTACTCCAAGCCGCCCGGATCCTGCCTTTCACGCCCCTCTGGCCACGCCGCGACTCGGAGCTGGTCCCTCGCGGCGGCAGATCCTTCGGCCTACTGGTCTCGAACGTCTTGATGACGAATCGCGACGCCGAGAGCTTCCTGGCCTTGGTGGATCGCCTGGAGCCGGACCTGCTGCTGGTGATCGAGGCAGACGATGAGTGGCGGCAGGCGATCGAATCGCTGGCAGCTCGGTACCCGCACCGCATAGAGCAGCCCCAGGACGATACCTACGGCATGCTGTTCTACTCTCGGTTTCCGATCGTAGCGGGGGAGGTGCGCTTTCTGGTCGAAGAGAGTGTGCCTTCGATCCACTGTACGGTAGCCGTGCCGGGCTCGGGTGAGGTCCGGTTCCACGGCTTGCATCCGCGACCGCCGGTGCCGCACGAGGCGACGGAGACCACCGAGCGCGACGCCGAGCTACTACTGGTCGCGCAACTGGCGCGAGCGGAGTCGGGGCCGGTGATCGTGGCGGGGGATCTGAACGACGTCGCCTGGTCCTACACGACCGGTCTCTTCCGCCGTATCTCTGGGCTCCTCGATCCGCGCATCGGACGCGGCTTGCTGGCGACGTTCCCGGCCGAGCGCTGGTGGCTGCGCTTCCCGCTCGACCACGTATTCCACTCGGTGGAGCTCGAGCTGGTGGAGTTGAAGGTGGCACCGGCGTTCGGCTCGGACCATCTGCCGATCTTCGCGCGGCTGCAAGTCGACGATGGCGCCGGTCCTCGCCGGCAGGAGCCCGAGCCGGTTGGTGACGATCTGGAGCTGGTCCGCGAGAAGATCGCCAACGGCGTCGAATCCGCCGAGTGAGCTTACCGTCCTCGGACGGTGCTAGCCTTGCGGCCTGATGTCCCGATCGGCCGGATTCGTCTGTCTTGCGCTCGCTCTCTGCGCCCTGGTCGCGCCCGCTTCGCGCGCCGCGGAAGCGCCCGCCTTCCTGGTCCTATGCGACAGCCTCGAGGCCTCGCGCGCCGCGCGGGACCGCGCCCGGGAGCTGGCGGATCATCTCGGCGACGGCTATTCGGTGACTCACCCCTCGGCCGTGGCGCTGTCGCGCTCGATGGCCGAGATCACCTCGACCCTCGACTCGCAGATGAACCAGGTCGAACCCGCCTCGATCGCGTTCCTCGCGGCGTGGGACCGATTCGATCAGGTTGTCCGTCGGAGCCATCTGCCGCGCGACCCGGCACTGCGGTCGGTCCTGCCGGCCTACAGGCACGGTGCCGCCGAGCTCGCGAGCCAGCTGGGCTGTGCGGACCCGGCCGAGGGCGCGGCGATGATCCCGTGTACCGCCATCCCGACCGCGCATCTCCTGGCGGTCCTCAGCGGTCAGATTCACGATTACCTGGTCGGGCAACACGCCGAGTCGTATCCGGAACAGACGGATGCCGCCGGCGAGCTGGCGCGGACATCCAAGATCCTGCATCAGGTACTCCACGATCTCGAGATCGCGGTGCCCGGAGCCCTGGGCACCTTCGGGACGCTGACGACCTCCCTCGCAGGTAGTTCGCTCACCGACACCGACGAGCCGCAGGACGTCGAGGTGAAGTCACGGCTGGCGGCGGTCGGCGAGGTGGTCGCCGCACTAGAATCCCGGGTCGGCTCGTGCCAGGGGCTGGGCGCCGATGACGCGACGGCCGAGCCGCACGACCATCACTAGGGCGGGCTTCGAGCGCTGGATTTCACCCGCTCAGCTATTCAGATTGGCGTTTGAGCCCATCGAGACATGCGCGCGGAGATTTCGTACGAAAATGGCGGTCGGCACTTGCAGCCTGCCGAGATGAGCGATCGACCTGTTGCTCTCGGCAACCGATAGGAGATTCCGCGATGATGTGCACCCGTCGCACTCGACTACTTGTCACGCTGGCTCTACTCGCCGCCGGTTCGAGCGCCTGTGGCGACCGGCCCGAGTCGATCCTCGGCGGCGCGGGCGGCCAGCTCAATCTGGTGCAGGCGCTGGGAGATGCGCGGGTGAGCTCGTCGCCGGCGCCGCCGGCCGTGCGCGAGCAGCGACGGTGGAGCTTCCCCGAGGATCGGGGCGCCTGGCAGGAGTTGTCGGTGGACCACACGAGCTGGCTCGCCGCGGTCTCGGCGCAGCCGGTCGAGGATGCGCTTCGGATCTCGATCTCCAAGCCGCCGGTGCAGCGAGCGATGTTCCTCCTGGGCGGCCTCTACCAGGAGCTCGAAGGCGATCTACAGCTCCACGATTGGGAGGCGGTCCGGATCCGGGCGCGCACCAACGATCGTTTCGCCGGCTTGGCCATTGCGCACAATCTCGAGGCCGAAGGGGCGATTCCGACCAGCTTCCTGTTCTTCGAGTCGGTGGACCAGGCGCCGCCGCTGTTCAGCGACGGCTCGGAGCAGACCTACGTCATCCCGATCGAGCCGCGCGACGACGAGGGCGCCGGAGCCCCGTTCGAGAGTCTCGGCCTGGTCGCCGCGGCGGTCAAGCCGGCGTCGCTCGAGGTGGTCTCGATCGAGTTGGTGCCGCGTGGCTCGGGCTATCCCGATGACTACGGCGTCCGACACGTCCTACGCGCCGGCGAGAGCCGGACGACGCTCTTCGCGCACGCTCCGGCTTCGATCCGCTACACCCTGGACCTTGCCGCGGGTAGTCGCTTGGACTTCGGTGTCACGGCCGAGGAGGGGGAGAGCGTTCGCTATCGCGTCGCGGCGAGCACCGGTGACGAGGAGTCGCGAGTCCTCTTCGACGAGGTCGTTTCGACCGCCGACAGCTGGCAGCAGCGGTCGCTCGACCTGTCCGAGCTGGCCGGGAGCGGCGTCGAACTGGAGCTTGCGGCGACCAGCGAGCGCGCGGGCGCGGTCGGGCTGTGGGGCGCCCCGGTGATCTCGGGGCCCGCGGCGGGCTCGCTCCCGAACGTTGTCTTCTATGTCATCGACGGCGGCGGCGCCGACCTGATGAGCCTCTACGGCTACGACCGCCCGACAACGCCGCTGCTCGAGACGCTCGCCGAAGAGGGGGTCGTCTTCGAGCGCGCCTACTCGAACTCGACCTGGACCCAGCCCTCGACCGTGTCGTTCATGACCTCGCTCCATCACAGCGTGCTGGGTGGCCTTCGTCGAGGGATCCACTCGACGCCGGTGCCGGCGGCGGCGACGACGATGGCCGAGCACTTCGGGCGCGCCGGCTACTTCACAGCCTCCCTTACGGCCAACCCCAACGCGGGCCGCCTGGTTGGCCTCGAGCGGGGCGTCGACATCCTGCAGGATGGCAAGACCGAGCATCACTCGACCTCTTCGAAGGATCTTCACGCAGCCTTCTGGCAGCTTCGCGAGCGCTATCCGGGCGGGCCGTGGTGGGTGCACTTCCAGACCACAGACGTGCACGAGCCGAACCAACCGCTGCCGCCGTTCTCGGGCCGTCTTGTGAGTGCCGATCAGGAGCGGCAGCTGCGCCAGTGGGACCAGCAGCTCTTTCAAGCAGCCGGCGAGAACTTCGGTCGCACCAGCATCGAGCAGTTCTATCGCACGGCGCTGGCGCGGACCGGGATCGATCGGCGGGCCTATTTCGACACTCGGCGCGGCCTCTACGACGAGACCATGATGCACCAGGACGAGCAGCTGGCGCAGCTGGTCGAAGATCTCGAGAGGGCAGGGCTCTGGAACCGGACGCTGCTCGTGATCGGCTCCGATCACGGTCACCCGGCGGGCTCCTTCGCGCGCTTCGGGCGCGGCTTGATCGAGCCGCAGCCGGAGCCGTGGCAGGGGGCGCTGTTCGACGCTTATTCGACACGCGTGCCGCTGCTGTTCATCTGGCCGGGCGAGATCGAGGGCGGCCGGCGGTTCGAGGAGCCGGTATCGATGATCGACGTTCTGCCGACGGTGCTCGAACTGGTCGGGCTGCCCCGCCCCGAGGTGCTTCAGGGCCAGTCGCTCGCGCCGCTGCTGACCGGCGGCGATCGGCGGCGGCTGCGGCCGGTGATCCTGGACGAGTTCAGGATGGACGACGATTCCGGCGGCATGATCGGCAACATCGAGATCATCGACGGTCGCTGGGGGGCGTCGCTCGAGGTCGGTCCCGAGCCCGAGATACGGAACGGCCGGCACGCGGTACCCGCGGGCGGCCGCTGGGGTGCTTTCCACGAGGTCTACCCGGATGTGCCGAGACTGCTGCTCTACGACCTCGAGAGCGATCCGTTCGCCACCCACGCGGTCAACGACCAGCACCCCGACCTGGTGGAGAAGTACCGCGACCTGTTGCTCGAGCGTTGGCAGGCGCACCGGGCGCTCGCCAGCCGCTTCGAAGAGGCGGGCGACACCGAGCTGACGCCGGAGCAGCTCCACCAGCTGCGCACGCTCGGCTACATCCAGTAGCGGCACATCGCCGGACGAGCGCGATCAGGTTACGGCAGCGCTGCGAACAGATCGTCTAGCTCCGTCGGCCGGAGCGCGACTGAGTAGAGATCCAGGTAGTCCATCACCCCGATGAAGGGTTGGGTCATTCTGCGCGTGTTGCCGACCTCGAGCGGCGCGCTCGAGTCCTTGACCGCGAAGATGTCGTTGGTCTCCTGCTGCAGGACGCCGTCGAGATAGAGGCGGATCGTCGACTCATCCGCGTTCCAGCTGAAGATGGTGAAGGCGAGGTCGTAGGTCTGGCCGATCACCAACGGCTGGCTCAGGAGCACGGTCGGCGTGTCGTCGTGCCCGGTGACCTGGAGCAGCACCCGCTGGTTGGAGAGCAGGACCAGCTTCCAGGAACGATGCTTGCCGGCGATCTGCGCCGAGCCCGAAACCGGCGCGCCGGTCGGCGTCAGTCTGACCAGGAAGCTGAAGTCCTTGTCGAGCACGTTCATGTAGCCGTGTGGCGCCATCTGGATGCGACCACCGTTGAAGGTCCATTCGTCGCCGTCGACGGTCACATCCTGCTGCGTCAGATCGATCTGGTAGTCGATGAGGCCCTCGTCCAGGCGCCACGCATGATGCTGCGCCAGGAGATCGTCGGCCACCACGGGGTTGGAGTCTTTCAGGTTGGTCACCTCGGCCGGGTCGGAGGCGAGGTCGTAGAGCCTGATCTCGCTATCCTCGCGCACCAGCTTCCAGTCCCCTTCTCGCACCGCGAAGTCGTCGAGAATGTCGTCGGCGTCGACGAAGTATCGACCGAAGGTCTTGAGCTCCCAGAAGAGCGATTCCGGTCGTGGGACCGGAGCGCCGAGGAGCGCGCTCACCAGGCTCGTCCCCTGCAGCTCGAGGGCCGAGACGTCCGCGCCGGCGAGCTCGGCAAAGGTCGCGATCAGATCCATGCCCACGGCAACCGAGTCATTCGAGGCGCCCGCCGGGATCGGGCCGTTCGGCCATCTGGCGAAGAACGGCACCCGCAGGCCACCTTCGAAGAAGGACTTCTTGCCGCCGCGGAACGGTGCGTTTGAGGGACCGGTTGCGGGATCGTCGCCGTGCGTGGCCTCCTCGCCGCCGTTGTCGCTGGTGATAATCACCAGCGTGTCGTCGGCGATACCCAGCGTGTCGAGCGTGTCGAACAACCGGCCCAGCTGTTCGTCCACATCCGAGATCATCGCTCCCACTTTGCCCGCCTCCGTGTCGGGATAGAGCGCCGCCCAGTCGAGCGGCGGCTCGAGCGGCCGGTGCGGCGCCCAGTGCCAGAACTGAAGGAACAGCGGCGCGACACCGGCGTTGTCGTTCAGGAAGCCGATGGCGTAGTCGGTG
>JAJCXP010000215.1 GCA_029263375.1 Acidobacteriota bacterium | reverse complement strand
TCGATACCCGGCGAAGGAATCCGGAGCGAAATCCCCTCGTATATACTCGCAGGGAGGCTCTTCGCTTCTCGCAAGCGCCGACCAGGAGGAGGGTGGCAAGTCGAAATGCGACTTCTGAACCGTTGCAACCCGCGCAAGTTGGTCCTGATTCTGAGTGTCGGAATCGCTGCGTTCGCGCCCTTGGCAGCGTCGGCAGCGAAGGCGCCCAGCGCCGGCGCCCAGATGGAGTTCGGCGTCCAGATGGCCAAGCGTGGTCTCTGGAGCGAGGCGCTCTTCCGCTTCAAGCAGGCGGAGAAGCTCCAGCCCGACGACGCCAAGACGTTGAACAACCTGGCGGTCGCCTACGAGGCGGTGGGCCAGTTCGAAGAGGCGCTCGAGTACTACCAGAAGGCCCTGCGCGCCTCGCCCAGCAGCCGCGACCTGAAGAAGAACTACTCGCGCTTCGTGGAGTTCTACCAGGGCTTCAAGCCGGAAGGCGAAGAGCCGGCCGCCGACGGCACCTCTAGCGACGAAGGCAGCGAAACCGGTCGGGCATAGCCCTTGCAGCCCGGCACTTTTCTAGACGGGAACGAAATAGATGATCGGAATCGCAGCTACTACCAGCCTGGCTAGTCGACTTTTGCGTCCCCTGCTCCGGTCGGGTCGTCCACTGGTCGCGACGCTTGTCGCGGTCGGGTTCGCGCTCTCGTCGGTAGCGCCGGCGCTCGCCTCCTCGGTGGAGGTTCGTCTGCAGCTGCCTGTGCGCGCCCGGCTCGATCTCGCTGACAAGAAGACCATCACCGTGGCGCCGTTCCTGGTCGTGACCCAGGAGGAGGAGTCGATCGACTCCGGTGGCGTCGACGTGGAAGACGAATTCGAGGGTTACCTGACGCGGCTCCTGAAACGGAAGACGCACCTCAAGGTCCTGGAGCCCGGGCCGGTCGATTATCCGACCTACGATCTGCAGGACCTGGCCGCGAACAAGGAGTTCTGGCGCTACCTCGGCGAGCGGACGAACGCCGATCTGATCCTCAGCGGCAGCCTGGATTTCGACATCCAGGACCGCAGCGGCTATCGGACCGAGGAGTACGTGTCGCCGTTCGACGGCCGAACGTACTACCGCCAGGTGCTGGTCGAACAGACCGGCTTCGAGTACGACATCGTGATGGAGGTTTTCGACGGTCGCACCGGTGAGCGCCTCTACTCGGACAACTTCAAGGACTTCAAGCGTTTCGAGGGTGAGAGCGTCGATCCTCTCACCGGCATGTTCGAGAATCTCTATTCACTCGAGGATCGTATCTCGGGCGTGTTCACCCAGAGACTGGTCGAGACCAGCCGGCTGCTGTTCACAAACTGACTCAACGATGAAAAGGGAGGTCGCGTTGAAGCGACGAGCGACTCTTGTCAGGACTCTTGTTGTCTCGATGCTCCTGGGAGGGGCGGTGGTGCCGCTCGCCCAGGCCCAGTACGCAGAGTCATTCGGGCGCAACAAGGTCCGCTACGACGACTTCAAGTGGGAGATCTACCACTCGACCCACTTCAACGTCTATTACTACGAGTCCGAGGCGGACCTGCTCCAGAAGGTCGTCTCCTACGCCGAGAGCGCCTATGACCAGCTCTCGCAGAAGCTCGACTATCAGATCCAGGAGCCGATCAATCTCATCTTCTACGACACCCACTCGGCATTCGAGCAGACCAATGTCATCCTGAACTTCATCCCCGAGGGCACCGGCGCGTTCGCGACCCCGGTGCGCAATCGGATGGTGATGCCGGTCGACCTTCCCGGGCCGCAGTTGATGGGCCTGATGCTGCACGAGCTCACCCACATCTTCCAGTACCACATCCTGTTCGGGGGCAACCTCGGCCGGGGCGTGGCGGCGTCGCCGCCGCTCTGGTTCATGGAGGGCATGGCGAGCTACTTCGCACAGGACGAGACCGCGCGCGACAAGATGTACCTGCGCGACGCGGTGGTCAACGACCGGCTGCCGTCGATCACCCTGGACTTCGGAGGTTTCTTCGCCTACCGGTTCGGGCACTCGGTGTTCTCGTTCATCGAGGAGCGCTGGGGAGACGAAGGGGTGCGCGACTTCATGATCGAGACGCGCAACACCCTCGGCGGGCGGGTCGGCCGGGCGGTGGGCAAGGCGTTCGGCCTCGACGCCGAGGAGTTCGACTCCGAGTACCGCCGGTGGCTGCGCAAGCAGTATCTGCCCGAGTTGATCGAGACCGGCGAGCCGGCTGACTTCGGCCGCCCGTTCCGGGCCGGCGGCAATGCGAGGATCTTCCGTAGCTCGCCGACCGCTTCGCCTTCCGGCGACCTGGTGGCGGCGTTCAGCACCAAAGAGGGTCAGATCGACGTCATGTTGTTCGATGCGCGAGAGCGGATCGAGTTGCGTAATCTGACCAAGGGCTACAACCTGGACTTCGAGTATTTCGTCGCCCAGGAGCTGACGCTCGGGCGCTATCTGGGCCGTGACATCGCGTTTTCTCCGGACGGCAACCTGGTGGCGTTCTTCGGCCGGCGCGAGGGCGGACGAGCGTTGATTCTCGCCGACGTACTCAAGGGCAAGATCCAGCGCGCCATCGAAGTGGACGTCGAGCAGCAGCTGGCGCCGTCCTTCAGTGCTGACGGCTCGAAGATCGCGTTCGCCGGGCACCGCGACGGCCAGTTCGACATCTTCCAGATCGACCTCGCCACCGACGAGATCACCAAGCTGACGAATGACGACATCTTCGACGGCGCGCCGGTCTACTCGCCGGACGGCAAGTCGATGACGTTGGTGTCGGTGGTCGGCGGCTACGCCAAGCTGTTCCGGATCGATCTCGAAACCCCCGGCCAGCGCTTCCCGGTGACCACCGGCGAGAGCAACGAGAACGATCCGGTCTACTCGGCCGACGGCAAACGGGTCTACTTCACCTCCGATCGGACCGGGGCGAACAACATCTTCAGCGTCGAGCTCGAGTCCGGTGTTCAGAGCCAGCATACGAACTCACTGACCGGCTGCTATCAGCCGACGGTGCTGCCGGGTCCCACGGGCGGCGAACGGTTGGTCTACACCGGCTTCTGGAAGGGCCGATTCGACCTCTACCTCCTCGACGTCGAGGATCCGGTGACCGAGCCTACGGTGCTCGAGAACCCGGAGCAGGTCGCAGTCGCCGCGCTGTCGACGGACGAGCTGGCGCGCTACCAGCCGTCGATTGAAGTGTCGCTCGACGAGGACAACGTCGGCAAGTACGGCGGCTTCAAGTTCTTCCTCGAGAACCTTGGCGGTGCGGTGGGAGTCTCGGACGACCAGACCTTCGTCGGTGTCGGCGTCATTACGCTGTCCGATTTCCTGGGCGATCGCCGCATCATCGGTCAGTTCCAGACCATCGAAAGCTTCCAGAACTTCGACTTCATCTACATCGATCTGAGGAACCGGCTCCAGTGGTCGCTGCGCCTCTTCGACAATCGCAACTTCTTCATCGGCCAGGATCAATCGACCGGTCGGCTCGTGCGGGGCAACGCCGCCGCCACCTTCACCGGCGCGGAGGGGAGCCTGATCTACCCCTTCACTCCAGGGCATCGGGCCGAGTTCACGCTCGGCTATATGCAACGAGAGCTCGACTTCCAGACCATCCTGCGCGACCCCGACGGGTTCCCCGTCCGCGATGACACCGGCTCCCTGATTCCGATCATCTCACCGCGCAGCGACGACTTCCCCTACCTTCGGGCGTCGTTGATCGGCGACAAGGCGATCGCGACCTCATACGGCTTCGTCACCGGTCGCCGCTGGAAGATCACCGGAGATTACGCCCCCGATCTGGACAACACCGGCCCGGACTCTGCGCTGAGCACCGGCCTCGAGGTCGATTTCCGCCAGTACATCCCGATCACCCGGCGTTCCAACTTCGCCCTGCGCCTGTGGGGGCGGGTGGCCGAAGGCAACTTCCCGACGCCGGTCTACTTCGGCGGCTTGGACACGGTTCGTGGCTTCGATTTCCGATCGCTGGTGGGCGACAACGGCTTCTACTCCAACCTGGAGTACCGTTTCCCGTTCATCGATCTCCTGCAGACTCCGGTCTTCGGCTTCCAGCAGATTCGCGGCCTGGTGTTCCTCGACGTCGGCGGTGCCTGGCTCGACGATGCCCAGAGCTTCCGGTTCTACAACAGCGGCACGGATTCGCTGGAGGATGGCGTGGCGGCGTACGGATTCGGTCTCTCGTTCCGGTTGCTGGGTCTGCCGTGGAATCTGGACTTCGCCAAGCGGTGGAACTTTGACCGGACGTTGAGTGGGTACGAATCGTCCTTCTGGTTCGGCCCCAGATTCTAGGTTTCTCGGGCGGATAGCACGCCATCTCGCCACGTCCTCGCTCTTCGGGGTTTGCGGCGTACATGTGTACGCTTCAACCCCTCATCGCTGCGGTGTGACGAACTGGCGCACTCTCCACCCGATAAACCTAGAATCTTCGAGGGTTGGGTGAGCAGGTAGACGCGCGGATCGGGAGGTCGCGTTGAGGCCGCCGACTCGGACTCTGTGCTTGGTTTCACTTCCCGCGGGGGGTGGGTCGGATAATCTCGGGGGATGCGGATCGAGGTGCTCGGGGCGTTTGGGGGGCAGAGCGATCGGTGCCGGACGACCTGTCTGGTGTTCAATGGCCGGTTGGCGTTGGATGCGGGCTCGCTGGCGCAGGGGTTGTCGCTCGAGCGCCAGCGCGAGATCGACACCATCGTGCTGTCGCACTCGCACATGGATCACACGAGCTCGCTGCCGTTCTTCATCGAGAACGTGTACGACCGGGGCTCGGCCGAGATCAACGTGTGGGCGTCGGAGGCGACGACCTACGCGATCCGGCGGTACCTGCTCAACAACGACGCCTGGCCCGACTTCACCCGGCTGCCGAACAATCTGCTGCCGGCGGTGCGTTTTCGGGAGCTGATCGAGGAGGATCCGGTGGTGCTCGAGGGGCTGCGCATCACGCCGATTGCCGTCGAGCATCGCGTGCCGACGTTCGGGTTCCTGATCGAGCAGGACAACGTCGCAGTGATCTGGTCGAGCGATACCGGGCCGACCTTCCGGTTCTGGGAGATCGCCAACCGCACGCCCAACCTGAAGGCCGTCTTCATCGAGACCAGCTTCGACAACTCGATGCAGGAGATCGCGGACCTCTCGCTACATCTGACTCCGAGAAGCCTGGTCGCCGAGCTCGCCAAGCTCGAGCGCGTGCTACCGATCTACATCCACCATATGAAGCCGCCGTGCGTCGAGAAGATCCGCCGCGAGGTCGACTCGTTGGGCGATCCGCGGGTGCGGTTTCTGGAGCAGGGCAAGGTCTACGAGTTCTAGGAGCCCCCCTGCCACCGCTATACTCCCCCTGTGCAGATGGCGCTCGGTTTGGGGTTCCCGGAGATGCGGGTCGTGGTGCTGGGCTCGGGCAGCTCCGGCAACGCGGTGGTGATCGAATCGGGGTCGCGGCGGCTGCTGGTGGACGCGGGGTTTTCGTGTCGTGAGATCGAGCGGCGGTTGGAGCGGGTCGAGATCGATGCTGGCGGGTTCGACGGCATCCTGTTGACCCACGAGCACGGCGATCACGTGCGTGGCGCCGGGGTCTTCTCGCGCCGTCACAAAGTTCCGATCTTTGCCACCAAGGGCACGTTCGCGGGGGTGAATCTCGGCAAGTGGGTGCACCGCGAGGTCGTGATCCGGTCGGGGCAGACCCAGAGCGCCGGGGCGTTCCGGATCGTGCCCTTCAAGATCCCCCACGACGCCGCCGAGCCGGTCGGCTACGTGATCGAAGATTCGTGTGGTCGGCGGGTCGGGGTGGTCAGCGACATCGGCACCTGCAGTCGTCTGGCCTGGGGTCGTCTACGCGATCTGGACGTGTTGATCCTCGAGACCAACCACGATCTGAAGATGCTGCGCGACGGGCCCTATCCCTGGCACCTGAAGCAGCGGGTGGCGGGGCGCTTCGGGCACCTGTCGAACGTCGACGCGGCCGAGGGCATTCGCGAACTGGTGACCGAGCGGCTGCAGTGGGTCGTCCTCTACCATCTGTCCGAGGTGAACAACCTGCCGGCGCTGGCGGTCGAGGCGGTCGCCGACATCCTGGCCCTCGAAGGCTCCTCGGCGCGGCTGTGTGTGAGCTGCCAGGCGGAGCCGACCGAGTGGATGCCGGTGACGATCGACGTCGACGCGTCCGAGTCGGCTGCCCCCGAAGCCGCCCTTGCCGGCTCGGTGGAGTAGCCGGATCCGCGCCGCCGTTCAGGAAAGGCCGGCCGCCGAGTCGACGCCGTTGCGGAAGATCTGCAGCCCCGCGCCCTCGGCGGCGAGGCCGGCAGCGCCGCGGCGGAACGCCTGCGGGTGTTGGAACGGGTAGAGAAACGCGTCCGGGTGCGGCATCAGCCCGAACAGCCGACCGCTCGGGTCGCACAGTCCGGCCACGCCGCCGGGCGAGCCGTTGGGGTTGTCCGGCCACACCTCGGTAGGACGACCCTCGGTGTCGACGTAGCGCACGGCGATCAGATGATCCCGCTCCAGCCGCTCGCGGATCTCCTCGTCGGCGGTCAGGAAGCGCCCCTCGCCGTGACGGCTCGGTAGCTCGAGCGCGCCGATGCCTCGAGTCC
>JAJCXP010000214.1 GCA_029263375.1 Acidobacteriota bacterium | reverse complement strand
TGAACGACCAGAGCGGCGCCACCGCGTGGAGGCGGCGCAGTAGGTCCTCCTCGAACTCCGGCGGTGTTCCCGGCTTCACGCGTACGACGATCGCTTCGAGGAAGTCGATCGCGTTCTCTTCGCGGCGCGGCCACATGAAGGCGAAGGGCACTGAGGACGAGAGCTCCCCCTTGTAGCGGAAATCGGTCACGACACCGACCACGGTCATCTCGACATCGTCCTGCTCCTCGTCGTGATCGACGATCACCTGGCCGACCGGGTCTTGATCGCCGAACACCTCGCTTGCGAGGCGCTCGTTGATCACGATCTTGCGCCGGTGCCCGGCGTCGTCGGCCCTCTCGAACCACCGGCCGCGAACGAGCTCCAGGTCCATCACTCGGTCGAGCGTCTCGGTGGCGTTGACCAGGTTCATTGTCACCTTGCCACGGTCGGTGTCCAGGCCCCAGCGCCAGCTAGAGCCGGCGTAGGGCGCGAAGCTCATGCCGGCGGCCGTTTCGATCTCGTCGAGGCCGCTCGTCTCGACCAGCAGACGATCGAAGATCTCACGCACGGAGAGCAACGCATCACTCTCCGCGCCGCCCAAGGACAGCGTCTCCATCAGAGTGCTCAGAGCGGGGGCTTCGTCCTCCCCGAAATCCACATCCACCTTCCAGACGTTCTGCCAGGAGAAGCCGAGAGGCTGGCGGTAGTGGTCGAAGTGGAACGCTCCGACCGCGAAGACCGCGAAGACCACCAGGAAGGCGATCAGGATCTCTACTGCGATCAAGAAGTTCGCGCCCTTGCGATTCCAAACCATCTTGAAGATGTGCCGAATCAACGCGACCTCCCGCGTAGGGCCTCGATCGGGTCGAGGCGGGACATTCTCCACGCCGGATAGACCCCGGAGAGCAGGCCGAAGAACAGTGCAATCGCCAGCCCGGAGGCGAAGACCCGGAGATTGATCTCGAACCGGGCGTAGGGAATGAGTGCGCTGTCCGAGAGCAGCTCGAGCGCTCCGATCGAAAGCAGGAGCCCCAGCGCACCACCGATCAGCGTCAGCACCAGATTCTCGACGACGAACTGGCCGACCAGCGTGCGCGCCGAGGCGCCGAACGCCTTGCGCACGCCGATCTCGGAAGAGCGTTCCATGATGCGACTGACGTTCACGTTCACCAGATTGACGCTCGGCAGGAGCATGAATAGAAAGCCGGCCAGGGCGGTAGCGGTCCAGAAGCGAGCAGCGACGCTCGACTCGCTGCGTACCTGGACCTGGTCGTAGTCATCGAGGCCCGTCCGGCTCAGCATCAGCTTTGCCGTCATCTCGAACCAGCTCTCGAGACGCGCCTCGAGAGTGTCGTAGTGCGTAGGGTCGGGCAGCTGGACATCGGGCAGGAGCGATTTGAAGTCGGCGCGGATCCGAGGTAGATCGACTCGGTCTCGGGCAACGACGACGGCGCGGAAGTCGCCGAAGAAGCCCTGCCGGTAGCCGCTCGTCTTGGCAGTGCTGATCGGCACCCAGACGTCGCTGAACGGGTTGGTGCGCAGCGAGGAGACGTCCGCGACGACGCCGACGATCTGGAAGCTCTGGCCATCGACGGCCAGCGTCTCGCCGACCGCGGGCCGGCCGCCGAACAGCCGCTCTCTGGTCGTGGCGTTGATCACCGCGACCGGCGCTCCATTCTGTTCGTCGTCGTCGGTCAGGCCGCGGCCCTCGAGGAACTCGAAGTCGAACACCTGCCAGAACTGACCGTCGGTCCGCTTGGCGAACAGCTCGGTCTTGACACCGCTCTGGTACGAGACCACCAGCGCGTGCTCCGTGAACAGAGCCACGCGCTCGACGTCGGGCAGCGTGCGCACGTACTGGTCGAGGAAGCCGTACCCCGAGGTGCCGTCCCAGATCCAGTCATCGCCGACCATCCGCTGGTAGTAGAGCCCTAGCGTCCGGTCCTGGCGCGTCTCGGGGGCCATCGGGCCGAACAGATGATCCAGAATCGCCGAGGAGGTCACCAGCACCACGAGCGTGAAGCTGATCGCAAACAGGCTGACGAAGGTGAAGAAGGGGCGGCGGAGTAGAACTTTGAGCGCGATCTGGAGATAGCTGAGCAGCATCTCAGTTCACCTGCCGGCCATCGAAGAGCCTGACGATGCGCTCGGTACGGCTGGCCAGCCGTTCATCGTGGGTGACCATGACCACCGTCGTGCCCTGTTCGTTGAGCTCCTCGAGCAGCGCCATCACCTCGTCGCCCATGTGACTGTCGAGATTGCCGGTCGGCTCGTCTGCAAGCAGGATGTCGGGCTTGCCGACGACCGCCCGCGCGATCGCCACCCGCTGCTGCTGCCCGCCCGAGAGCTGATTCGGGAAGTGGTAGGCGCGCGAGGTGAGCTCCACCCGGTCGAGCGCCGCCAGCGCGGCCTTGCGACGCTCGCCGGCGCCCATCCGCCGGTAGAGCAGCGGGATCTCGACGTTGTCGACCACGCGCAGGTCGGGGATGAGATGGAAGCTCTGGAAAACGAACCCGATGCTCCGATTGCGGGTCGCCGCGAGCTCTCGATCGCCGAGGCCCGCGGTCGTCTGGCCGTCGAGCACCACATCGCCCTCGCTCGGACGATCGAGCAATCCGATCAGATTCAACAGGGTGCTCTTGCCGCAGCCAGAGGGGCCCATGATCGACACGAACGCCCCCGCGTCGACCTCCAGGTCGATCCGTGAGAGCGCCAAGGTCTCGATGCGATCTGTTCTATAGGTCTTCTGAACGTTCCGAAGATGGATCATCGGTTGCTCCTGTTCTCCCTTGTTCATCTCAGAGGCACCTCCTCGAGATGGATGTAGTCCGACACGTCGGAGATCACGACCTCCTCGCCCTCACTCAAACCCTCTTCGATCTCGTACCGCTCCCAGCCCGCGAGTCCGATGCGCACGCTCCGACGCTCGGCGCGATCACCGTCGACGACGAACACGCGCTGCACGCCCGCGCCGTTGACGTACGGCCCCTTGGCGAGAATCAGCGTCTCTTCACGGGAGTCGGTCACCACCAGCACGTCGACACGCAGGTTGGCTCGCAGGAGTCCGCTGCCGGACTCCTCCAGATCCACCCAGAAGCGCAGCACCCCGGCCTCGACCGCCGGGTAGATCCGCGCCACCCGGCCCACCAGGCGGTCTCGTCCAGTGGTCACGACCCAGGCCGCCTGTCCCTCCCGGATCCGGGACGCATGAACGTCCGAGAGTGCAGCCTCGACGCGGAAGCTGTCGAGATCGGCGATTCGC
>JAJCXP010000213.1 GCA_029263375.1 Acidobacteriota bacterium | reverse complement strand
TGTCGCGGCAGAAACCCTCGTCGATCTTGAGCCCCAGCATGGTGAGCTTGATCGACACATTGGCGTCGAGGCCGTGCTGATCGATGTCGTCGTAGAGCTTGGTGTACTCGTCGACCGCTTCCTCCGCCCGGGAGCGCTCGGAAACCTCCTCTCCGAGCACGTCCAGGGTCGCCATCGCGCCCTGTGCGTTGAGCTCGCGAACGGTCTGGATCGCCTCGGCGCGGGTCTCTCCGGCGACGTAGCGACTGGCGACACGTCCGACCAGGAACTTCGGGACCAGCGGCAGCGTGAGGACGACGAAGCGGCTGAACAGGCTCAAGGCGGAGAGGATAATACCCCGCCGAGAGGCCTTACGCCTCTGGGCGTGGCGCCGGCTCGGTCGGCAAGGGCTCGTCGACCACCCATCGCACCGCCTTGGAGCACGGGCAAACGCCGCCGACCCGGCGCAGATCGGGCATGGCGCTCACCGCGTCCTTGAGCTCGACCTCGCCCGAGTGCACCTTGCGCAGGACCTCGAGGTAGTGCTCGAAGTCGCGCCCGGCCCGGTAGGCGTCGGGCAGTGTCTGCGTCAGATGCGCGGCGTAGTCGTCGACGTCGTCGTAGCTCTCGCCCTCCCAGCCGGTGAGCTCGAAGGCGGGCACGCCGCGCCGGCGGAAAAAATTCGGGTGCGGCATGTGCACTAGATCGTCGAAGGCGATGCCCTCGACCGGCTTGCGCTCCTGGACGATCCGATCACGGACCTCCTGAGCCCGGCTGGAGGAGATCTCCGGCAGGCGCGCGCGGATGAAACGAATGTTCAGTCCGTCGACGATGTTCTCGACTTCCTTGTAGTACTGCTCCTGAGCCTCGGCGTTCTTCATCGGCTTGAGGCCGAACTTCACGTTGGTGCCGCCGCCGCGCTCGTCACCGAACATCTCCAGGCCGCGCGGCATCCATTTGTTGAGCGCCTTCTGGATGTCGGCCGAGGTCACGTAGACCGAGCCCTTGGCCGCCTTCTCCATCCAGCGCCTCAGCGGCACGGTCCCGGCGAGCAGGTGAAACGCCTCCTCGCGCAGCATCTCCGGCATGCTCTCGGCCATCGGCTTGTAGGCGCTCACCTTCTGCATCGCCAGCTGGTACTTGCCGACTCGGTCGATCAGGGCGCAGAAGGTGGCGTTGTCGACGAACGAGTCGAAGTCGATGTTGAAGGCACCCAGGATGTGAGACCCGGTGCGCATCGACAGGATCTCCTCGACCATGTCGGCGCTCGAGTCGTTAGTGAACTTGCTCCAGTCGTCGTCGCTCAGGAGGTGCAGCATCTGGTAGCCGTGACGAAGCTCCTCAGCCATCATGCGCAGGATCCAGAACTGCTCCTCCTCGTCCTGGGCGCGCGACAGAGTCAGCTGGTGCTGCTGGATCGACCCGAACTCCGTCGACGCCTGGGCCTTGATGGCGCCCAGCAGATGATGCCCGGCGCCGTCCTCGAGATCGCACGCCTGGGTCGCCTTGGGCTGGCCCTTCTTCGCGCCGCACTCGATCTCGTCGCACATGCCGAGCTCGCGGTAGGCACACAGCTCGTAGGGACGATCTTGCGGAAAGAAGCGGTCCCAGTTGTCGATCAGATACTCGTAGTCGGGCAGGAACGTGTCGCGCCACTTGACGACGGCGTTGTGGAGAGTCTGTGGGATCTGTGTCTTGCGCGTGCTCATAGGTCTTCCAGTTCTAGTTCGTGCTCGGCGGCCGGGTCGGATGCGTCTAGCAAGCTAGAGCGCCTTGACGAACGGCCGCAGGCCGGCGGGCTCGAAACCGAGCGCGGCGAAGAAGCTCGCGATGCTGTCGGCCTTCTCGTCCACCAGAGTCCGGACCGTGGTGGCTCCCTTGGAGCGAAAATGGTCCAGGATGCGCTCGGCGAGCTGCCGCCCCACGGCCTGGCCGCGCTCTTCCGGGTCGACGCCCATCACTTCGATCCACCCGGTCGGCTCTTCCAACCCGAACTCGCCCGAGCGAACCTCACCGAACATGAAGCCGACCAGCTTGCCGCTGGCGATCGCCACCAGAGGCGCTTCGGGATCACGCCGCTGGTAGTAGGCGATCCGATCCTCCCAGACCTCCGGGCGGTATTCGCCCAGGATCTTCTCGTCGAGCTGGGTGATGCCACCCAGGTCGGTATCTTCAAGAACTCGGATCGTCAGCTCGGAGGACATCGGTCTTTCTCGGGGAGGGTCGTCGTGGATCAGCCCGGAGCGGGACTGCCCGGGAGTCGCCATTGTAGCAGCGGTACGGCGGCAGGCAACGCTCCCAAAGGGTGGGGTCGACCTGGCATTTCTCTTGCTTTTTCTTTGCCCGGGTGTCCGAGCTGGCGAAGTCGCCGCTGGTGACCGTCGTCGAGCAGCAGTCGACCCTCAGCGCGTTCGAGCGTCGGGCAACCGGTCGGACCGGCGTGAGCCCTACGGGCTCGAAAACGCCGGGTCCGCCTCGGCTCCCGCCCGCGCTTTCCACTCGAGTGAGTAGTACTCGCCGCGATCGCGCGCCCACGGATCGAACACGTTGACCACGTGGTCCAGCTCGCCCTGGAGCTCCGGCAGCGTGCGTTCGAGAATCCTGCGCATCGGCGAGATCGGATCCTCGTGGCCGTTGGAGTCGATCGTCCGATCGTCCTTGGGGCCGTTGTCCTTCACCCAGTCGTAGCCCAGGCTCGAGTAGAACTCGGGCCGGAAGCTGGAGGTGAAGAACCGGTCGCTGAACAGGCGCCGGGAGGCGTTCAAAATGAAGACCACGAACTGGGTCTCGGAGATCGCGTAGCCGTGCGGCCGGGTGTACTCGGCCAGCCAACCGACGACGGTGTCGACATCCTCGATGTTGTCGACCACGCGCGCGGCGCCGCCGAAGCAGTCGTCGACATCGCCCTGGGCGGTCGAGATGATCTTGGTCGGATCGCACATGTGAGTGCCGTAGACCTCGCGCAGCAACTCGACCATGGCGGCTTGATGCTGGCTGGCCTCGGAGTTCGCGGGTACCCGCTGATCGACGAAGTCGTCGAAGCTGGTCAGCTGCCTGAGGCCGTACTGGCGACGGAACTCGTTGAACCGCGGAATGCCGCGCTGGCGGTCGCGCAGGACGTCCAGCGCCGCCACGTCGATCTTCTGGGTGGGCGACTTCAACCGCTTCATCTCCAGGTTCTGGAGGAACTGCGGGTGATTCTGCAGGTGCAGCAGCCCGAGTCGCTGACGCCCCATGCTCAGCGCCCAATTGGCCAGCCCGCCGGCGGTCATCGCCTCGGTCGCTTTGGCGCGGAACGAGCTGACCACCGGGATCTTCCCCTTGATGGCGTTCGGGTCGTTCCAGTCACGGAAATCGATCAGGTCGGGCACCAACGGATGCAGCCGGTAAACGGTGACGAACTCCTCCGGAAAGTTGAAGGGCGATCCGAAGTGGTTGATGCCCCCGTTGACTCCCTCGACGCTCAGCTGACCGTCGGCGGTCAGGTAGTCGGCGGTGGAACCGATCCCGAAGATACCGGGGCCGGAGGCGAAGACCGAGTAGAGCTGGTTCGCCCACGCTTCCTTGTGACTCTCACGGGTGGCCTCGGTGATGCGGTTCAGGAGCGAGTCGAGGAAGTCGTACTTGCCCTTCTCCAGCAGACCGCCCCAGTTCGAGTTCATCCCTTTGTAGAGCGGCTCGTTGTAGAGCAGCTGGGTGGTCCACTCGATGGTGTGGATCTTGGCGATCTCGGCGGAGACCACCAGGCGCGCGATCTCGAACAGCTCGTCGTCGCTGACCGCACCGTTTGTGATCACCGTTGTCGGGCTCGACGGGTTACGCAGCCCCGAGTCGGCTTCCGGGTCGGTCGCGGCAGCGGCTCGGAAGGCGTCGACGAACGCGTTGTGCTCGCGCGCGAAGACGTTGTGGTAGAAGCTCATGCCGATGGTGAAGTTGTCCGGGAAGCCGGTCGCCTCCTGTCCCCGCCACGCAGGGTTCATCGGGTCGGGCACGCAGCCTGCGCCGGCGTCAGGGCCAGAGCAGTCCTCGAGGATCGGCAGGTACCCCTGCGCTTCGCCGGCGCCCGGATGGTCGCCACGCGCGATCATCAGGAGCTTGGCCGGATCGTCCGGATGGCGCTTCACCCGTTTGCGCGACGCTTCGCTGTAGCCGTAGATCTGCGACCCGTCCCACCAGGCGGTGTTGTGGTTCGCGAACGTCCGCGGGGCTCGCTCGACGTACTTCTTGCCGTCGTTGCCGGTGAACGAACCGGGCGGGTCCGACTGGGCCACCAGCGGCCGCTCCATCTCGTCGTTCGGCCGGCAGCCGAGGGCCTCGGCCTCTTCACTGGTGCAGCCGACCTTCTGGTACTCGGGTGAGTTCGCGCCCTCGTCGAGGTGCGAGAACCAGTCGTGGGTCATGAACTGGATCCAGAACGCCGCCAGGACATTGAAGAACGGCGCCTCCTGGTAGTCGCAGTTCGAATCGACCGAATTGCCGGCGAGGCCCTTGCCCGCCTTGCACGCTTCTGGATCCGACTGCTGTCGTGTGAGGAGCTTGCGGCTGACCAGCTGTGGATCGGGCGTCATCTCGTCGATTCGCCCGGCGTGCCGGTTCGCCACCGTCTCGTTCCAGCCCTCGTCGGGGAAGGTGGTCTCGAACTGGGCGTTGCGCGCGAACAGCGTACCCGACGCGCCCATCAGCGGGTTGCGCATGTCGTTGCAGGAGCCGTCGACCGTCCGGTGCCGGATCAGATCGCCGGTGCACAGCTGCTCGGCCCGGTCGCCGCCGACCGCCGCGTAGCTCGGATGATCGTCGGGCAGGCGCATCTCGGGCCACACCTTCATCGCGGCGCCCTCGGTGCCGCCCGAGCCGTTGATGTAGCTCTCCCAGGTGTAGTTGTCGAACAGGTTGAAGCGGATCAGCTCCAT
>JAJCXP010000212.1 GCA_029263375.1 Acidobacteriota bacterium | reverse complement strand
CTCGCCTCGATCCAGCCTTGCTGGCCGTCGGGCAGCGAGATCCGCAGCCAGCCGTCGCGCCGATCGCGCAGCTCGACCTCGGTGCCGGCGTGGAGCTTGAAGCGCACGACGTCGTCCCGAGCGGGACCGGAATGGGCGTTGACCTCCTGCGGCACGATCACAGCGACGCGCTGCGGCGCGAGCCACCGAGCTCCGAGCGACAGAGTCACCGCGATCAGCGGGATCAGCAGCGCGACCGTCAGCCAGCGCAGGACCTCCGAGCGGCGCTTGACCAGGCGGATCGTCAGCAGCAGCCAGAACAGCAGGTTGAACGCCAGCGCCGCCCATTTGAGCTCCGCCAGGCTCATGCCGTAATGCCAGAAGAGAAGCGCCCGCGTCACCGCGGACGGGCCCGGAGCAGCGAGGGCGTCCTGGGTGGTCTGGCGGGCGAACTCGAGATTGGCCCGCACGTCCTCGTCACGCGGCAGACGCAGCCATGCGCGCCGGTACGAGGCGATCGCCCGGCCGAGCTCGCCGTTGCGCAGCAAGGCGTTGCCGAGGTTGTAGTGCAGCTGTCCGGCGTCGAAGCCCGCCTCGACCAGACGGCGATAGAGCTCCACGGCGCGCGCGTACTCGTTGGCCTCGTAGGCGGCGTTCGCCTCGAGGAATGTCTCCGGCCCCGCGACGTCGGCCTCGGCGGCGGCGCCGGTGACGACGATCGGCGTGCCCGACTCGGCGACGGGCGCCACCTCAGGCACGTCGCTCGAGAGGGCGGCGACCAACACCAGTGCGAAGAGACTCGTTGCACCGCTCATGCCCGCAGCTCCTTGTCGAGGCACTTGAGCAGCGACTCGAGCTCGGCACGGACCACGTCGATGGTGTTGGGCGAGGAACCGTACTGCGCGGCCTCGAGCCGCGCCAGGAGCTTCCCGACCTTCTGCACGAGCTCGGCCCCGACGCCGTGGCGTTCGAGTGCCTCTGCGGTCTCGGCGGGGGTCAGCGCACCGCCGTCGACTCCGAGCTTGTCGCCCACGAACTCACGCAGGCAGCGAGAAGCCGGGGCGGCGACAGCCACGCCCTCGGCCTCGGCGACCCTCGCAAGCCGCCTCAGTGCCGTCCGCAGAGCCGCCCGTCGCCGGCCCAGATTGGCGTCGCGGGCGAAGCGCCGCCGGCGGCCCAATCCCACTGCCGTTGCGAGATAGAAGAACGGCGGCAGCAGGAGCCCGGGGACCAGGATCCAGATGGCGCCGAGCCAGGTCGACGCGCGCGCCGCTTCCAGTCCCTTGTAAAGCGGCAGGATGTCGTCGGCCATGATCCGCACCGAGACCTTGCCCGCGGTCGGCGCCAGCGATTCGGTCAAGCCGAGATCCTCCTCGCCGTCCGCGGGCGCCACCTCGAGCGCGATCGGCTCGGTGCGAGCCGTGCGGTAGACCGCGCCCTCCGGGTCAAAGTAGACCAGGTCGATCGCCGGAACCGTCAGCTCGCCGGCGGCCAGAGGCACCAACGCCTTGCTGAAGCTCCGGCTGCCCCGGAGCTCGCTGCCGCTGCGGTCGAGCGTGCCGCTGGGCTTGTCGTCATAGATCTTGAATCGGCTCAGCTCCGGCAGCCTGGGCTCGACGATGAGCTGGCTGTTGCCTCTGCCGGCGACCGTGACCTTGAGGGTCGCCGATTCGCCGACTTTGAGCTCACGCCGGCTCAACTCTGCCGAGAGGTCGAAATCACCGACCAGGCCGGTGAACCCCCCGGGCGCGGGCGGCAACGGGAGGACGTCGAGCTCGAGCAGCGGCCCGCGCAGCACACGCCGCTCGGTGCTGCGGGAGGAGAAGAAATCGTCGAGCAGACTCCTGCGCCGTCCGTTCGCCGACTGAACCACCACCTGGACGGTCAGCTGGGACGGCGTGATCTCGAGCTTGCCGGCCTCCTGCGGGAAGAGCGCCCGTCGGATCTCGCTGACAACGTACTGCTGGCCGCGCACCGTCGCCTGGTACTCGCGCAGCTTGCCGAGCTCCTCGACCAGGAAGCCGTCGAAGCTCGGCGGCTCCAGGCTGGCGTCGGCGACCTGCACGCGACGGTAGAAGCGCCAGGTGTGGATCAGCTGTTGGCCGACGTACGGAGTGGTGGTCGAGACCCGCGCGGTGACGAACAGATCGCGCTGCTCGACGGGCGTCGCCGACGCCTCGAGGACACGGATGCTGAACGGCTGGCTGGAGTGCTCGACATCGTCCACGGTGATGGTCGCTCGACCGACCTCGAAGGTGCCGGTGCGCAGCGGCGTCAGGAGGAACCGGTAGCCGATGCTCGAACTGCTGCGCCCATTGACGAAGCTCACCTGACTCTCCTGGCCGGCCGGCGTCACACGAAAACCGTCGAGCGCCGGCAGCTCGGGTTCGGCGCCGACGGCGTCGGTCACGCGGACCGACAGCAGCACCTGATCATCGATCGTGATCTCGGTCTGACTGGCGGTGATCTCGATCTTCTGGGCGGTAGCGGTGCGCGGCGCCGCCACCCACAGGAGCGCCAGAGCCGCCAGACAGATCGAGAGGCAAGATCGCATGGCTACCAATCCTTGAGCGGCCGGGCCTGTCGGCCGGGCTTGCCGCGCCGTTGATCCGGTCGTCCCTCTTGAATCGCCTGCAGGTAGCGCTCCGCCTCTTCCTGCGTCAGCTCCTCCGACGGGGGCAGCTCGCCCGCCTCCGCCGCCTCGCGCTGGGCCTGCGCCTCCGCCTCCTGAGCGTCCGGAATGCCGTCGCCGTCGCTGTCCTCGCGATTCGGATCGGTCTCGCCCGGGTCGACCCGGCCGTTGCGATTGAGGTCCTCCTGGCCGTCGGCGAGACCGTCGCCGTCGCTGTCCGGGTTGCTCGGGTCGGTCGGGTTCTCACCGGTCTGCTCCGTGGCGTCGGGGAGGCCGTCCTGGTCGCTATCCGGACCGGCGGCCTGGGGCTCGGACGGCTCCTGCTGCTCCGGTTCCCCGCCTTCCTGCTGCTCCTCCTGCTCGCCGGGATCCTGCTCGCCCTCCTCGCCCTGCTGCTCCTGCTGCGACTGCTCCTGCTGCTCCTCCTGGCGCTTCTTCTGCTCCTCCACCCGGCGCCGGATCTCGTCGCGTACGTACTCCAGATTGAACTTGGCGTCCGCGTCGTCGGGATCGATGTCGAGGGCCGCCTTGTAGAGCTCGACCGCGTCCTGGAGCTTGCCTTGCCGGAACGCGCTGTTGCCGAGGTTGTAGAGCGCCTGCCCGCGCAACGATTCATCCGCCGCCAGCGCGGCGATCGAGAACGCTTTGTCCGCCTCGGCGTAGTTGCGCATCCGGTAGTGGACGCTGCCCAGGTTGAAAGCGACCTCGGGATCCTCCGGGCGCTCCACCTGGTAATCGGTGAAGCCCTCCAACGCCTTGGACCAGGCACCTGACTCATAGGCCTCGTAGGGGTTGTCGAAACGCTCTGCAACCGCGGCCGGATCGACAGCGGGAGTCGGCGCTTGGGCCGGGCTGGCCTGGACCGGACTCACCTGGGCCGGGTCGATCTGGTTCGGGTCGACCTGGGCCGGCAGTGAACTCGGCGCTGCCAGCAGCGAGAGCGTCACGGCCACTCCGACCGCGGTCGCTCTCCGACGCCGGCGCACCCGATCGCTGATCAGCGTCTCCAGCATCAGCGCAACCAGCGCCACCGCCAGCAGCCACTGGAAGCGCTCCTCCCAACGCTGGCGCCGCTTCGAGCCCAACTCCTGATCCTCGAGGGTCGCCTTGATGCCCTGGGAGTAGATCTGCTCGAGATCGACGTCGCCGGTCACCGAGCGAACGTACTTGCCGCCGGTGTCGAGAGCGATCTTCTGTAGCGTCGGCTCGTCGAGACGGCTGAGGATGATCTCGCCGCTGCGATCCCGCCGGAAGCCGCCGCCCAGCGCCGGAATCGGCGCGCCCTCGTCGCGACCGATGCCGATGGTGAAGATCCGCACGTCGGCGAGCTTCGCCTCCGCCGCCGCCCGCAGCGCGTCGCCGGTGTGGTCCTCGCCATCGGTGATCAGGATCACCGCGCGCGAGGGGTGCGAGCCGCCCTCGAACGCCGCCAGCGAGGTCCGGATCGCGTCGCCCAGCGAGGTTCCCTTGACCGGAATCAGGTCGGTGTCAATGGTGTCGAGGAAAATCTCGGCAGCGCCGTAGTCGAGCGTCAACGGACATTCGACGAACGCGGTGCCGGCGAAGGCGACCAGTCCGATTCGGTCCCCTTCCATCAGCCGGAGGAGGTCGGTGATCTCGCGCTTGGCGCGCTCCAGACGGCTCAGGCGGCCCCCCGACTCGGCATCCTCGACCAGCATGCTGTCGGACACGTCGAGCGCCACCACAATGTCGACACCGCGTCGTTGCACCTCTTCCCAGGTGAATCCCCAGCGGATCTCGGCCAGCGCCAGGAGCGTCGCCAGCAGCCCGATCACCACCAGCACGGCCTTCAGATACTGACGCGGCCGGCTGACGCCCGACATCAGGCGCTCGAGCATCTCGGGCGAGGCGAACCGGCGCAGCAGCACCGTCTTCTTGCGGAAGGCGTAGACGTAGAACGCCACCAGCGCCGGTACCAGCCAGAGCAACCAGAGCGAGTCGGGACTGCCGATGCGAACGTCGTCGCAGCCGCCAAGGGCCAGGGCCGGTAGTGACAGAGCCACCAGGGTACGCACGTTC
>JAJCXP010000211.1 GCA_029263375.1 Acidobacteriota bacterium | reverse complement strand
GAGCGCTACCGCGACGCGTTGATCGTCGTGACCTCGGACCACGGCGAGGCGTTCTTCGAACACGATCTCTTCATGCACAGCCGTGAGCTCTACGACGAGTTCATTCGTATTCCGATGGTGGTCAAGTGGCCCGCTTCAACGCCGGGATTCGCACCGGTGGTCGACGATCCGGTGAGTTTGATCGACCTCCTGCCGACGTTGATGGACGGTCTCGGCCTCCCCGGAGGCGACGGCGGCTTCCAGGGGCGCAGCCTGCTGCCCGCGACCTTCGACGGCGCTCCCCTGCGGCGGTCGCTCTACTCCACTACCCGTGGCCTCGGCGACATCGACAAGACTGCCAAGCCCCGCTGGATGCTCGAAGAGCCGCCGTGGAAGCTCGTGCACGACCCGGTCGCCGGGCGCAGCGAGCTCTACTCCCTCGACAGCGACCCCGGCGAGCGCGAGAACCTGGCCGAGCGGCACCCCACCGTCGCCCGACTGCTGCTCCAGCGCCTGCTGATGCAGCGTCGTTTCAACCTGGACCTGCTGCAGCTCGGTCCCCGAGCAGAGCTCGAGCTCGACCCCGCGCTGGTCGAAGAGCTCAAAGCGCTCGGCTACCTCTAGCTCGCTCCGCAGCGCGCCACGAGCGCCGATGAGGAGAAGGTCGCCCGGCGGCCGTCTCATGAGTTGCCCAGATGCTCCAGCCGGTCGGATGACGACTGAGACCGGCCGCCGTTCTCGCGACGCGATGGCCTGAGGCGCGGGGCTAGCCCGGCGGCAGCAGCACGCGGATAGTGGTCCACATTTTGCCCTCGACGCCGTACTTCGTGGCCGGCCGGAAGGTCGCACCCCTGGAGGTCTCCACAGCCAGCTCCCGGAAACGCTTCTTGGCCGATTCACGCGGCGCCGCCTTGCCGGTGATCACCACCCCGTCCTCGCTCACCAGCACCTCCACCAACACTTCGATCTCCTTGCGCGGGCCGTCGAACTTCGGCGGATATACCGCGGGCGGCACCCTCAGAAGTGACGGCGGGGTCACGCCCGGGTCCGGACCGAACAGCTCGCCGCGGCGCACGTCCGGAGTCGAGCCGCTCGGCGGGGCCACCGGAGCGACGGTCAGGGCCGCGGACGACTCGACGGCGTTCGCCGGCGGCGCGGGAGAATCTACTCGAGACCCGCTGGGCGCAGCAGGCGCTCGCTCGGCCGCCTCGACGGCGACTGGGACCGGATCGGGCACCTCGACCGCCGCGAGGGGGTCCACCGGGGGCCGCGTGTCGGCAGCCTGCCAGCGCCGCGCGGCCTCGACGACCATCGGCTTCCGGACGGCGACCGTGTCCGGCTCTTCAGAGACGCTCAGCGCCCAGACCATCCCGGCCAGGATCAGCACGACACCCACGGTGAGCAGCAAGCCGAGAGGCGACCGCAACCAAGCTGTGAGCCCCCCCGGCGCCGTGGGACAAGGCGGTGGTTCGACCTTGCGATGGTCCACCGCCGCGGCGCCGCTTCCCACATCTGGCGTCTCGCGGAGCTGCCGCTGTAGCGATTCGAACTCGTCGTGATCTCCGAACAGCGTCACCGCCATTTCGAGGTCCTGTTGTGCGCTGGCGCGATCTCCGACCAGCGTCTTCTCGCGGATCGCCGTCGCCGCGTGGGACACCGCCTCGTCGCGCTGCTGGTTCAACTCTGCGGAGTTCGCCGAGCCTTCGGCGACGCCGAACTGTTGATCGAGCCGCTTCTGGGTCGAGCTGCCTCGCGTCCGCGGGGGTTGGATCGTCGCCAGCTGGGTCGTCGCCTCGATCGCCTGCTCCAGCTCCGCCACGTGCGACGGCGGCTCGGCCGCAAACGGCGACAGCTTCGCCAGAAAATCCTCCGCAGTCGCCACCCGCCGCTCCGGGTCTTTCTCTAGCGCGGCGAGACAGAGAGCGCGAAGCTCTCCGGGAACCCGGCCGTCGCGGTCGCTCTCCTCGAACGAGAGCGGCGGCCGGAACAGGTGCCCGGCGACGATCTCGGAGAAGGTGTCGCCCGAAAAGGGGCTCCTGCCGGTCAGCAGCTCGTAGAGCAGTACCCCGAAGGAGTACAGATCGCTGCGCTTGTCGAGCTCGCTGGCGCCGCCCTTGGACTTGAACAGCTCGGGCGGCGAGTAGCGCACTTTGCCCATGAAGATCCCGGTCGCGGTCAGGTTGACTTCTTCGTTCTGACCCTTGGCGATCCCGAGATCGATCAACTTGACCAGCGGATTGCCCTGGAAGTCGCGCGTCAACATCAGGTTGTCGGGGGCGATGTCGCGATGGACGAAGCCCTGGTGATGCAGGTAGCTCACAGCTTTCAAGCCCTGGGCTGCGATCTCGACCCCGAGCCCGACGGTCGGCGCGCCGTTTTCGGCGATCAGCTCCTGGACGGTGACACCGTCGATGTACTCCATGACTATGTAGGCCGACCTCCCCTCGGCGCTGACCGAGAAGTCGTAGAGGTGAGCGATGTTCGGGTGGCGTAGCTGGATCGCGAAACGCGCTTCGTTCTGGAAGCGTTGGCGCAGCGTCTCGTCCATCGCCAGATCTGACTTGAGCACCTTGATGATCCGGATCTCATCGAGCAGGCGATGGCGGACCTTATAGATCGCCCCCATGCCGCCCTCGCGGATCTTCTGGAGGATCTCGTACTTGCCTCCGAGTGCTTTCTCTACGGGCTGTGCCAAATCGCTCCCTTTCGAGCCGGGATCTGACCGCGGTCAGTCGATACTGCCCGCTATCGCGGCCCGAGCCCGGTGGCGCTCATCCCAGTAGGCTCCTCGGCGCCGCCTCTCGTGACCCGACTCAGGAAGAGATTTCCACACAACATGCCGGTCCGCCGCGGCACACGCAACAGTGCAAAGCGAGGCGGCGCCTGGGCGCCGCCCCGTTCAGATCTGTAGAAGTCGGCCGATTACGGCAGGATGAAGTTGAACAGCGGCGTGCCGCCGGCGGCGTCGAAGACGCTCACCTCGGTCGGGCTATTCAGCATCTCGAACAGCACCGCGAGGTCCGGATCCATCGTGCCCGCGAAGCTCGGATGGAACGCGAGATCCAGCGGCAGCAACGAGCCACCGATGACAATCGATCCGGCGATCATGCCGCTGGCGGCATCCCGGCTCTCCACCACCAGGCCCATGCCGCTACGACCGCCTGCCGTCAGCTCGGAAGCGCTGCCGCCGCCGAAACTGTCGATGCGGGTGAAGACGTCGGCCAGCAGCGGTGCGCTGAACGCCACCGCCGTCAGGTCCACTCCGCTTACGGCATCGAACAGCTCGGCCGTCGCGGCTCCAGTCACGACCTCTCGTTGGAGCGCCGCGACGTCGGGTCCGCCACCCAGGCCTCCCACCGGGCCGGTGCCCAGATCTTCGAGCCCTTCGACCGCGATCGGGAAGGCCCCAGCTGTGAGGGTCTTGGTGACGCTGGCAAAGGCGCCTTCGGGCTCCCAGATGCGAACCGTGGTCGCTTCCGAGGCCGGATCCTGGGTCAGGATCACCAGCTCCTCGACCATCGAGCCGACGACGCTCTCGATCTTGGAAAGAGAGATCGGGAAAGCGTCACTCTGAACCACGTCGTCGCGGAGCACGATCCCGGTGAGCGTGTCGACGTAGACCAGATGAACCGCGTCATCGGAGGCGCCTGCGAGCAACAGAGCGAGGGTCGGCGCGAACCCGCCGGCGAGCTCGCCGCCGGTCATGCCGCCCGGATCGAAGCCCTCGAGGACTTCCAGGTCGATCGGCACCCAACTGCCCGGAACCGGGTAGCTGCCGATCAGGTTGGTGCTGTCGGCATCGACGACCTGGACCAGAACCGAGCCGTCAAATCCGGAGGCAAGCGCCGCCACCTCGGGAGCCGCGCTGTCCGAGAAGTTCGGCACCTCCACCAGCGCCACCGTACGGAAGCCGCCGCCGGTGACGCTGTACTCGCGGTTGCCACCGCCTGCCGCCTCGGCGAACACCAGGCCGACGGTCTCGTCCGCTTCCTTGGCGACCATGACCAGGATCTCGGTGCCATCGGCGCGCTCGGTGGCGAGCATCGAGCGCGGTCGCGCGACGTCGGTCAGTACATCGACCTCGTTGTTGCCGAGGTCGGGATCACCGGTATCCGAGCTCACCAGGGCGTCGGTCGCCAGAGCTCCGTCAAACCGGCTGTCGATGAACGCGCCGATGCTGAACGCGACGCTGTCGCTGGGCGCCAAATCGCCCAGGTCGCAGCTCACCAGCACCCCGGACTGCGTGCAGCTCACGCTGCTCGGCTCGGCGCCGAGGAAGTAAGTCCCGGCAGGCAGCTCCTGATCGACGACGGCGTTGGTCGCCATGCCCGGGCCGTTGTTCGTGATGATCAGGTCGTAGACCTGGACAGTGTGCGCCACCGCCGGGTCGTAGACCGCGATCAGGGTCAGCTGCAGGTCGGCGAGAGCGTTCACCGTCAGGGTATCGGTGGCGGTGCCGCTGTTGCCGGAGGACGACGTCAGATCGCCCGTGACGTTGACGTGCGAAGCCGCGACCACGCTGGTGACGTCGGCTTGAACGGTGCAACTTGCGCCGGCCGCGATCGTTCCGCCGGTGTAGGTGATCACCCCGCTACCACCCACGGCCGTGACGGTCCCGCCCGAACAGTCCGTGGAGGAGTTGGCCGGCGTAGCGACAACCACGCCCGCCGGTAGGTTGTCGGTGAAATCGAGGCTGGTCGCGGCGAGCGCGCTCGCGGAGTTGTCGATCGTGAAGGTGAGCGTGCTCACGGCGCCGGCTTCAATCGTGTCCGGCGCGAAGATCTTGGCGAAGGTGGGTGGCGGCTCGATCGTGAGATCAGCCGTCGCCGGCGATCCCAGCGGCAGGCCGAGCTGGAGCAGATCGCTCGTGGTGTTCAGGAATGTGCCCGCCGGAGCGCCAATCGGTACCTGCACCGTGACCATGAAGGAGCACGAGCCGTTCGGCCCGAGCTCGCCGCCCGAGAAGCTCAGCAAGCTCGTACCGCCGATCGACGAGCCGGTGCCGCAGACGTTGCTCACCGGCAGACCGGTGGCCACCAGTCCCGACACGACGTTGTCGAGGTTGTCGGTGAATGACAGATCGCCGAGGCTCGTCGAGCCCTGGTTGACCAGGGTGAAGGTGAGCACCGCAGTGCCCGACGCGGTGGTCGGACCGTCGAAGGATTTCGAGAAGGTAACTGCGTCCACGCGCAAAGTGTCGGTCGCCGGATCGCCGAAGACCGGCAGTCCGCCAATGCTACCCGTGGCGCTGCTGGTGACGTTCGTCGCCACCGTTCCGCCCGGCGTCGATCCGGGCACGACGACAGTCACACTGAAGACGCACGAGGCGCCAGCGGCCAATGAGCCGCCGGTGAAGGACAGATTGGTGGTGCCGGAAATCTGCGATCCCGCTCCGCAGACGTTGTTCAGGGGCAGACCCACCGCCGCCAAGCCGCTGAGTGCCGCGTTCAGATCATCCGTGAAGGCGATGGCTGTGGCCGCGTTGGCCAGATCGAGATTCGTAATGGTGAACTGAAGCGTCGCGGTGTCGCCGGGCGCCACCGGATCGTCGGTAAAGCTCTTCTCCAGATCGATCAGATCGGAGTCCACGATCAGTTCGTCGCTCGCGTTCTCGAAAAAGACCGTGCCGCCGCCAAACGTAGCCCGGAATGCCTCCGTAGTGTTTGGGTAGCTATCGGACGCGGCGGCGACGGGAACGTCGAGGGTGAGGGAGAAGACACACATCTCGCCCGCAGCCAAGGCGCCTCCCAGGAAAGTCACGAACGTATCGCCAGAGCTCAGAATGACTGAAGAGCCGGCGCCGCAAGGATCTGCCGGCACGCTCCCAGGGTCGACCGTGAGGTCGGCGAGCGTGTCGTCGAGATCATCCGAGAAAGCAATGTCGGTCGCCCCCTCGGCGGGGCTTGTATTCTGGATCGTGAACTCGAGAGTCACGGTGCCGCCCGGTAGTGCCGGATCGTCGGTGAACTCCTTGGTCAGCACGAGGCCGCCGATCACCAGGTCGTCGGTAGCCGTGTTGCCGGTGGTCGCAATCCCCAGCACCGTCGCCGTCAGGTTGCCGGTCGTGTTGGTCTGCGCCCCCGCCGGGGCGGTGGCGGGCACCGTCAGGCTCGCGGAGAAGGTGCAGATCTCGCCCGGCATCAGCGTGCCACCCGTGAGCGACAGCGTCGAAGTCCCCGAGAGCATGGAACCGGTACCGCAGACATCGGCCAGCGGCAGGCCGGTCGCTACCAGGCCACTGATGACCGCGTCGAGGTCGTCCATGAAGGCGATGTCGGTGGCGTCTCCGCCGGCAAACTCGTCGTGCTCGATAGTGAACTCGAGCGTCACCGTGTCGCCCGGCAGGACCGGATCATCGGTGAACTCCTTGATCAACATCGGTGCACCGACCACGGTCAGCGTGTCGGTCGCCGGGCCACCGGTCACGGTCTCGCCGTCTACGATCGCCATGATCGAACTGGTGACGTTTGGATAGTCGCCCGCGGGAGCGCCAGCGGCGACGTCGAGCACGACGGGAAAGGTGCATGACGCCCCTGAAGCGAGGCTCGCGCCTTGGACCAAAAGGAGCGGTGGGTCATCGAACGTGTCGACGTACAACGCACTGGAGCCGGCGCCGCAGAACCCATCCGCGGGTACGACCGCCGTCGGCATGAAGTCCGGAAACTCATCCGTGAAGGTCATCTCGGTAGCCGACGAGGTGGAGCTCTGGTTCTGGATCGTGAACTCCAGGGTGACCGTGCCGCCGGCCCCGACCGGATCGTCGGTGTAGGACTTGGTCAGGAGCGGAACCGGCTCGACGAACAGGGTGTCGGTCGCAGGACTCCCAACCACACCCGCTCCGCCCACCTGCCCGGTTACCGAGCTGCTGACGTTCGGGTAGCCGCCGCTCACCGCGGTCGAGGGTACGTCGAGCGTCACGCTGAAGGTACACGAGCTTTCCGCCGGAAGGTTGCCGCCGGTGAGACTGATCTCGGTCGTGCCGCCGAGCACCGATCCGGCGCCACAGCCGTCGGCCGCGGGCAGCCCGACTGCGCTCATACCCATCAGGGTGGCGTCGAGATCGTCCGTGAACGCGATATCGGTCGCCGCATTCAGGCGATCGAAGTTGGTGATCGTGAACTCGAGCACGACCTGCCCGCCGGCCGGAACCGGATCGGCCAGGAACCTCTTGATCAGGGACAGGGCTCCGCCGGTGACCTCGAGTGGAGCGGCCGCCCTGCCGCTGGAACGTTGCTGGCCGCTCACGACTGCGTCGAGATCGCCCGACACGTTGCCGAGCACTCCGACGCTCGTCGCAACGACATCCACGGTGACGTTGCAGCTCTCCCCCGCTCCGAGTACCGGAAACATAGCGGTTCCGTTGGCGCCCAGGGAGATCAAGGACGTACCGGGATCCGCGATGAGCGTCGCTGGGATCAGAGGCTGCTCGCAGTCGGTGAAGGCGCGGGAGGGGTCAGCGATCAGCATCCCGGGAGGCAGGGTGTCCGTGAAACTCAACACGGTGACGGTACCGTCGTTGGCGGTGTTGTCGACCGTGAAGGTCAGGGTGCTCCGGCCGCCCAGTGCCACCGCGCTCGGCGCGAAGCTCTTCGTGAAGCCCGGCCGGTCGTTGACCACAATCAGGTCGTCCGTCGCTGTATTCGACGTGCCGTTCTCCCAGGTGAGCGGCGAGGTGACATTCACATGCGTTCCGAGGGTCGAAGACGTCACGTCGACCGTGATCGTGCACGAGCCCGAGCCCGGAGCTTCGCCGTCGCTCACGGTGATCGTGCTGCCGCCGGCGGGCGCCGCGATGGTTGCGTCGCAGTTCTGCGTGACCGCGGGCACACTGGAGATGGTCACACCCGCCGGCAGGGTGTCCGTGAACGCGAGCTGGGTCACCGGAAGCCCGTCAGGGTTGTCGACCACGAACTGGAGGGTGGTGGCGCTACCGGGCCCGATTCTGTCAGGTAGAAAGGTCTTTGCAAGCGTGGGTTGCAGCCCCTGGAGGGACGGCAGATCCGCCGGCGGGACTCCGACAACCGAGAACGAGCCACGACTATTCTGTAGTCGGGCTCTCCGGGAGCGCCGGTCGCGTTCGCTGTCCGAGTCGGCTTCGTCGACGCGCGCCGCGTCTGCCTCGTCGACCTCAGTGGTTTCGAGGTCTGATCGATCGGTGGATGGCTGAGCGACCGCGCCGTGGGAGCTCATTAGCAGGACGACGAAGACAACCAGACAGAACCTTCCCCAGTTCATGCGATCCACCTCCAGCGGGCGCTACGCTCCGGCCCGCCCTTGTCAACACGAGAGTCGTTTGGTCCAAATAAAGCTTATTTGAAGCCACTTTGACATGACAATGAACTCTAGCAGGCAAGCGCGTTCGGGCCAAGGATGTGCCTCCTCATCCCCGCAGCCCGCCAGCCAGCCGTCGGAAGCGCCAGGGCAGCATCGCCGCGGCCACTGTGAGCCCGGCGATCAGGCCGACCCACATCCCTCGAGCGCCCATCCCCAGCTCGAACCCGAGGATGTAGCCGAGCGGCAGCCCGATCACCCAGTAGGCGAGGACCGTCATCAGCATCGGGACGCGGGTGTCCTTGAGGCCGCGTAGCGCGCCGGCGGCGCTCACCTGCAGCCCGTCGGAGAGTTGAAACAGCGCGGCGAGAAAGAGTAGACCCACCGCCGCGCTCGCGACCTTGCGATCGTCCGTGTAGATCGAGACGATCGCCCACGGAAATGCCACCATCAGGGTGGCGGAGACCGTCTGGATCATGAGGGCGATCGACATCCCCACCGCGCCGGCCCGTCGCACCGCGGCCGGATTGCCCAGGCCGCGCGCGTGACCGACCCGAACGGTGATCGCCATCGACAGCCCGAGCGGCACCATGAAGGTCATGGCGACGAAGTTGATGGCGATCTGATGAGCGGCCACTGCCAGCGCGCCCAGCGTCGCCATCAGGTACGCGACGCTGCTGAAGAGACTCGATTCGACGAAGTTCGAGCCGCCGATCGGCAAGCCGACCCGGAGGAGCTCTAGCAGCGAGCCACGCTCCGGCCGGCTCAGCCCGACGACCGAGCCGATGCCGGAGTAGTCCGAATGCTTCGAGACGTAGAGAGCGAAGCCCAGGAACTGGGCCCACGCAACGGCCGCGGTGGCGTGGCCGCAACCCACGACCCCGAGCTCCGGGAAACCCCAGCGACCGAACATCAGGGCGTAGTTTCCGGCGACATTGACGCCGATGCCGAGGATGCCGAAGTACATCGCGGGCCGCGCGATACCGAGCCCCTCGCTCATCAGGCGTAGAACGAGATAGCCACACAGAGCCGGCATCCCCCACGACAGCGCTCTCGAGTAGCCGACGATCAGGGTCCGAAGCGCCGGGTCGACTCCCAGGCGCACGAACACCGCCTCGATCGACCAGAGGAAACCGATCGAGATCAGCGCCAGAACCATCGCGATCCAGTAACTCTGCCGAGTGAGCGGAGCGACCTCGTCGAGTCGGCCGGCGCCATGCAGCTGCGCGACCGACGGTGACAGCGCGCCGAGAACGCCGGTCGAGGTCAGCGTCAGCGTCATCCAGGTGCTCGCGCCCACCGCGACCGCGCCCAGCGCTTCGGCTCCCAACCGACCCGCCATCACCGCGTCGACGAAGTTCGAGGCCGTGCCCGAGAGTTGGGCAGCGATCAGCGGACCCGCGAGCAGCAACAGTTGTCGAACCTCCGCCCGAACTTCGGCGCTCAAACCAGACATCGCGCTCGGACTGTACACAAAGCGCGGCTCGATGCCGAAGCGCTGGTCAGCGGTGACGGGTCGAAGTTCTGGCGAGAAGGATCTGGCGCGGCCCGCCGCTCCTACGAGTAGTTGCTCCATGAGGGTCTGCGCCCCAGCTCACCGAGCGGGTATCCCTCGACGTCACGACCGATCAGTATTCCCGCCGCCTGCGCTCTGTACTTGCGAATCGCAACATCGAATCGACAACTGTCAGAGGGGACCGCGCGGGAGAGAGATGGAGCCCACTCGATTCGTTCGATCGACATTCTGCATCGCGCTACTTGCGAGTCTCCCGGCCCTGGCACAGACGGCGCCGACCGCCGCGCAGCGAGCGACGGTTCCGGTTCTCGACGGAAATCCGCGACAGATCGTTCCGGGTGTCTACTCACTCGGCGAGCTCGCCCCGGTCTTCGCCTACCTGATCGAGGCCGAAGACGGCCTCGTCCTGATCGACACCGGCTACAACGGGCAGCTCGATCGGCTCGCGCAGGCAATCGTCTCGCTCGGGTTCGACCCGAACGACATCGCGCACATCCTGGTGACCCACTTCCATCTGGATCACTGGATGAACATGGACTGGATCCGCTCGATGACTGGCGCGCGCACCTACATGGGAAGCGCAGACGCTGCGGTGATCGAGCGCGGACCGTCGGTCGACCTGGTCGTCCCCGCCCGCGTGACTCCGCCCGGGTTACGCGTTCCCGAGGCGCACGTCGACTACCCGATCGACGGCCGGCACCGGCTGCCGGTGCCCGGCCTCGACCTCGAGGCGATCCCGTGCGCGGGGCACACCCAGGGCAGCGTCTGCTATCTGCTCGAGACCGGCCCCTGGCGCATCCTCTTCGGCGGCGACGCAATCATGAGTGTGCGCTCGGGACTCGGCACCTACACCACCCGCCTCCATCCACGCTACGGAGGCAACATCGCGGCGTATCGGGAGACGCTGACCCGGCTGACCGCGGTGCCGGTGAACCTGGTCCTGCCCGGCCATCCGTACGTCGATCGGAGGGCAACCGGCAATCACCCCCACCCGGTGGTCAGCGCCACCGGCTGGCAGGCGACCCTGCGCGCCGGGATCGAGGAGCTGGCTCGGATCGAGCGCCGCTATCTCGAGGACGGCTTTGACTTCCTGGACGAAGAGCCCAGACGGGTGGCACCGTCCTTGTACTACCTTGGCACCCAGAGCGGCCAGGCCGCCTACGCCTTCACGGCCGGCGAGCGGGTCTGCCTCGTCGACCCGTGGCGCCTTTCGCCTGCGACTCTTCAGGACCGTTTGTCAAGCCTCGGCCTCGAGCATTGGCGTATCGAGTCGATCCTACTCACCGAGCCGCGACGGCTCGACGGGCCCTCCCCGTTCGACGTTGTTCCGGCGATCGGACCGATCACCTACGGCCCTGAGGCCGCCCCCCGGTCGCCACCGGCCCTGGGTACACCCAACTTCATCCCGATCGGCAAGCGCCGAGCCATTTCCGTCTGCGGATTCGAGGTCGAGGCTCTGCCGACGGTCACCTGGCGCCCAGGATTCGTGAGCTACCTGCTGCCGCTGAGCGACAAGCTGGTCGCCTTCACCGGCGATGCGGTAGCGCCGCTCTCGGCGGACGACCAGATCGTTGCACCACCGGCGGCCACGGCGCCCGGGAACGTCTTTCCGACCGTCGACACACTGCACGACCTCGATGCCGCCGCGGTCGACATCTGGCTTCCGAGCCGCCCGTTCGCAGCCCAGAACGCGAATCTCTACGACGACCGATGGCACGACACTCTGCGGATCAACCGTTTGGCGCTCGAGCACGCGAGATTGTCGCCGAGATAGAATGTCGTTTCGAAGATTCTCTAGGCGCGGCCGGTCGGCGAGGCGAGCCGGTCGCCTTCGTGGGAGTGCGGCGGCGCGAGCGCCGCGCGAGAAATGGCCAGTTCGCGATCCGTCATGCCAATCGGGCTCCTCGCGGCGTCCCTGCTAGGGCTGGCCGCATCGTCGGCAGGTGGTGCCGGGTCGCTGCCGGACCTGATCGCGCGCGCGGCCGAGCTCGGCCCCCCGAGTCCGGGGTCGCCGGACTCGGAGCGGATTGCACACGAGCTGCGGCAGCTCGGCACGGCTCTCGCGGCGCTCGCGGGCTCCGACACGGACCCCGACCGCGCTCCGCTTCTCGCCTACCTCGCGGGACGTCGTGTCGAGATCGAGGACCTGCGCCTGTCGGCGCTTCTCCCCGCTAGCTATCTGATGCTCGAGTCCACCGAGGAGCTGGCCCGCGCACCATGTGCGCACAGCGATCGCGAAGTCCGGATCGCACTCGATGAGCTACGCAGCCTGCCCAGACGCCTGACCCGCGCCGTCGACACACTCGAGTCGACCGCGCGCTGGTGGGTGGAGAGCGCGATCGCCAGCACTCGGTATGCCTCGGAGCTGATTGGCGAACGAGCCTCGCATATCTGTGTCGACGACCCCCGACTCAGGGACGACCTGACCGCGTCGCTGGCTGCGGCCAAGGCCGCCGTGGCCAGCTTCGAAAGTTGGCTCGCCGAAGACCTTCTTCCGACCTCCGATCGGCCCCCGACCTGGAGTCTCGATCAGTTCGAGTCCCTCGCGGTCGCTCACGAGGGTCTCGAGGGCTACACCGATCGAGGCGCCCTGGCAATCCTGGCCGAGGAGCGCGAGCGGGTGACCGAACAGATCGAGAGTCGACTTTCGATGCACCCGGCGATCTCGGCGAAGTTCGGTGGTGCGCCCGATCTCGAGTGGCGATGGTCCTCGGTCCTGCCGGCACTCGAGCGCGATGCCCGGGAGCTGGGCGAGTTGCTCGCCAGCTCGGACCGGCTCGCGGTCAATCTCGAGGCAGTCGAGACCTTCGACATCCTGTTGACACCCGGCGCTGGAGCGCCCCGGGTCCGCTTCCAGCCTCCGGGAGAGTGGGCGGTCGGGACCTCCGAGGAGGCCCTCTACTACCCTCTCCGACCGCTGCCCGAACGAGTTTCCGAGATCGAGCACGAGGAAACCTTGGTTCTCTACAGCCCGCGACTGACTCGGGCACGAGCCTACCGGGGAATGCTGGGCGCACTCGCGGCGAGCGCCTCGTCATCGGCCACAGCGGTGCCGTCGCAACCGAGTCTCTACAAGAGCGCGTGCATGGCCAGGGCGCGCGAGCTCTACCTCGAGCGCTGGCTGCAGGAGGAGGGGATCCTGGCCTCGCTGCCCGGTGACCGCCGGGTGGACACCGAGATCGCTCTCCTGGAACTGCGCAGGATGGAGGCGGAGATCGAGATCGGTCGGATTCAAGTCGCGCGCGGCGAGATCGGTCCCGAAGCTTCGGTCGCGAGCCTCCGCGAGCGCACCGGGTTGCCCGCCGGAGTCGCGCGAAGCGAGGTCCGCCGTGTGTCCGTGAGTCCGCTGCCGCCCGGGTGCGCCTTCCTCGGCGAGAGGGCGCTGCTGGAGCTTCGCGCGCAGTTTCTCGGTGGCGGTAGAAGCCTGCCGCAGTTCCACGCCGCACTCTGGCGGCACCAGGAGCTGCCGCTCACGATCCTGCGGCAGCGGCTGGCCGCCACGACGCCCTGACGACCCGAGATCATGGCGCCCAAGAAGAAGATCGCGGAGAGCGAGATCGACGATCTGTACAGATTGGCGCTCTCCGAGTTCACGGCGGCGCGCAACGCTCTCGCGAAAGAGCTGCGAGGGCGTGGGGAGCGCGACGGTGCCGAGCGGGTCAAGAAGCTCGGCAAGCCGTCCGTGTCCGCCTGGCTCGTCAACCAGCTCTTCTACGAACAGCGCTCGAGCTTCGACGCCCTTCTCGACGCCGCCGCAAAGCAGCACCGCGCGGTAGCTCGCGGGGCCTCGATGTCGACTCGGGCCGGCGATGACCGGCGCACCGCGCTACGCGATCTCCTGGAGTCCGCCCGTCTTCGGGCCGAAGCCGGGGGCGCCGGTTGGACACCCGCGCTGCGCCAACGTGTGACTCACACCCTCGAGGCGCTGGCGGCCGGAGGTCCCGATCAAGAGCCACATCCGGGGCGACTCTCAACCGATCTGGAGCCGCCGGGGTTCGACGCTCTGCTCGGAACCACCTTGACGAGCCCCAAGACCCGGCCAGCGAAACCGTCCCGAGCTCCCGCCCCCGAGCCGGCTCGCCCCTCCGCCGCTGCCCGGAGGCGTCTCGAGGCGGCGCGCGCCCGCCAGCTGTCCGCTCGTAGGGATCTGACCGGGGCGCGTCGGGCCCGTACCGCGGCACGCAAGACGCTCGAGCGTGCCGAGAGCCGCGCGGTTCAGGCCGAGCGTCGAGCGCGCGCCGCGGAGCTCAAAGCCGAGCGGACCAGAGCCGACGCCCACGCCCGGGATGTCGAGCGCCGCAAGGCCCGGTCCGCAGTCGACGAGGCCGAGCGCGCGGTCGTCCGAGCCGAGTCCAAGCTCCAGGCGGAGAGCCGGACGCTCGCGGAGGGCAAGTAGCCTCCCGGAGGCGAGCTACCCGTCCGACCCCGGACCGGTATAGGTCGCGATGTACCAACTGTTGCCCGTCGGGTCCCGGACCCCGGCGCTGCGCTCCGCGTAGGCCATATCGGCCGGCTCGTGGATGCTCTCCGCTCCCAGAGCAATCGCTCGCGCGTAGGCGGCGTCGATGTCCGGCACGTAGATGTGGATCGAGCAGACCGCCGCCGGCCACTCCGGCCGCGCCTCGGCGAACTCGACCATCGAGTCGCCGATCCGAACCGCCCCGTGGCGGACGGTGCCGTCCTCCTCGAGCGTCCGATCATCGACTTCGCCGCCAAATGTTCCGACCAGGAAATCGAACAGCCGCGCCGCGCCCTCGACGATCAGATAAGGACTCATGGTGCCGTATCCGGGCGGCGCGAAGCGTTTCTCGTCGTTCATACGACTTGTTCCCTTCAGTGTCAGATTGCGCTGAGAACGCGGGTAGGATCGAAAGCCTAGCAGAGGAGAACCATGGAACTGTACCGACTCGCACCCGGACTCGAGATCTCACGCATCGTCACTGGACTCTGGCAGATCGCGGATCTCGAGCGCGATGGGCGGACTCTAGATCACGACCGAGCGGTCGCCGCGATGGGCCCCTACGTCGACGCCGGCTTGACCACCTTCGACATGGCGGACCACTACGGATCCGCCGAGCGGATTGCCGGCGACTTCAGACGCGGCCACGGCGGCGAGTTGCGGCTGCTGACGAAGTGGGTGCCGCAGCCTGGGCCGGTGACCTCCGTGCAGGTGCGGGAGGCCGTCGAGCGCGCCCTCGAGCGCCTCGGCGTCCCGGCCCTCGACCTGCTCCAGTTCCACGCCTGGAGCTACTCCGACCCCGCCTATCTCGACGGCCTGTTCCATCTCCAGGAGCTGCGCGACGAGGGCCTCATCCGGCACATCGGTCTGACCAACTTCGACACCGCACATCTGCGAATGGTGCTCGAAACCGGGATCGAAGTAGTGTCGAATCAGGTCTGCTTCTCGCTTCTCGACCGCCGACCGTTGGCCGGAATGCTCGACCTCTGCCGTGAGCAGGGAGTGGGCCTGCTGGTGTATGGCACGCTCGCAGGCGGCTTCCTGACGGATCGGTACCTGGGCGCGGCCGCCCCGCAGCGCGACAGTCTCGAAACCTGGTCGCAGATGAAGTACGCGCGCTTCCTCGAAGCCGCGGGCGGCTGGCACAAGCTCCAGCAGCTGCTCGAGGTACTCGCCCGCGTCGCCGAGCGCCACCAGGCGTCGATCGCCAACGTCGCCTGCCGCTGGGCGCTCCAGCACTCCGGAGTGGCCGCGGTCATCGTCGGCGCCCGCCTCGGCGTGAGCGACCATGTCGAAGAGAACCTGCGGATTCTGGAGCTCGATCTCGACGAGCCGAGCCTGGCCGAGATTGCCGCAGCCGCCGAAGGGCTGGACCCGATACCCGGCGACTGTGGCGACGAGTACCGCCGACCGCCGTTCCTGACCGCCTCGGGAGATCTCAGCCATCACTTCGCGGGCATGCCGGCGCCGTATGAGACCCGCGCTCTCACGCCCGGCCGAACGATCGCTCTCTCGGGCACCATCTGGGAGGAGCTGGCCGGCTTCAGCCGCGCGGTGCGCGACGGTCGTCGGATCTCGGTGTCGGGAACCACGGCGACCCACCGCGACCGCGTGGTCGGAGGCTCCGACTCGAGCGCCCAGACGCACTTCGTGATCGACAAGCTCGAGGGTGCAATCCGCTCGCTCGGAGGCACCCTCGAGGACGTCGTGCGGACCAGGATCTACGTGCCCGAGTCGGGCGACTGGGAGGCCGTGGCGCGCGCTCACGGCGAGCGCTTCCGGCAGATCCAGCCGGCCAACACCCTGATCCGCGCGGAGCTGGTCGGCGACGAGTACCTGGTCGAGATGGAGGCCGAAGCGCTGGTCACCGAGCGCTAGCCCGACCGGGCTAGTCGCATAGGACCGGAATCCGTGCGCCCTCGGCGCTCACCCACTTCATGCCAGCGGTGAAGGCGCGGACACCGTCGAGGCGGGTGCCGGCGCCATCCTCGAGCCACAGACGATCGCCGCGGGCCAGGTCGCCGGCATCGATCACCAGCGTCTCCCGGCCCCGCCGCCCGCGAATATCGAAGTAGATCGTGTCCTCGACCCAGACACCGCCTTCGAGATCCTTTGAGGTCGTGTAGCTCAGCAGCCGGGCGCTCACGCGACGGATGCCCTGCTCGAACAGCGACTGGACCTCCGATTCCTGGGCCACCTGATCGCCATCGTCGCGCCACAGGCCGAGGTAGCGCCAGTTTCGGTCGACGCCCGATATGAAGCCGTCGCCATTCGTGTCGAGGACTTCGAGCGTGCCGCAGCGGGGCTCGGCCGGTTCTTGCGCCTCGACCGGCTCGGGCGCCTCGACCGGCTCGGGCGCCGGCAGGCTCACACTCGCTGCCGGAGCGGGAGCCGGAGCGGGCTCCCCGAGAGAGGCGGCCGGCTCGGTCGACTCCGCTGCCGTCGGCGGCTGCCCCTCGAGCCAACGGCGCTCGAGCTCAGCGCGGGTATCGGGCGACAGCTCGCCCAGCAGGCGATCGAGCTCGCGTCTCAACTCGAGGATGCGCTCGATGGTGGCCCCGGCATCGCCGGCTGCCGTCGCCTCCTCGGCCTCGGTCGGGCCGGCGATCGAGGCCAGGACGAGCGCCAGACAGACCGCCAGACGCGTCGCGACCGACAGCGTCTACTCCCCCGCCGGCTCGGCAGGTGGTGGGCTGAAGTGCTCGTCGCTCAGTTCGCGGTTCAGCTCAATCTCTTCGATCGTCATGCTCTCGAGCCGATGTCCGAACTCGTAGTCGACCTTGAACGGGATCACCAGACCGCTCACGTCGCGGAAATCATCGAAGAACGCGCGCTGCCGCATGGGCTCGGCCGACTGTGTGTAGTCGTTCACCTGACTGTCGATCGCGACCTCGAGAAAGGTCTCGGCGTCGAGAAACCATCGCTCCTCCGCTCCGCCCGGCAGTCCGACCACGAGCTCGAGCACCGCGATGCCTTCGATCTCTGCCGGCCCCGCGAGCTTCACGCTGATCCCCTTCGAGGCGGCATCGAGGAGCAGCGGCCCGAAATAGGACTCGCGCTCGACCAGCGCCTTGTAGGGTCCCTCCTCCAGCCGCGCGACCTCGGGCTGAAGCAGCGGGTGCCGCCACCACGGCCCCTCGGAATCCCGAGCCCGAACCGCTTCGCCATCCAGCACCTTGAAGTCGAGGCGGTAGATGTCGCCGACTCGCCGAGCCATCTCGTAGCGCTCGTGGTCAGAAAACGTCGAGTAGACCCCCGTCGACCAGAGTGAGCGGACGGCTCGCCACTTCTCGGCGCCGCCGCGGGCTTCGAGGTAGCGCTGGACGACCTCGTCAACGGCCGGTTCCGCAACCGCCGGCAGGGTTTGCGCAGCCAGGACGATCAGGCTCGACAGGATGGGCGTGCTCCACTTCATCTCTGCCCCCCTTCCGCGCCGGCAACACCGGCGCCCGGGTCGCTCACGTCGTAGCTCACCAGCTCATCGAAGTCGCGCAGGTAGATTCGCCCGTTCGACAGGCTGGGCGGGGTCCAGGCGCGCCCGGTCATCGCATCGGTGCGGCCGAGCTCACGGTACTCCTCCGGTGTCGCCGCCACCAACACCAGGGCGCCGGAGTCGCTCAGCACGAACAGCCGGTCTCCGGCCGCCACCAGCGAGCCCTTGCCGAACCCGCGCTTTGACCAGCGGGTCGCACCGCTCGCGGCGTCGAGGCAACGGAAGGTACCGTTGTCAAAGCCGTAGAGGTGGTCGGCGATCAGAACCGAGGTGCTGAAGTGATTGCGCATCAGGCGCGCGTTCCAGAGCTCCTCGACGTCGAAGCCCGCCTCGGACTTCCGGATCTTGAGCATCGAGCCGCCGAACCCGTCGTCGGCGCTGGCCACGAAGATCCGGTCGGGCGGGTAGAAGATCGGCGTCGTGATCACCGCCAGGGCCGCGGTGGGATGTTGCCAGAGCAGCTCACCGGCGGTCGACAGCGACACCACTTCATTGCCGACTCGGCGAAAGAAGATGTACTGGCGGATGCCGCCGATCTCGACCGCTATCGGCGACGAGTAGCCGCTCGGCCCCTTGAGAGCGCTCCAACGCAGCTCGCCCGTCGCCTTGTCGAGCGCCAGTATCCCCGGCTGCTCCTCGGTGGCGCCGCTCTCGACGATCAACAGGTCGCCGTCGACCATCGGCGAGACCGAGTAGCCGAAGCGCGGCGCATCGCCCTCGAACTCCCGCCTCCAGATCTCGCTGCCGTCCCCGACCGCGAGCGCGACCACCGTGCCGGCCGACGACGAGGTATAGACGACGTCTCCGTCAACGGTGGGTGTAGTTCGCGGTCCGGTATCGCCCAGGTCCGATGTCTTGCTCGGCCCGATAGTGACCTCCCAGACGGTTTCGCCCGTGGCCGCGTCGAGGCAGAGGATCTTCTCGGACTCCCCGTCGGCCGCCATCGTGAACGCCCGGGATCCGCTGGTGGCTATCCCGGAGTAGCCCGCGCCGATTGCTCGGCGCCAGACCTCGCGCGGCTCGGTCGGCCCCCAGGACGCGAGCAGGTTGGGCTCCGAGGTCGTGCCGTGCCGCTCGGGGCCGCGATGCTGCGGCCAATCAGCGGCAGCGACCACCGAAGCGAGGATCAGGCAGATTCCGGCAGCCCAGCTGAGTGTTCGAATCTTCATTCTCTAGATCCTACCTTCCGCCGTAATATCTGTCGCGTACTGACCGCAATTACGGTGCAAGCCGCCGAGAGTTCGGTCCCGGCACGGTTGACATCGTCGATGCACAAAGTACAATACGCGCGATCTCTGGCAGCGTGGGTGGGGGTTGCCTTCCTTCGGAAAAAAATTGGATGGGGCTTAAGCACCACACCGTCATCTTCGTGCCGCATGCGCGCGCACGATTTCGAAAGTGGAGGATCACCAACCGGCAGTTGGCGATCCTCGGCGGCGGCTTGGCTATCCTTCTCGTCGGCTCGCTCTTCACCACCTGGTCGTTCCTGACCAACTCCATCGACCGGGCAGAACTCGAGCGGGTTCGCACGGAGAACGACAGCCTGCGGCAGATCAACGGCTCGTTCGAGGACAGCATCCGGGATCTCGAGCATCAGCTCGACCAGTTCGAAAGCAAGACTCGCGAACTCGCGATCGTCGCCGGGATCGAAAGCCTCGAGACGGGGCAGACCGCCGGCATCGGTGGCCCGAACCAGTCTGAGCAGGACGTCGAGAACGGCCGGCTCGAAGAGTTGAGCGGGCGCTCGGATGCGCTGCGCGGCACTCTGACCACGGTCGGCGACGCGCTCGACGAGCGGCGGCGCTGGATCTCGGCGACTCCGGCCACCACCCCGGTGCGCGGCATTCTGACCAGCGGCTTCGGTTACCGCCAGGACCCGGTGAGCGGCAAGCGCTCGATGCATCAGGGGGTCGACATCTCGACCGCTCCTGGGCGGCCGGTGCTCGCCACCGCCGACGGCGTCGTGATCACCGCAGAGCGGGTCGGCCAGCTCGGCAAGGCGGTCTACGTCTCGCATGGCTACGGCCTGGTGACGCGCTACGGACACCTGTCGAGCATCGATGTCGAGCCCGGGCAGCGCGTCCTGCGCGGCGATCCGGTCGGCCGCGTCGGCAGCACCGGGAAATCCACCGGCTATCACCTCCACTACGAGGTTCGCGAGAACGGTCGAGCGGTCAACCCGATCGCCTATCTGCTCGAGAGTCCCGCCGGCTAGACAGATCGCCGAGAACCCGCCCGGCGTCGACATGATGCCGAGGAATTCCCTGCTACACTCCGCCTGTTGAGACCGTGGGGTCGTCCTGACCTCCACCGGAAGCGTGTATCCCGATGCTGAATCAAGTCCTAGCGAAGGTTTTTGGTAGCAAACACGACCGCGACGTCAAGCGAATGCAGCCGATGGTGGACGCCATCGACGCGCTCGAGCCCAGCATCGAGAAGCTCTCAGACGATCAGCTGCGGGCCAAAACGGCCGAGTTCCAAGCTCAGATAGCGCAGGGAGCGTCGGTCGACGACCTGCTGGTGCCGGCGTTCGCCGTGGTTCGCGAAGGCGCCCGGCGCACCGTGCATCAGCGGCACTACCCGGTCCAGCTCATGGGTGGCATCGTCCTGCACGAGGGCAAGATCGCCGAGATGAAGACCGGTGAGGGCAAGACCCTCATGGCTACCCTGCCGGTCTATCTGAACGCTCTCACCGGCAAGGGAGTTCACGTGGTCACGGTCAACGACTACCTGGCGCGCCGTGACGCCGACTGGATGGGTCAGATCTACCGATTTCTGGGCCTCACCACCGGCTGCGTGCAGCACGGTCTGACCGATGAGGAGCGGCGCAAGTCGTACGCCGCCGACGTCACCTACGGCACCAACAACGAGTTCGGCTTTGATTACCTGCGCGACAACATGAAGTTCGACCTCGGCAGCATGGTGCAGCGCGCGCACCACTACGCGATCGTCGACGAGGTCGACTCGATCCTGGTCGACGAGGCGCGGACACCGCTGATCATCTCCGGCCCATCCGAGGACTCGATCGACAAGTACTACAAGGTCAACGGCGTCGTCCCGAAGCTCAAGCGCGGCGAAGAGATCGAAAACGAGGACGGCTCGAAGACGACCACCGGCGACTTCCTGATCGACGAGAAGGCCCACACCGTGACCCTCACCGAGGAGGGCGCCGCCACCGTCGAGCGGATCATGGGCATCAGCAACCTATACGACATCGAAAACGTCGAGATCAATCACGGCATCAACCAGGGTCTGCGAGCGCATCATCTGTTCAAGCGCGACGTGGATTACCTGATCAAGGAAGGCCAGGTGGTGATCGTCGACGAGTTCACCGGCCGAATGATGCCGGGGCGGCGCTGGTCCGACGGCCTGCATCAGGCGGTCGAGGCCAAGGAGGGAGTCAAGATCGAGCGCGAGAACCAGACCCTCGCGACGATCACCTTCCAGAACTACTTCCGGATGTACGACAAGCTCGCCGGCATGACCGGTACCGCGGAGACCGAGGCGACCGAGTTCGGCGAGATCTACGACCTCGACGTCGTGGTCATCCCCACCAACCGGCCGATGGTCCGCATCGACCACCCGGACGTGGTCTACCGGACGGCGCGCGAGAAGTGGACCGCGGTCGCCGAGGAGATCGCCGAGAAGCACGAGCTCGGCCAGCCGAGTCTCGTCGGCACCGTTTCGATCGAGACCAGTGAGCTGCTCTCGACGCTGCTCAAGCGCAAGGGCGTACCGCACGTGGTGCTCAATGCCAAGTTTCACGAGCGCGAGGCCTCGATCGTCGCCCAGGCCGGTCGCAAGGGCGCGGTCACCGTGGCCACCAACATGGCCGGCCGCGGCACCGACATCGTGCTCGGCGGTAATCACGAGGGCCTGGCGCGCTCGGAGGCGGACCCCGAGAAGGACCTCGAGGCCTACGAGGCCGCGCTCGCGAAGTACGAGACGGTCTGCGCGGGTGAGCGCGACGAGGTGCTCGAAGCTGGCGGACTTCACATCCTCGGCACCGAGCGTCACGAGGCGCGTCGCGTCGACAATCAGCTGCGCGGTCGCGGCGGCCGTCAGGGCGACCCGGGCTCGTCGCGCTTCTTCCTGTCGCTGGAAGACGACCTGATGCGGATCTTCGGCTCCGAACGCATCCAGGGCCTGATGGGCCGGCTCGGCATGGAAGAGGGCGAGGCGATCGAGCACGGCATGGTCACCAAGGCGATCGAGCGCGCTCAGAAGCAGGTCGAGGGGCGCAACTTCGAGATGCGCAAGCAGCTGCTCGAGTACGACGACGTCATGAACAAGCAGCGCAAGGAGATCTATCGCCTGCGCAAGGACATCCAGGAGGGCCGCGAGGGTCAGGACTACGTCTTGCGAATCGCTCGCGACCTGGTCGATTTCATTCTCGACAACCACTGCCCGGAGAAGGCCGATCCACGCGACTGGAATCTGGCCGAGGTTTCGACCGACATGTTGGCCTACTACAACATGCCACTCGCCGAGGCCGGCCTCGATCTCGACGCGATGGGCGTCGACGAGATCCGCGAGGCGCTCAAGGGGCTGGTCGAGAACAAGTATGTGACCAAGGGCGAACGGCTCGGCCCCGAGCTGATGAAGACGTTCGAGCGACACGTCATGCTGCGCACCGTCGACGCCGCCTGGAAGGATCATCTGCTCGCTCTCGACCATCTGAAAGAGGGCATCGGCCTGCGTGGCTATGGCCAGCGCGATCCGAAGCAGGAGTACAAGAAGGAGAGCTTCGAGCTCTTCCAGTCGATGACCGAGCGTATCGAAGACACGATCGTCAAGGATCTCTACCGGCTACAGCCGGTTTCCGAGGAACAGCTCGAGGAGCAGCGCAAACGCCGCCGCCAGGCCAAGGATGCGCAGGCGTTCCAGTTCTCCGCACCGCCCAAGGCCTCGCAGCCGCCCACCGTTCAGACGGTGGTCCGCAAGGACGAGAAGGTCGGACGCAATCAACCCTGCCCGTGTGGCTCGGGCAAGAAATACAAGAAGTGTCACGGAGCGCAGGCATGACCAAGGTTCGACCCGGGCTCACCTTCGACGACGTCTTGATCGAGCCCGCCTTCTCGTCCGTCCACCCGAATCTGGTCGACCTCAGGACGCCGCTCTGCCGCGGCATCGAGATGAGCATCCCGATCGTCGCGGCCGCAATGGACACCGTGACCGAGGCGCAGCTGGCGATCGCGCTCGCCCAGGAGGGCGGCGTCGGCGTGATCCACAAGAACATGTCGATCGACGAGCAGGCGACCGAGATCGACCGAGTGAAGCGCAGCGAAGCCGGCATGATCGTCGATCCGATGACCATGCGCCCGGAGCAGAAGATCCGCGAAGCGTTGTCGATGATGGCGCGCTACAAGATCTCGGGCGTGCCGGTGACCGACGGCGAGGGCCGGCTGGTCGGCATCCTGACCAACCGCGACCTGCGTTTCGAGGACAACCACAATCGCACCATCGGCGAGTTGATGACCAAGGACAACCTGGTCACCGTCGCTCCCGGGACCACGCTCGAGGAAGCCAAGGCGGTCCTGCACGAGCACCGGATCGAGAAGCTCCTGGTGGTCGACAGCGACAACAACCTGACCGGTCTGATCACCGTCAAGGACATCGAGAAGACCATCAAGTTCCCCAACGCCTGCAAGGACTCACTCGGCCGGCTGCGGGTCGGCGGCGCGGTCGGCTCGGCCGGCGACTATCTGGCCCGCGCCCAGGCGCTGATCGACGCCCAGGTCGACGTCCTGGTGATGGACTCGTCACACGCCCACAGCGCCGGCGTCCTCGAGGCGATCGCTACCCTGCGCGATCACTACCCAGAGGCGCGCATCATCGCCGGCACTGTCGGCACCGAAGCCGGCGCGAAGGCGCTGGTCGAGCGCGGCGTCGACGCCGTCAAGGTGGGCATGGGCCCCGGCTCGATCTGCACCACCCGCATCGTCACCGGCGCCGGCCTGCCGCAGGTCACCGCCATCGAGGACTGCGTGCGAGCCGCAGCCGAGGCAGGCGTCCCCGTCATCGCCGACGGCGGCATCAAGTTCTCCGGCGACATCAGCAAGTCGATCGCCGCCGGCGCCCACTCGGTCATGATCGGCTCGCTGTTCGCCGGTACCGAGGAGAGCCCGGGCGAGACCATCCTCTACCAGGGGCGCACGTTCAAGGCCCACCGGGGCATGGGCTCGCTCTCGGCCATGTCCAAGGGCAGCGCCGACCGCTACTTCCAGCAGGGCCAGGGCGAGCTCAGCAAGCTGGTGCCCGAAGGCATCGAGGGCATGGTGCCGTTCAAGGGCAGCCTGCACCAGATGCTGCCCCAGCTGGTCGGCGGCCTGCGCGCCGGCATGGGTCTGGCCGGCTGCGAGACCATCGACAAGATGCGCACCGAAGCCAGCTTCGTGCAGATCACCTCGGCCGGGCTCAAAGAGAGCCACGCCCACGACGTGGTGATCACGAAGGAAGCACCGAACTACTGGATCGAGCGGTAGCTCACGCTCGCTACTCAGCCCGCCAGAGCAACCCGACCAGATGGACCTCGACGTCCATCTTCCGCGGCCTGACCGCGACCGTCTCCAATTCCTCCGCCAGCGCGTCGGTGCGCTCATCGAGCGCCTCGATCTCGGTCTGGAACTCGGCGTTCATCTCTTCGAGCTGCGCGGTCAGCGCTTCGACGGTCTCGCGCGCGCGGTCGACGTCCTGCGCCTGTTCGGAGGCGCCGCTGAAGCCGCGGACTGCGGTGCCTGCTCGTGACAGGGTCGTGTAGCTCAGCCGCTTGCGGCCGGTGAAGGCGGCGAGGAGACTGGCGCCCGCGGAGATCGCGGCCTTGAGCTTGGCCGAGCCCGCCTGCTCCTTCTCCTTCTCGACCCGCTGCTGCGCCTTGCGGATACGCTCCTCGTGGGTGTCGACCTTTCCCGAGTGCCGTTTGCGCAGCTTTTCGACCTCGAGGTCGCGCTTCTCGCGTGCTTTGTCCGCCAGCCGTACTCGAAAGTCGCGCTCGCTCTCGCCCGGCTCGGAGGTCAGCTTGAACGCCTTGCTCTTGAACAGGTCGAGACTCTTGTTGCGGTAGAGATGATCCTTCAGCGACTTGCTCCAGGCCGTGTAGGAGCGGCCCTTGGCGGCCTTGGAGGGCAGCGGGCCGAAGCTGGCGCCCGTAGCCGGGTCGCGTTCGAGGTCGCGCTGGTCCAGGTCCGACTCCTCGGCGTCGTCCCAGTCGACCTTGAGCATGCTCTCCTCCAACGGCAGGACGAGAGCGTATTCGTCGGCATGGAGCTGCTTCTTGGTGCGTGAGTCCATGTAGCGAACTTCGGCGAGACCCAGGAGACTCGGCTCGTAGCTCGGTGCGTCGTCGTCGGAGCTCAGATGGAACTGCTGGATCTCTCCGGGTAGGACCGGGGGCGGGGCCGCTTCGGCGGCCGGCTTCCGAGCGGCGACCGGCGGCGCTGCCGCCACCGCTCGGACCGGCGCCGGGGTCTCGCCCACCACGGCCTCCGCCTGCGGCTCCTTGGCGTCTTTCATCAGAACCTTGATCTGATCCCGTGTCAGCGGGCCGCGCAGGTAGGACATCACCCACCGGGTATGGAAGATTGCCGGTTGCGACTCGTGCACGTTGTGGAGCAGGAACACGCGCTTGTCGAGGTTGGAGATCACGCGGTCGAGCTCGCCGCGATTGAGCCCACCTTCGGCGGAGATGCCCTCGAGACCCTCGAGGATCCTGAGCTTGTCGCGCTCGGTCTGGAGCCTGCCGATGAACCAGGTGCCGGTGTTCGAGAGGCCCTTGTAGTCGAGATCCACCGGATTCTGGGTGGCGAGGACCACGCCGAGGCCGTAGGCACGCGCCTGCTTGAGGAGCGTCAACAGCGGGCGCTTCGACGGCGGCTCGGCGACCGGCGGCATGTAGCCGAAGATCTCGTCCATGTAGAGCAGCGCGCGAAGGCTGGTCGTGCCGGGCCGGCTGCGCATCCAGCTGAGTGTCTGGGTCAGGAGGAGAGAGACGAAGAACATGCGCTCGGCCTCACCCAGGTGTGCGATCGAGAAGATCGCCATCCTTGGCTTGCCGGAGTCGGTGTAGAGCAGGCTCTGGATGTCGAGCGGCACGCCGGTCAGCCAGCCCTGGAAGCTCGGCGACGCGAGCAGGTTATTGAGCTGCATCGCGAAGCCGTATCTGGCCTTCTGGGGGAAGAAGGCGTCGACATCGAGTACGCCGACGCGATCGACCGGCGGACTCTGGACCGCCTGGATCAGGCCTCCCAGGTCGATGTCCCGCCCCTCGCGCCAGAACTTGTCGAGAATGGTCGACAGCAGGATGTGCTCGCGGCTCTGGATCGGATCCGCGTCGACGCCGATCAAGCCGAGCAGGCTGCTGGCGGTGCTCGCGATCCGGTCGCGTAGGAGGTCGCCGTCCTCGAGGACCGCGGCCGGTGGCGCCGCGAACGACGACAGGATCGAGATCGGGATCCCGGCCTCGCTGCCTGGCGTGTAGATCGCGACCTCCGCCGAATCGCGCAGCTTCCGGATGCGCTCGCCATCCTGTCCCCACTTCCCCAGTCCCGAACGCCACAGATCCGCCTGCGCCGCAGCGTACTCGTCGGGGGAGAGCTCCTTGCGGCGCGCGTCGTCGGCGTTGATCCAGGGTCGAAAGTCCTTGGCTTCGAGGTCTGGGAAGGTGAGCATCAGATTGCCGAGGTCGCCCTTGGGATCGATGATCAGGGCGGGGATGCCGTCGATCGCGGCCTCTTCGAGCAGACCGACGCACAGACCGGTCTTGCCGCTGCCGGTCATGCCGACACAGACCGCGTGGGTGCAGAGATCCTTCGAGTCGTAGAGCAGGAGCGAGTCCTCGGTCTCGCCACGCTTCAGATCGTGGTGCTTGCCCAGATAGAACGCGCCCAGCTTCTCGAAATCGCTACTCATTCTCTCTCCTCGAACCGGTCCGAAAGGTATCCGACGGGACGCCCTGTGGCAAACCTGGAGCCTCTACCGCCAGGCGTTCGGGTCGAGCTCGTACGGTAGCGGCGTGAGATTCTCGAGCCCCTCCGGGCCGAGGTAACAGAGATCCTCGACACGCACGCCCCAGCCGGCCTCCGCGTCGTAGAGCCCCGGTTCGAGGGTAAAGACGTCGCCCGGCCCGATCTGCCCGGTACTGTCCGAGCGGCGGCGGAACGTGGGGTACTCGTGTAGGTCGAAGCCGACACCATGGCCCAGACCATGGACGTAGCCGGTGGTTGTCCCCGGGCTCGACAGGGTGGTCTTGTAGTCGGCGGCCTCGAAGCGCTCGCACGCTCGCTTTTGGAGATCGATGCCCGCAATCCCAGGGCGTACGGCCTCGAGAGCGTCGCGCAGCGTTGCGACTACGGTCTCGTGTGCCCGCGCGAGCTCCGGCGGCGGCGTGCCGACGCAGAATGTCCTCGTACAGTCCGCGAACAACTGCCCGCGCGGGTAGAGATCCACGACGAGCGCGGTGCGAGCTTCGACCACGCGCTCAGAATCGCCTCGGGCGTGCGGCACGCCGGCGTCTTCGCCGAGCGCGACGATGTTGCCCTCGGGCTGGTCGACGCCGTGGTCGGCGAAAACCGCCTGGATCGCACGCCGCAGACGGCCCGCGGTGAGCGGCGCGTCCCGATGCCGAAGAAGCCCATCGACATCGTCGCTTTCGGCCAGGATCGCCGCCACGCGGCGCATCGCCTCGACCACCGCCCCGGCGCTGGCGCGAATCTCGAGCAACTCCGCGGCGCTCTTGACCTGACGCAGCTCGAGGAGCAGATCGTGGGCGGGCTCGAACCTCCAGCCAGCCTCTGACAGCGCCGAGCACGCAGCGTGGACGGTTCCGGCGGGAAATCTTCCCCCCAGGCCGACCCGCCCCGGACTGACGCCGGCAAGCTGGAACGCGCGGGCGATGGTCGCCGACCAGATCTCGGCCTCGGACTCCGCCTCGCGGCGAATCTCCTCGATGTCCAGAGCTTCAGGGGTCAGCTGAGCAAACCCGGTCGCTGCCGCCTCCGTCCGCTCCATCGCCGTCAGATAGCCCAGATGGGGCTCACCGCCGGCCGGGACAACCAACAGACTGCTACCCAGGTGGACGCCGCCCGAGAATGGCGCGATGTCCGGGTCGCGCCCGCTCGGGGCGACCACCAGGAGAGCCTCGAGCCCCTGACGCTCGAGAAGCTCGTGCAGCCGGCTCAGGCGTTGCGCGAGATGAACTCCTTGAAGCTCGCCTTGGGCATCGCGCCCATCATCCGGTCGGCGGCCTCGCCACCCTTGAAGAGGATGAAGGTCGGGATGCTCTGGACGCCGTACTGCATCGCCAGCTGCTGGTGATCGTCCACATTCAGCTTGGCGATCTGGACGTCTGACGACTCTTCGGCGATCTCGTCGAGCACCGGCGCCACCATGCGGCACGGCCCGCACCACTCAGCCCAGAAATCCACCAGGACGGGTTTGTCCGACTTCAGCACTTCGCTCTCGAAGTTCTCGTCGGTAAGGCTCAGAATCTTCTCACTAGCCATGGGGTTTCCTTTTCCGTTTCGGATTCTGGCTCCGGGCTCGCTGCCGGGGGCCTCTCTGGGTTCAACACGCACAGGCGGCAAAGTATTCTCGGGTCGCCTGGACATCGCGCTCGATCTGCGCGACCAGTTCTTCCGGCGACTCGAATCGACGCTCGCCGCGCAGCTTACGACAGAACTTCAACTCCATCCTACGCCGATACA
>JAJCXP010000210.1 GCA_029263375.1 Acidobacteriota bacterium | reverse complement strand
GCACCGCCTGATTCGGCGCTGCACGTGGTCGTCGACCTTGCCGATCCGACCGCCGAGGCAGGTGCTGCGAGCGTCGCCGGCAGCCGATTTCAGGTGCGCGTCGCTTCGGGCGCGGTTTCGCCGTAGCTCGTTTCCGCTGCCGAACGGGCGCCGGCTCCGCCGGAGCCGATCAGCTGGTCGAGTGCGCCCAGCAGGGCCAGCACGCAGTCGCGCCGACAGCTCTCGCCCATCAGACCGATCCGCCATACCTTGCCGGCCAGAGAGCCCAGGCCACCGCCGATCTCGATGTCGTGCTCGTCGAGCAGGCGGCGGCGAATCGCCGCGTCATCGACCGACTCCGGCAGATGTACCGAGTTGAGCATCGGCAGCCGATGTCCGGCCGCGGCGAACGGCCGGAACCCGAGCTCGGCGAGCCCGGAGCCGAGCGCTCGGCTGTGCCGTCGGTGGCGCGCCCAGCGCGCTTCGAGCCCCTCCTCGAGCACCAGTGCGAGCGCCCGGTGAAGCGCGTAGTTCATCGAGATCGGCGCCGTGTGATGGTAGGTGCGCCGGCTCTCTGCCCAGTAGTCGCGCAGCATCGAGACGTCCAGGTACCAGCTCGGCACCTTCGAGCGGCGGGCCTCCATGCGCGCGACTGCACGCGCGCCGAAGGTCACCGGCGCCAACCCTGGCGGGCAGCTCAGGCACTTCTGGGTGCCGCTGTAGCAGGCGTCGATCTGCCAATCGTCGACCCGCAGCTCGACGCCCGCCAGCGAGGTCACCGCGTCGACCACCAGCAGGCTCTCGCCCGCGGCGCAGATCGCTCCGATCTCTTCGATCGGTTGGTGAGCGCCGGTGGAGGTCTCGGCGTGGACGATGGCGACCAGGCGCGTGCGGGGGTGGTCGCGCAGATGGTCGGCGATCTCCTGCGGGTCGAAGACCTCTCCCCAGGGGCGATCGATTCGCCGCAGTGTGCCCCCGAGCCGCTCGACGATGTCGCACATGCGGCCGCCGAAGACGCCGTTCACGCACACCAGCACCTCGTCGCCGGGCTCGATCAGATTGACCAGAGCGGCCTCCATACCGGCGCTGCCGGTGCCCGAGACCGCCAGAGTCAGCCGATTCCGAGTCCGGAAGACCTCGCGCAGCATCGACTGCAATTGGTCCATCACCGCCAGGAAAAGCGGGTCGAGATGCCCCATCACCGGCTGTGCCAGCGCTTCGTAGACGCCCGGATGGACGGTCGATGGCCCCGGCCCCATGAGCAGGCGGCGGCGAGTTTCGAGCGTCGGAATCACCAGCGGAGTGTAGCGCGGGTCCGAGAGCGTTAGAATGGTCGGCGAACAGACTCGCGCCAAGAGCGCGATTGGAGGTCTAGAGAGTGCCTTACAGCGAATTAATGGTAGCCCCGATGCGCGCCGAACTGGCGAGCGTCGGTTTCGAAGAGTTGAGAACCGCCGAGGACGTCGACGCGTTCATGTCCCAGAAGGAGGGCACCGCCCTGCTGATCCTGAACTCGGTGTGCGGCTGTGCGGCCGGCCAGGCGCGGCCCGGCGTGCGCAAGGCGCTCGAGCACTCCGTGCGGCCCGACCGGCTGGCGACGGTGTTCGCAGGGCAGGATGTCGAGGCGGTGGCGCGAGCGCGCGGCTACTTCGCAGACATCCCGCCCAGCAGCCCGAGCATGGTGCTGCTCAAGGACGGCGAGGTGATCTACTTCGTGCCCCGTCACCGGATCGAGAGCCGTTCGGCCGACGACGTCGCGGCGGATCTGACCGCCGCGTTCGATCGCTACATCGCGGCGCCGACGCCCGCCTGAGGCCGGTCATGGCTCCTGACTGGCATCCCGAGCGGCACGAGTTGCACGGCATCACCGTGGTCGTCGATACCCGCGGCGCCGAGATCTATGTCGGCCGTTGCGACGACATGGACGATCAGCGGGTCATCCTGCTCGACGCCGACATGCACAAGGACGGCGACGACGGCCGCACGAAGAGCGAGTACGTGGAGCGGGCGGCGCAGTTCGGAATTTGGAAGAAGTTCGACCGCCTCGAGCTGGCGCAGAGCGATGTGGCGTCGATCCGGCGGTTGGGAGAGGTCTGATGTGGGTCGGCATCGGCGCGGCGGTGTGCGCGCTCTCGGTGCTCGGCGGCGCCTTCGGGGCGCACGGCCTCAAGGCGCGCCTCGAGCCGTCGGCGCTCGAGCTCTGGGAGACCTCGGCCCGCTACCTGATGTATGCCGGTTTCGGATTGATCGCCATCGGACTGTCCGGACAGCTATCCGAACGGTCGTTCGATAGCGCCGGCTGGTCGCTCCTGGCCGGCGCGGTCATCTTTTGCGGCACGGTAGCGGCGCTCGCCCTGGGCGGGCCGCGCTGGCTCGGTGCGATCACCCCGATCGGCGGCCTGCTGATGATCGGTGGCTTCGCACTCCTCGCGCTCGCCGCGTTTCGTAGCTAGCGCGCCTGACCCACGAGGGGAGGGGGCTCGCGATTGCGGCCCCGTGAGCGAGCCGATACCATCCGGTCGACGCCGAAAGGGAGGAAACGCACACATGGCCAACGGGATCGTCAGGATTCCAGAACCGGTGAACGAGCCAGTCCGCTCGTACGGACCGGGTAGCGCAGAAAAGCAGTCTCTCAAGCTCAGGCTCGAGAAGATGCTCGCCGAGCGGGTCGAGATTCCGCTGATCATCGGCGGCGAGGACGTGACCACCGGCAGCACCGCTGAGGCGGTCTGCCCACACGATCACGGTCACGTCCTGGCGACGTTTCACCAGGGCGGCGAGCCCGAGGTGACGCGGGCGATCGCGGCGTCGCAGAGCGCCTGGAGCGAGTGGTCGGAGATGGCCTGGGAGGCGCGGGCGGCAGTTCTGCTCAAGGCCGCCGACCTCCTCGCCGGGCCGTGGCGCGACACGATCAACGCCGCCACAATGCTCAACCAGTCGAAGACGGTCTACCAGGCGGAGATCGACGCGGCAGCCGAGCTGGTCGATTTCTGGCGCTTCAATGCTCACTACATGCGCGAGATCTACGAGGGGCAACCGGGCTCGGCGAACGGCCTCTGGAACCGTTCCGAGTACCGGGCGCTCGAGGGCTTCGTGTTCGCGGTGTCGCCGTTCAACTTCTCGTCGATCGGCGGCAACCTGGCAAGTGCGCCGGCGCTGATGGGCAACACCGTGCTCTGGAAGCCGGCGTCGACGGCGGTACTGGTGGGCTACTACATCATGCGCCTTCTGGAAGAGGCCGGCCTGCCACCGGGCGTGATCAACTTCGTGCCCGGCCGCGGTAGTCAGATCGGCAATCCGGTGCTCGCCAGCGAGCATCTGGCCGGCATTCACTTCACGGGCTCCACCGGCACCTTCCAGGGTATGTGGAAGCAGGTCGCCGAGAACATCTCCAACTACCGGAGCTACCCCCGGATCGTCGGCGAGACCGGTGGCAAGGACTTTGTGTTCGCCCACCCAAGCGCCGACGTGCCCGCTCTCGTCACCGCGCTCATCCGAGGCTCCTTCGAGTATCAGGGACAGAAGTGCTCAGCGGTCTCGCGCGCCTACATCCCGGCGTCGATCTGGGATGCGGTCAAGGCCAGTCTGGTCGAGCAGGTCGGAGCGATCGCGATGGGACCGCCGACCGACTTTCGGAACTTCATGGCTGCCGTCATCGATGAGAGCGCCTTCGACAGCATCATGGGCTATATCGAGCACGCCCGAAGCTCGGACACGATGGAGATCATTGTCGGTGGCAACGGCGACAAATCGACCGGCTACTTCATCGAGCCGACCGTGGTGGTGACCAGCGATCCGAAGGCCAGGTTGATCTGCGAGGAGATCTTCGGGCCGGTGCTGACGATCTACGTCTATCAGGACGCGGAGCTCGAGCAGGCGATCGAGCTGTGCGACACCGCGAGCCCCTATGCGCTGACCGGTGCGATCTTCGCGCGCGACCGGCGCTACATCGAGGCATTGAGCGACGCGCTTCGGCACAGCGCCGGCAACTTCTACATCAACGACAAGCCCACGGGCGCGGTCGTCGGACAGCAGCCCTTCGGCGGTGGTCGGGCCTCGGGAACCAACGACAAGGCGGGCTCGGCGCTCAACCTGCTGCGTTGGACCTCGGCGCGGACGATCAAGGAGACCTTCGTGCCGCCTACCTCGATCGAGTACCCGCACATGGGCGAAGAGTAGGCTCGTCGAACGAGCCCGAGGCCGATGACCGCCGCGCCGAGGAGGTATAGGAGTAGGAGTAGGAGTAGGATCAGAATCGGCAAGGCGTTGGCAGCCGGGTCGATCCTCGGAGCTGGGTCCGATCCGCGGCCCTCGGGTTGGACCTCCGGTATCCGGCGGCCGAGCCAAGGAGGGTACGATCATGATGAGTCCGCGATACCTGCTCGGCTTGGCGGTGATCCTTGTTGCTGTTTCCCTTGGTTGCAACGGCAGCTCGACGGTCCCCGACCTGCCCGTCGAGTGCGGCGGCTTCCAGGGCCTGGCCTGTGCTGCCGATCAGCTCTGCGAGTTGCCGGTAGGCGAGTGCAATACAGCCGATCTGGCGGGGATCTGTCTTCCCCGGCCCGATGTGTGCACCGCGGACTTCGTTCCGGTGTGTGGCTGCGACGGCGTCACCTACGGCAACGACTGCAACCGCTTGGTCGCCGGAGTCCAGAAGGCTCGCGACGGCGAGTGCTAGCCCGCTCGAAGACGCGCGGCGCACCGCGGGCGGTGCGTATCTCGGCCCGGGAGCGGGGTGACCGCTGATGCACGGCGGCGATCGCATCGCGCAGGTCCTCGAGAGCCACGGCGTCAAGTTTCTTTTCACCCTCTGCGGCGGACACATCTCGCCGATTCTGGTCGGGGCGAAGGCGCTCGGCATCCGGGTGGTCGACGTCCGACACGAAGTCGACGCGGTGTTCGCGGCCGACGCCGTGGCCCGGCTGACCGGCGTCCCGGGAGTTGCCGCGGTG
>JAJCXP010000209.1 GCA_029263375.1 Acidobacteriota bacterium | reverse complement strand
GAATGCTGCACCTGGAGCTCGGACTATGACGGCTCGGAACGCGCCTCGACCTTCAACTTCAAGTTCCGCCAGGCGTTCCAGAGCAATGCGGGCTACCAGATCGGTTTCCGGGCGTTGTGCGTCAGGGACTGGGACCCCGATACGGAACCCGCCGAGAAGGACTCCGAAGCGGCTGAAGATTAACTATTCTTAATAAATACAAAAAAGTTTATATTCAACTGTATTGATTCCGCCGGTCGGGCACTCTATATAAGTGTCAGGGCAGTCAGTCTGCCCCGAGGGGCCGGAGTGGGTTCTGGGACAGATCCCCTAGCTCTCACACTCTCCTTCGACACCGTTTCGGGATCCACTCCGGCAACTTTCACCCACCTTCGCCTAAGCGAACGGCACAATCCAGTCATCCGGACGGCGCGTCGCCTCAGCGACGCTAGAGGTCGTGGTCCGGAGGCTCACTCGGCGACCGCGATCGGCGCGGCCAGCAGTTCATCCGGGATGCCGAAGGCGTCCACCAGTGGCAGTGCGTCGGGCCGCACGCGGTCGCAAAGCTTGTTGACCAGCTTGCGCACCGCCTTGGCCTTGGAACCGGCCAGGTAGCCCTGCTCTTGGAACCAACCGCGGTCGGCCTCGATCCGGTGCAAGGCGAACAGGCTACGCAGTCGGCTCAGCGCGTCACGCTCCGGGCCCGCGGGTGCCTTCTCGATGGCTTTCTCGAAGCTCTCGACGATCTGTCGCTCGACATGGGCATGGGCAGTGGTCACCATGTGGTCCTGGCAGTCGATGATCGCATCGAAGGTCTCCATCCCGCGATCGATGCGGCGTTTGAGACGTCGCGCGAGGGCGGCGAGCAGCTGGTCCTCACGCCAGCGGAGCGCGCCGATCTGAAAGTCGGGATCGAGCAGGTGATCGTCATCCGTGGCGTGAGTGACCACCGGGTTGAGCTCGGTCACCCGGGTGGCGAGCTCGCCGGCGAGGTAGCGAGCGAGGCGCAGGAGGTTCATCTCGCTGAACTGGCGGCGGTAGCCGGTCAGGAGCGCCTTGGCCAGCAGCTGCAGGAGCACCGTGTTGTCACCCTCGAAGGTGGTGAAGACATCGCTGTCCGCCTTCAGGGTCGCGAGTCGATTGACCACCAGATAGCCCTGGCCGCCGCAGCACTCGCGGGCGGTCTGCACCGTGTCGGTCGCGTGCCAGGTACTGAAGGCCTTGAGGCCGGCAGCGCGAGCTTCGAGCTCGCGACGGTCGCCGCCCGGGGGCGCGGCGTAGTCGGCGGCCAGCTCGCGGAGCGCGAAGTTGAGGGCGTAGGTCGTCGCCAGACGTGGCATCAGTCGTCGCTTGTGGGTCCGATAGTCGAGGACCACGGTTTCGGCCTCGCCTGAGGGTCCGAACTGGCGGCGGCTGGCGCCGTAGCGAATGGCGATCGTGAGTGCCGACCTGGCCACGCTGTGCGCCGCAAGGGCGATGCTGACGCGCCCGCCGATCAGTGTCCCGAGCATCGTGAAGAATCGTTTCGAGGGGCTTGCGATCGGACTGGAGTAGCTGCCGTCCTCGAGGATCGAGCCGAAGCTATCGAGCAGGTTGTCGTACGGGATACGAACCCGGTCGAACCAGAGCCGTCCGTTGTCGACGCCCTCGAGGCCCAGCTTGGGGCCGCAGTCGGCGATCCGGACATTCGGCAAGGTCTCGCCGTCGAGCCCGCGAATCGGGACCAGGAACGCGTGCACGCCGTAGCGTTGTCCCTCGATCTCGAGTTGAGCGAAGACCGTGGCCAGCCGGGCATGCGCGGCGGCATTGCCGATGTAGTCCTTGCGGGCGTAGTCGGTCGGGGTCTCGATCTCGAACGCCCGTGTCGCCTGGTCGAAGCGCGCGACGGTCTCGAGGTCGGCCACGTTCGAGCCGTGCCCGGTCTCGGTCATGGCGAAGCAGCCGGGAAGCTCGAGCGAACCGAGATCCCGCAGGTAGCGCCGGTGATGCTTGGCGGTGCCGAGCTGCTCGATGCTGCCACCGAACAGACCGAACTGGACGCCGAACTTGACCATCAGGCTCAGGTCGTGAAATCCGAGCGTCTCGAAGGCGGCGACGAAGGCACCGACGTCGCCGGCGCCGCCGTAGCGCTCCGGGAAGCTGAGCGCACCGAAGCCCTCAGCGGCCAACGCCCGGGTCCATTCGAACACCCGCTCGCGATAGTTGTCGCGAGGCAGCTCGTAGTCGTAGGCGAACTCGGGTCGGCTCAAGAAAGCGCGCAGGCGAAACCGGAGATCTCGATGGTCAGGCTCCAGCAACTCGTTCATCCGCTCCGGTTGAAACGTCTCGGCCGGCGGTGACGCTGCCAGCCCCGGTCGCGTGGTGGAGAGCAGCTCGCGCGCGGCCTCGGAACCGACCACGCCAAGAGCAGACTCGAGCGAGGCGAGCGCAGCGACTTCGTGGGGGCCGGGTTCGACGCCGTGCGCGCGGGCAACTTCGATCCCGAGCTCCGCCAGCGACAGCCGTTCGGTCTTCGAGAGGTCGCCGGCGGCGGCCCGGATCGCGGCCAGCATCCGCTGGAGGTCGGCGGCGCCCGGTGGCCGCTCGGGATCGACCCAGCGACCGAGCGCAGTGCCACACTCCTGCTCGAGGAGTGCGGCGGTCTGGGCGCATATCGTCCTCAGCTCGGCCTCGTCGAGGCCACCGTCGGCCCAGGCGACGTAGAGCATCGGCAGGAACGCGAGCAGCTGCGGATCGTCGAAGGAGAGCGCGCCGCTCCCATCTGCCGTGGTGGTCACTCCGCTCCCGTTCCTAGCGCGCGGTCAGCCGGTCAGCGCCGTGCGCAGACTGTTCGAGCAACTCCATGTCGTCCTCGTTGGCGAGCACCAGCGGCACCAGAGCGCGCTTCCAGATGTCCTGCACATGCTTGACCAGAACGATCTCGAGTTCATCGCGCACAGTCTTGGGTACGCGCTCCAGGTCCTTGCGGTTCCCGATCGGCAGCAGCACCGTGCGGATGCGCGCCCGATGGGCGGCCAGGACCTTCTCCTTGATTCCGCCGACCGAGAGCAGCTTGCCCCGCAGGGTGACCTCACCGCTCATGGCGACGTCGTGCCGGACCGGCCGGCTGGAGAGCAGCGAAGCGAGGCAGGTCGCCGCCGCGGCGCCCGCCGAAGGCCCGTCCTTCGGAATTGCGCCGGCGGGGAAGTGGATGTGGACGTCGCTCTTCTGGAACACCCCCGGATCGATCTCCAGCTCGCGTGCGTGGGCGCGCACGAACGAGTACGCCGTGCGCACGGACTCGATCATGACCTCGCCCAGGTGGCCGGTGACCTCCACTTTGCCGGTGCCGTCCATCCGGCTGGCCTCGATGAACAGGATGGCGCCGCCGTCGCCGGTCCAGGCGAGTCCAGTCGCCAGGCCGATCTCGGGGCTGCGCGCCGCGAACTCCTGCTCGTAGCGCGGCGGACCGAGCAGTTCGCCTACCTGTTTGGAGCGGATGGTCTCGACCTTCTCATCTCTGTTCGCTTTGGACAGCGCCTGGCGGCGGGCGCTCTTGCGACAGATCGCGGCCAGCCGTCGCTCCAGCTGGCGGACGCCGGCCTCGGCGGTGTAGCCGCGAATGATCGACTCGAGGGCGCTACGTGTGAATCGTAGCGCCCCGGGTTCCAGGCCGTGCTCTTCGAGTAGCTTCGGGCGCATGAAGCGACGCGCGATCTCGATCTTCTCCTCGTCGGTGTAGCCGCTCAGCGTGATCACCTCGAGCCGATCGCGCAGCGGCGCCGGAATTGAGTCGAGGACGTTGGCGGTGGCGATGAAGAGCGTTTCCGACAGATCGAACGGTACCCCGAGATAGCGATCGAGGTACGTCTTGTTCTGTTCCGGGTCGAGCACCTCCAGCAGCGCCGACGCCGGGTCGCCGTGCGCGCTCCTGGACATTTTGTCGATCTCGTCGAGCAGCAGGACCGGATTGCACGAACCGACGTGATCGTAGGCCGAGATCACCTTGCCCGGCATGGCGCCGATGTAGGTCTTGCGATGGCCGCGGATCTCGCTTTCGTCGGAGATGCCTCCCAGGCTGATGCGCTCGGCCTTGCGACCGAACGCCTCGGCGATCGACCGCGCCAGGGTGGTCTTGCCGGTGCCTGGAGGGCCGACCAGGCAGAGGATCGGCCCGCTCACGTGGCCCTTGAGCTTGATCACCGACAGATACTCGAGCAGGCGCTCCTTGACTTCGCCCAGTCCGTGGTGGCGCTTCGACAGCAGGCGCTCGACCTTGCGCATGTCGAGGCTGTCCTTGGTGCGCTCCCACCAGGGAAGGCGGAAGACGGTGTCGAGGTACTTGCTTTGGGCGGGGTACTCGGCGGACTGCGGCGACATCACCGCCAGTGCGTCACACTCGCGCTCGAGGGAGCTCTTCGATTCGTCGTCGATCGGCAGATCCTCGATCATCGCCCGGAACTGCTCGGCCTCGTTGCTCGGCGTCTGGTTGTCGCCGAGCTGCAGCTGAATCGTTCGCAGCTGCTCGCGCAGCAGGTACTCACGCTTCTTGTCATCGACCCGTTTCTGGACCTGGGCGTGGACCTCGCGCGCCACCAGCTTGCGATCGGACTCCTCTTCGAGCAGCTCGAGCAGGAAGCGCAGTCGTTCGGCGGGGTCGATGGTCTCGATCAACCGGCGCTGGATCTCGAGGGGTGCGTCGAGCAGCGAGGCCAGCAGGTCGGAGAAGAAGTCGGCCCCGGCTTTCGAATTCGCTCGGAGCACTTCGACCGACTCGAGGCGGTAGCGATCATCGGCGGCCGCCAGATCGGCGTAGGCGTCGATCGCCTGGCGGACCAGAGCCTGGTCGCCCGAACCCTTCGGCGCAGCCGGAACCGGGATCTGGCGCACCTGGCTGGTGAGGTAGGGAGCCGTCTCCTCGACCCCCAAGAGCTCGATCCGGCACAGACCGCGACAGAGAATCTGGTGGCGCGAGCCGTCGAGCTTGAGGGTCTGGACGACGCGCGCCGCGACTCCGATCGACTGTAGATCGTCCGGGGAGAGCTCGTCGTCGAGCAGCTCCTCCGGGTAGAAGAGCGCCACCAGCGATTCCTCGTCGTCGAGCGCCTCGACGATCCGCTGACTGGTCTTGCCGGACAGCTTGAGCGCCGCCACGGCGGCCGGAAAGACAACGGTGTTGACGAGCGGTAGGAGGGGAAGGCGATCGGGTAGGGTCGGCAACAAGTGCTCCCTGGGTTAGCGCGGCGATTGTTTCACACCCGAGTCGCCGCCGATGTCATTCGCGTCGCAGGAGGCTGAACGGCCGCCGGAGACGCTCGGCCGGCGGCCCCGATACAAGGCGTTCGCCGACCACTGCCAGCCAGCGGAAATCGGAGCTCACGTCGAGCCGGGTGATGCCGTGGACGCCGTGCGGCGCAAGGTCGCCGGTCATGCGCCAGGCGGGCGACTTGGCGCCCGGGTCGCACACGAAGAGCTCGGATCCCTCGGCCATCAGGATCTGGCCGTCCGGCGTCCAGACGAAGTCCTCGCTGCCGGCGCGGGTAGCGATCACGGTTCGCCGGGCGCGGTCGTCGAGGCCGATCAGCTGGATCTCCCAGGCTTCGGGGCTCGGCTTGCTGATGAAGCTGACCGCCCGGCCATCGGGAGTGACGTGGATCGACCGGCCGATGTTCTCGGCTACGGTCTCACTGCTCTGGAGCATCACGTCGGCGAGCTGCAAGGTCGGTGGCGAGCCGAGCACGAAGAGCCCCAGCCGATGCTCGTCGAGCCAGCCGTGGTATCCGACCGGCTGGACGCTCTCGAGCAGCAGCGCCGGCTCCGCGCCCGAGAGATCGAAGCTCCAGAGGCGCTGGGTGCCGTCCTCCTCGACGCGCACGGTGGAGAAGCCGTCGCTCGAGGGTAGCGGCGTCGGCGAGTATTCGCTCTCGGTGGTCTCGGTCAGACGGACCGTTTCGCCGCCGGCGACGTCGTAGCGGTAGATGTCCGCCTGCTGGTCGCGAATCGACGTGTAGAGCAGCGCCGAGGCGTCGGCGAGGAAGCGCGGTTGATTGTCGTAGCCATCCCGGTCGGTGACGTTGATCGGTACGCCGGGACTCCAGAGCTTTCCCCGGTGTTCGATCGGCGCGAGGAACACGTCGGCGCCTGGGGGTGGCGCCGGCGGCTCGATCCAGGCCTCGCCGAGGATCTCCCGGCCGTCTGGCGAGAGCCGGCCGACAAACTCGGGCGCCCCAGGCATGCCCTCGGCGGTGAAGCGGATCCCCTGGGCGGTGACCGTGACAGCGGTCAGCCGGATCGGCTCGGCGGGCGGCGTGCCGGTGAGCAGAAGGCCGGTCCAGAACCCGTCCGGCGTGCGACGGATCTCGATCTCGACCTCGTTGACGTCGCCCTCCTCCTCGATTCCGATCGAGCCCGACCAGGCGCCGGCCGGGCTCGGCGCTTCCTGCCCTGCGGCCAGCCCGGTCGCGAGCAAGCAGGCCAGGAGCGTGCTCGAAGCTCGTGCCCTGGCCGTCATTCGGCCTCGCTGTCGGCGGGCAGCTCGCCCCTGAAGGCCCGGAAGTAGCCGTCGGCGCTCACCCTGACCCGCGCTCCTGGCGGCACCTGCCAGCCGCCGAGCTTCTTCCAGCCGATCTCGAGCGTGTCGTAGCCGTCCAACTGCTCGAGGCTGAGGGTGCGCGATTCGCCCGAGCGGGCGGCGATCTCGACCTCGATACCGGTGAGCGGCTCGCTCGACGTGTTCTCGATCCGAACGATCTTGCCGGCTCCGACCAGGGAGTCACGATAGCCGAGCTCCACCGGTGGTCCCTGGAGACGTCCGCAGCCGGCGACTGCGGCGCCGAGGAGCAGGATGAGGGGTAGGAGTCGAGTCCGTCGCATGCTTATCGGTAACCGGTCAACTCGGCGACGATCCGCGCTGATCGACGATGAACCTGTCGATCTGCTCCTCGAGCACCGGCAGTGGCACGGAGCCGTTGAGCAGCACTGCGTCGTGAAACTCGCGGACGTCGAAAGCCGTGCCGAGCTCGCTCTCGGCGCGCCGGCGCAGCTCCTTGATCTTGAGCTCGCCGAGCTTGTACGACAGGGCCTGCGCTGGCCACGAGATGTAGCGGTCGGTTTCGGTCTGGATCTCGTGGAGGGCGAGCGCCGTGTTCGACGTCATGAAGTCGAGCATCTGCTGCCGGGTCCACCCTTTGGCGTGGACGCCGGTGTCGACCACCAGCCGGACGGCCCGCCACATCTCGTAGGTCAGCCGGCCGAAGTTGCTGTAGGGGTCGGTGTAGAAGCCGGCCTCGAGGCCGAGCCACTCGGAGTAGAGCCCCCACCCTTCGCCGAAGGCCGAGATATAGGAGTAGCGCCGGAAGTTCGGCAGCCCATCCTGCTCCTGGGCGAGCGCTCCCTGGAGGTGATGTCCCGGGACCGCTTCGTGGAGCGACAGCGCCTCGAGGGTGTAGAGCGTTCGGCTCTCGAGACCGTAGGTGTTGACCCAGTAGAAGCCCGGCTGGGTGCCACCCACCGGAGCGCCGACGTAGCGTCCGGCGGTGTACTTGGGAGCGATCGCGTCCGGCACCGGCTCGACGCCGTAGGGCAGCCGCGGCAGCGTCTTGAACAGCGACGGTAGCTTGGCGTCCATTCGCTTGCAGATGTAGGCCGCCCGCATCAGCAGCTCCTCGGCGCTCTTGGGATAGAACTGCGGGTCGCTGCGCAGGAAGGCGAGGAACTCCGCGAACGTGCCCTCGAAGCCGACCTGCTCGATGATCGCCTCCATCTCCGCGCGGATGCGCGCCACCTCGTCGAGCCCGACCCGATGGATCTCGTCAGGGGTCAGATCGAGAGTGGTGTAGCGTCGGATCTCCGATTGATAGTAGGCCTCGCCATTGGGCAGCTCGATCGCGCCCAACGTTTCCCGGGCGGCCGGAATGTACTCGTCGACCATGAAGTCGTAGAACATCCGGTAGCCGGACAGTGCGCCTTCCTCGATCGCCTGTCTGCCGGCGGTGCGCAGTCGTTCGTGATCGACTGCCGGCACTGAGCCCGGAAACTCCTCGAACGGTTTCCAGAAACCGCTCTGGGTCGGGTCGTCGACAATGTGCGCTTCGATCGTCTTCTCGATGCCGGCGAGGACGACCTTGGGCAGGGTCATGCCGATGTCGATACCTCGGCGCATCGCCAGGATCTGCTCTTCGACGTAGGCCTTGAAGGCAGCCACTCGAGCGATGTAGTTCTCGTAGTCGTTGGTGGTCACGAGCGGCACTCGAGTCGCTAGGCGAGCGAACGACGAATGGAAACCCGAGTCTGCGTTGAGCGGCATCTGGTAGCCGCCGAATTGGTAGTCCGCGACCGCCAGCTCGAGCTGACTCTTGAACATGTCGTAGTTGATCTGGTCGCTTCGCTCGAGCTGCGAACGGTCGATGCCACTGAGCTCCTGGAGGAAATGCAGCCGCGTCTCGGCGCGGCGGCGCTGCGCGGCGAGCGACATCATCGGCAGTCGATCGTTCCACTCGTGACGGCCGACGTTGGTCGCCATCAGTGGGTTGGCCTCGAGCCGCCACTCCCACTCCCGATCGAAAAGGTCGTGCAGCCGGCTGGCTGGGTCGTCGCTCGCGGCGGCCACCCCGACCAGGGTGGCAAGGCACAGCACCAATAGAGTTGTCCATCGCCTCATGGGTGTTTCTCCGATCTGGGAGCTCGGCGGCCGGCGGCCGCGCTCCGGCTCAAGGCTCGAGGAAGCCACGAGCGAAGTGAATGAAGGTGTGAACGTCAGCGAAGTTGGAGACCATGCCGATCGAGACGCGCACGGCGCCGGTGCTCTTGCCGTCGATACAGCGGCGGAAAGCGTCGTAGGTCATGCGGTCCGCCGAGGTTCGGCTGAAGCAGGTCACGAGTTCGCTGCGCGAAATGCCGAGGGCCATCTCACCGGCGCCCGGGTTGCAGAAACAGCCGGTGCGCAACGAGATCCGGCGTGCGGTGGCCTCCTGCTCGATCAGATCGTGGTCGATCACCTCGCCCGAGGCGCGAAAGAAGTTGATGGTCACGGCGCCGCCTCGCGATTCACAGCTGTTCGGGCCGTAGAGTCGGATGAGCGGCTCGCCGTTGCCGTGCCGCATCTCCATCAGTCTCGTGATCAGCCAATCGGTAAGCGTTCGCACGCGCTCATGAATTCGATCGAGCCCGATCTTCTCGACAAAGGTCAGCCCGACGTCCACCGCCGGGATGTTCGAGTAGTCGAGCGTGCCGTCCTCGAAGGCGGCTTCGCCGGCAGCGAGGTAGTGGGTGTCGGCCTGTACCGAGGCGACCGAGATGGTGCCGCCCGCGAACCAGGGCCGGTGCAGCTTCTCGAGCGCCGAGCGGCGCGCGATCAGGGCGCCGACGCCGGTCGGGTAGCCGAACATCTTGTAGAACGAGAGGGCGACGAAGTCCGGCTTCCAGCGCGACAGGTCGAGTCGGTTGGTGGGCACGAAGGCGGCCGCATCGAGCAGCACGTCCCAGCCCTTCGCCTGTGCGCGCTCGATCCACTCCAGCGGGTGCTGAACGCCTGAGAAATTGGACTGTGCCGGATAGGCGAACAGGGCGTGCTTGCAGTTGGCGCCGAGCTCGAGTTGGCGCTCGAGCGCCTCCTCGTCGACCCGCATGCTCGGCGGCACCACCGGGATGTATGCGGTCTCGGCGCCGTGGGCGCGGTCGAACTCGCGGATGCCGTTGACCGAGTTGTGATTGTCGAAGGTCAGCAGCAACCGGTCACCGCGCTCGAAAGGGTACGACTCGCCGACCAGCTTGAGGGCCTGGCTGGCGTTGCCGGTGAAGATCACCGCGTACTCGTCGGGCGCTGCATTGAAGAACCTGAGGATGTGCCGCCGGCACTCCTCACAGCGATCGGTGGTCTCCCGCGAAGTCGGGTTCTTCGAGTGCGGGTTGCCGAGGACACTGTCGAGCAGGAAGTCGGAGTGGCTGCGTACCTGGCACTCGCCGTAGAGGCCGCCACCGGTGTAGTCGAGGTAGACGTGACCCAAACGGTCGAGGCGCGAGAACTCCTTTGCGCGCAGTTGGTCGATCTCAGCCGTGCTCTCGAAGCCGGGATGAGCGCTCAGAAACGCTTCGTAGTCGGCTTGGAGCCGCTCGTCACGCTGTGTGGAAGCCAGCGAAGGTGTCATGTACGCCGGCCAACCTACTGGATTCCGGCCGGCGCATCAAGGATGTTGTCAGCTGCTAGGCGCTCTCGACGGGGCTGAAATCAAGGGTCCTGAGCGCCTCGGGCGGCCGGGAGCGAAAGGCCAGGATGGTCAGATCGTCGAGCTTCGAGATGTCCGACGACTCGGGCGAGATCATCCGTCCGGTAGCGGTACCGACCAGATCGCCGACCGCCTCCCTGAGCTCGCGGTGGCGAACACGTTCGCCGATCTCGGAGAGCATCAGGTTGTCGAACAGACCGTCGCTGGCGACGACCAGCGTGTCGCCCGGAAGCAGGGGCCGGCACGCGCCCACCTCGACATGGGTCGCGCGCTTGCCGATCGCGTTGGTCAACAGGTGCCGTGCCTGGTGGGTCATGGCCCGAGCGTCATCGAGCAGGCCGGCCTCGATCGCGAAGCCCACCGGAGAATGAGGTGTCGTTCGCCAGCGGGGTCGGCCGTCGGCGTCGATCAGTACCGCCATCGAATCACCTGCATGATAGGTGCGGACCTGGTCTTGCCACAGCTCGGCGGCGACGAAGGTCGTGCCCGCGCCGAGGTCGAGATCGCGGACCGAGCGATCGGCCTCCTCGATGCCGTCGAGAATCGCGTTGCGAACTCCGGAGCCTCCGGGCCTCGCGCCGAGCACCCACTCGGTGGCGGTGCGGATCGCGATGCCGGCGGCGCGATCGCCGGCCGCCGCACCGCCCATGCCATCGGCCAGGAGCAGGACTGCCCGCCGATCGCCGAGCGGCACCACCGCGGCGGCATCCTCGTTGGGAGCGCGTCCCGGACGACGGGCGTTGCTGAAAACCACCACCTCACCGGCATCCAGATTTAGAAGCTCAGGCGCGTCCATCTCCGCGCGCAGGTAGAGCCTGGGTTCTCCAAGCGGTGCTGCCGCGGTCGGATGGGTCATCGGATCTTTCGAGATTTTAGGAAGTCTAGCAGGTATCATCGCGACAGCCGAGAACAGGTAGGAGGAAGATGACTTCGAGCCGACGAGCTTTCCTGGCGGCGGCCGCCGCCGTTCCGACCGTCGTCACCCTACGGCCCGAGCGTGCCCTGGCGGTCGCCGCAGAGCTGGCGCGCCACACCGGTACGCCCGCTGAACTCGCCGCGGACCCCTACTTCTGGTTCGAGGCGCAGCAGGCGTTCACGGTCGATCGCACTCTGGTCAATTTGAACAACGGTGGCGTCAGCCCTGCGCCGCGAGTCGTGCAGCAGGCGATGGAGAGACACCTCGCCTACTCAAATACAGCGCCGCCCTACACGATGTGGAAGGTGCTTCAACCGCAGCGCGAGCCGGTAAGACAGCGCCTCGGGCGGCTGTTCGGATGCGATCCGGAAGAGCTGGCGATTACCCGCAACGCTTCGGAGGGGCTGCAGATCTGCCAGTTC